>JBCCWH010000001.1:0-137717 GCA_039193915.1 Planctomycetota bacterium
CCCCCCCCCCGCGGCGGCGGGGCTGGGGGGGGGGGGTTTGGCGAAACGGGGGGGTAAAAAGGGGGGGGGTCGTGTTTTACTCGCGGGGGGGGGGGGGTGGCCTTGTGGCAGGCAGTAAACCGACTCCCGACCCCTTTTTCTCCCCCCGTTTCCGCAAACGCCTCCACCGCCAGCCGCGCCGCCTCGGGCGTCGTGCACTTGCTGTCGTTGTAGTACTTCACACCGTCGTACTCACCCACAAACTCCAACCGGTGCGGCAGGCCGGGGAAGTCGGCGAGAGTATTCTCAATCTCTTGCATCTTGTGGCCGGTCGCGATAGACACCGCATGCAAGGCAGCCATCGCGTTGTGCCAGTTGTGCTTGCCAGGAATGATCAAGCTATCCCTGATCCGCCCGTATACAAACCCCATGATGGGAGTGGATATCGCCCCCTCAAAACCATGGCTGGCCTGCTTCTGAAACCGATGATGGAGACCCGGGCCCATGACGCGGACATCGGTGCGCGTATCTTGATAGTCGAATAGAACCCACTTTGCCGCGACGTAGTCCGCCATCGACCCGTGCCAGTCGAGGTGGTTCTCGCTGATGTTCGTCACGACGGCGATGTGCGGCGACCAGCCGGGGAAGCCCGTGGCTTCATCCGCACGCAGCCGTTCGAGCATAAAGCTCGACAGCTCCAACACCACCCAGTCCTCCGGCCCGATGGCATCCACCCGCTCTAGCAGTGAACCGCCGATGTTCCCGCCGACCCAGACCCGAGGGGATTTCGGATTTCGGATTTCGGATTTCGGATGGGTGGAGGAATAGTGGGAACCCTGGTCCCCGGCATCGTCCAATCCGCAATCCGAAATCCGAAATCCGAAATCGGCGAACACCTTGCGCAGCACATGACCGATCATCGCCGTGACGGTCGACTTGCCCGCGCTGCCCGTCACGCCGATGGTGCGCAGGCGGTTGGGCAGGCGCTCGACCAGCAGCCGGATCTCCGTCGTCACCGGGACGCCCGCCGCCTGGGCCGCGCGGACGAAGCGGTTGCCCGGCGGCACGGCCGGGTTGACCACGACCAGGTCACACGTCGTGAAGTCGCTGACGTTGTGTTCGCCCAGGCGCAGCGTCACCTGCCCCGCGTCGATCAACGGCTGGAGCTTGGCGATACTCTCGGCCAGCTTGTCGGCAGGCTCGCGGTCGGTCACAAGCACGTCCGCGCCGCGCTGCGCAAGGAAGCGCGCCACACCCACCCCCCCGCCAAACCGGCCCAGGCCCATGACGGTGACACGCTTGGATTCGAATGATTCAGGCATGGGGCGAGTATAGCCGGACCCCCGCCGCAAAAAACAGCGCCCGCATTGAGCGGGCGCTGTGTGGGGCAACTGAAATTGCTTGACGCGTTTACTGAGCTTCCGCGGTGATCTGCTGGGCGAACTCGATCTGATCGCCGGTGGTCTCGCCAAGCACGAGCCCGGTGACGGTGACACCGACGGGGACCTGGAAGTAGATCGTGAGTTCGTCGCCGGCCCCGACGGTCGGGAGGTCGCCGGCGGTGATCTCGGTGCGCGGCCGCAGCCGCACGTTCATCGACTTGCTGGCCCGGTAGAGCACAAAGCCGATCGGGCCGTGGTGCGCGCCGGTGGAGTCGCGGAGTGCCATGGCGAGGTTGCCCTGGCGTGCCTCGGCGAGCAGCTTGTTGTCGGCCTCGGGCGTGAGGACCACACGAATCAGGCGGGCACCGCTGGCGACGGTCACCGCGCGCATCTGCGAACGCCGACCACCTCGGCTACCTTCCTGGATGTTCCCATCGCTGCCGCTGAAGGCTGTCCACGGGTCGTCGTCCTTGTCAGGCGTGATCCCCGTCGCGTTGTTGGGGCTGATCGACCGTGGCAAACGCTCGCCCAACTCGGCCACCGCGCCGGTGGTGCCGATCTGGATACCGTCGGGCGGCGCGGCCTCGGGCTTGACGTCGATCGCACCCAGCGTCGCGATGCCGTTCCAGAAGGCGGCGTCTGCATCCGGCGCGGCGGTATCGGCGGCGGCCATCGGGCCCTCAAGGTCGAAGCCGAGCTGGCGGACTTCAAAACGGAACGCCTTGTGGCCCGGGGGCACCACAAACACCCAGCCCATCTTCACCGCATCGACCTGCGCGAAGGCGTTGAAGTAGTTCTGCGACACCAGGTCGACGTAGATACGCTCGCCGGTGTTCTGATTGACTTCCAGCGAGTAGGCGACCGGCGGGGCGGCATCAATCTCGATCGACCCGTCCACGTCACGCTGGCTGATCAGGCGGACCGACGGGATCGCGACACGGAGCCAGCCGTCGCTGTCGAAGCTGCCCGGCGGCTTTTTGAACCACTGGGTGTCCACGATCACCACCTGCCCGGCACCGCCGAGCCGCGCCTCAAGGGCGTCAACCGTCGGCTGGATCTGCTTCTCGATCACTTGGTCGAAAAACGACACCAGGTCCGTGAGCGGCATCCCGCTCGACGGGGACTCGGCTTCGGACGACGCCTCGTCCTCGCCCTCGGTGCCGGACGGGTCGTCTCCTCCGTCCACCGCGCGAGCGCCCCCACGCCCCCCGGCGGCATCACCGCCGGATGGCGCAGTCGTGGTCGGCCTGCCGCGCGTTTCGTTCGAGTTGCGGTCGGGCACTTTGAACTTGTCTGCCAGGACTGCGATCGCGTTGATGTTAAAGACGGCGGTCGGCCGGGTGTCTTCGTTCTGCTCGTCACGGGACAGGCTGTTGTAGACCTCACGCCGGTCTTCAAACTCCTTGATGATCCCGTCGATGATGTGCCCGCCGTAGATATCGCGGTCTTCCTCGGGGGTGTCCCAGTGGATCGCTTCGATGTCGATCTGGTCGGGGTTGACGAGCGCATCAAGGCTGGCGAAGACGACCATGTCGATGTAGTCGTACGGGTCGACGACCTGCGCGGTGAGTAGGTCGACCGACGCGGGCGGCGAAGCCTTGGACTGGTTGGGGTCGTTGGTGAGGTGGTGGATCTGGGCGCGGGCGGCGATGTCGGACTTGTAGTACGCCAGCGAGGTGCCGCTCCAAGGCTTCATCGAGCCCGTCGAGATCATCGTGAAGAAGCTGCCGGTCCATTGATCGATACGCGTGACGGTCCAGAGCTGGCCTTCTTCGTTGCTGTCCACGGTATTGCGGACCATCGTGTAGGGCTGATAGCCCATGATGTCCCCGGGCATGAGGAAGCCCGCCCCCATCAGCAGCATGCCGCCCGAGAGGACGCCCGACGCGAGCCCGCAGACCCCGCCGCCGGCCTGGTCGGCGACGCGCGGGAACTTGAGGTTCATCTTGCAGTACTTATCGAAGACGATGCGCAGCACCACGATGCTCAGCACGAACGGCACGAGCAGCCCGACGCCCCACGCGGTCGCGGGCATCCGGCCCAGCAGCCAGTGGGACAGCGGCTCCCACACCGCGAACGAGATCGTGCCCGACACGACGACGATCACCAGGTGGATGAACGCGGAGAAGAAGCCATAGGTCGCCCAGATGGCGGCCATAGCGAGCAGGAACAGGATGATAATGATGTTCAGGACGATCAACATAGCTGGCTCAGCCCTTCTCACCCATAACGCGGGTGACTTCTTTGATATCGGAGATGCCTTCGACCACCTTCGCCAGGGCGGCTTCCTGAAGGTAGATCATGCGGCGTTTACGGAGGTGGGCGCGGAGCTTTTCGCCCTCGCCCGAGGCGATGAAGCCGGCGGCCTGCTTGTCGATCAGCATGATCTCAAACACGCCCACCCGGCCGCGGTAGCACAGGGCGTGGCAGTCCGGGCACGGTGCCGGCCGGTCCTTGACAACGATCTGCCCTGACGCGCGGTAGAGCTGGCTGACCTGGTTGGAGGGGACGTTGAGCTTCTTGAGTGCGGCCTCGTCGGGCTGATAAGGCGCTCGGCAGGTGTGGCACAAGCGGCGCACGAGCCGTTGACTGACCAACGCCGCGACGGACTCGGCGGCGAGGCGTTTGTCGCCCACGACCTTGATCCAGGTCTTGAGCCCCGAGATCGTGTCCTTCGCGGGCAGCGGGAGGTAGAAACGCGTGTCCTCAGCGGTCTTCGCGATGAGCTGTGCCATGTCCGTGCTGAGGATCTTCGACACCATCATCACGTCCGGGTCGGACCGGAGCAGTGCGGCGAATTGCGACTGGATCTGCTCGGAGCTGCCGCCTTCGACGTGTGTCGTGTGGTTGACCCCTTCGATGTCGAACGCGATCTCTTCCTCAAAGGTCATGACCGACGAGGTGTAGGGGTCGTGCTCCTGCATGAAGGCGTACATGCTGGTGGTCGTGCCCTTGCCGGGCGGGCTGCAGAAGAGGATGGCTTTGGAGTTTTCGGCAACGAGCCCCTTGACGATCTCGCGCTGCGCGGGGGTGAGCCCGAGGTGGTCGATGGGGATGTCGAGCCGGCCCTGCGGGTCGATCTCGATCGAGAGCGTGAGCGCCCGCGTCGAGCCGGCGGTAGTGAGCTCGAGTGTGTGCATCCCGCCGTCGAGCTCGACCCACATCTTGCCCTTCTGCTTTCGCCGTCGATCGGTCGTATCGAGCCCGGCATGCTCCTTGAGGTACTCGATGAGCTGGATACACAACTGGAGCTCGGGGGCCTCCTGTGCGTAGCGGACGCCATCGATACGCGAAACGAACTTGGCCTTCTCGGCATCGACTGCGATGTCGAGCTGGTCCGCGCCACGGGGGATCGCGAAGACGAGCATGTTCTCGAAGAGCTCGAACGCGGGGGTGCGCGGGTCGTTGCCGTGGGGCACATCGAGGAGTTTTTCGGACTTGTCCAGCAGCTTGATCTGGGCGCGTTCCTTGGCCTTCTCGCCCTTGCGGTCTTCCATCTTCTGGTTGAGATTGGCAAGGGTTTTGCCGTCCCATTTTTGCTCTTCGGGCACCTGCTTGTTGCGGTAGGCGACGTAGGCGAGCATCTCGCCGGCGATGATGAGCAGCGCGACGGGCAGCCCGATCCAGAAGATCGGGATCAGGAAGAGGAGCCCGAACGCGAGGATGCCTGCGGCGATGTGGAGCATCGACCACTGGTGGCGTTTGAGGTAGAAGTAGCCGGCGTCCTTATCGAGTCGGCCTGCAAGCCAGGCCCAAGGGCCCAGGACCAGCAGGACCATGATGGGCTTGAGGATGCTCATCAGGAAGACGGGTTCGGCTTGGAATGCGATGAGCAGTTGGGTCATGGGCATGTCCACGATGCGGTGGGTTGGGGCGGGGCCGGCCTGGCATTGCGAAGCCGGGGGTACGGGGCACGGGCCGCGGCGGGCTACTTGGTCTGGATACCACGCAGACGCATCTTGATCTCTTCGGGGCTGGGCGAGGCGGCCTGCGCGACACGGGGATGGACGTAGTTCTTCTCGACGAGCTCGACCAGCGAGTCGACATAGGACTGCATCCCGGCCTCGCGGTTGTTGGCGATGACCTTCTCGAGTTCGCCCTCCCGGCCTTCGAGGATCAGGTTCCGCGTCGGCGGGCTCTGCAGCAGGATCTCACACGCCGGCACACGCGGCACGTCCGGCATCAGCGTCGGCAGCAGCTTCTGGTACATGAAACACTGCATCTGGTACGCCAGCAGCGAACGCACGTTGTCACGCTCGTCCGCCGGGAACAGGTCGTAGATGCGGCCAAACGCCTGCGAACACGACGACGCGTGGATCGTCCCGAACACCAGGTGGCCGGTCTCGGCGGCCTGGAGCGCGGCCTCGAACGTCTCTTTGTCACGCATCTCGCCGATCAGCACGACGTCCGGGTTCTCGCGCACCATCGCACGCAGCGCGGTCGGGAAGTCCGGCACATCGATCCCGATCTCCCGCTGGTTGATCATCGCCATCGTGTCCGAGTCATCAAACAGGTACTCGATGGGGTCTTCGATGGTGAGGATGTGGCTGCGGCGGCGTTCGGCGATGTACTGGAGCATCGACGCGATCGTGGTGGACTTACCCGAGCCGGTGATGCCGCACAGCAAGATCAGCCCCTGGTGGACCTCCTCGCAGACGCGGGAAAGCGACTCGGGGAGATAGAGGCCTTCGAACGGGAGGATCTCGTTCGATACGCGACGCGCGGCGATGGCGCATCGGCCACGGGTCAGGAAGATGTTCACACGGAAGCGGTGCATCGCGCCGTCCACGTCGAAATCGACCCCGATGTCCAGCCCGCCCCGGTGGGCGAACTCCTTTTTCTGCGGCTCGGTGATGCCCTCGAAAATCCAGTTATTGAACTCTTCGATAGAGGGGGGCGGGGTATCGAGCTTCTTCAGTTCGCCCCGGAGGCGGAGCTTGGGCACTTCGCCGCCACGCATGATCAGGTCGGAGGACTCGAACCGGACCGCCGCCTTGAAGTACTTGGCGAGCGGCGTGTCGGCGAGGGTTTTGTGGTGCGCCTGGTCGATATCGAACGTTTGGACGGGGTGGCTGCTGTCACTCATCGTAGGGTCGGCCTCACGCACAAAGGAGGGAAAGCGAGTCGCGTCGGCGGGTTCCAACCCCCGGCCCCGGGGGTGGGCGGGCCTGGTCGACGCTTCACGGTAACGGTTCGCCCTCCTTGGCTTGCAACGCAATGTACCAGAAACCCTACCCCTTATGCCAGCAACGCGAAACATGGGCCTGGACGCAAAAAGCTTGCATGAGGCGTCCCTATCCAAGATGATGCATACGGAGAAACCCCACCACCGCCCGATCCCGCCTCATCGATCGGATGCAGCAGCCGCAAACCCGGCCCGGGCGGGCAGTGATGGGTGCCTTGCTTCCTTGTCTCGGAGAAAAGACATGACCCGACTCGCTTTCGCGCCCCTCGCACTCCTGCTCGCCGCCACGACACCCGCCCTCGCCCAGCAGCACCAGACCACCACGGTCAGTCCGACCGGTGACGGCTCGGCACTGCCCTACGCCCTGCAGGTCGAAACCATTGATCTCAACGGTGCCGTCCTCCCGACGCTGCATTCCTACGCCCGGGCCGAGCACGACGGGCTCTGGGTCATGCTGGCCGGCCGAACCAACGGGCTGCACGGCTTCGAGGGGCTGGGCGACGTCAACTTCCCGGAGGCCTCGCAGAACCGGGACGTCTGGGTCGTCGATCCCGCCACGGGCCAGACCTGGAGCCGGTCGCTCGAAAGCGCATCCGCCGGCCTGACCGCCGACCAGGTCGCCTCGCTCACGCCCACCAATAACCAGTTCGCGCAGGTCGGCGACCGGCTCTACATGACCGGCGGCTACGGGCTCCGGGCCGACGGGCAGTTCGACACCTTCAACACCCTCTCCGCCATCGACCTGCCCGGCATCATCGACTGGGTCCAGAACGCAACAGGCACCGCCGCCGACCACATCCGCCAAACCTCGGACGAGTCGTTCCGCGTCACCGGTGGTGCGATGCATGACATCAACGGCACCATGCACCTCGTCTTTGGACAGTCCTTCCGTGGACCCTACCTCCCCAACCGTAACGGCGAGTACACCAACCAGGTCCGGCACTTCACCATCACCGACGACGGCACCACACTCGGCTTCACCAACGCCTCGGCCAGCACACCCGACGCCGACTTCCGTCGACGCGACCTCAACGTCTACACCACCCTCCGGCCCGACGGCAGCGGCGGGCACGAACGCGGCATGGTCGCCCTCTCCGGCGTCTTCACCGAGGGCTTTGGCGCATGGACCGTCCCCGTCGTCATGGACGAAAACGGCAACCCCACCATGGACGACCCCACCGACCCCGGCACCTTCCGCCAAGGGTTCAACGGCTACCACTCCGCAAAGATCGGCCTCTACTCACAGACCACCGGCGAGATGCACGAGATCCTCTTCGGGGGCATCTCGCTCCAGACCCTCGACGACAACGGCGACACCCTCACCGACGATTTCCTCCCCTTCGTCAACGACATCACCTCCGTGGTCATCGACGCCGACGGCAACTTCAGCCAGCACCACCTCGGCTTCTTCCCCGAGATCACCGACGACGAGGGCAACGTGATGCGCTTCGGCGCGAACGCCGAGTTCTTCGTGGCCGACGGCATCGCGATGCTCGAACACGACATCATCGACCTCGACGCGCTCACCGGCGACACCGTCATCGGCTACATCGTCGGCGGGCTGTTCTCCAACGCCCCGCACACCCGCGGCGTCGATGGCGCGGTCTCCGGCGGCAACAACCAGGTCTTCGCCGTGACCTACACCGCCATCCCCGAGCCCGGCTCGCTGGCGCTGCTGGCACTCGGCGGCCTGTCGATGATGCGAAGGCGACGACGCTAAACGCGGGGCAGATATGCCTGTCTGCCGTTCGACAAAGTCGAAAGACTGACTCGCCCCAATAGCCGCATCGCTACGCGATGCCGGTTCTGCGCTCATCCGCCGAAGCCCAGCGTTGCGTAGCAACGCGGCTATTTCGCTTGCGCACCTCGATGCCTACCGCTGTACACCCGCGACTTGCCGAACCGGCAGCCCTGCGTCCGCCATCGCCTGCTTGGCCTGCGCGATCGTGTACTCGCCGAAGTGGAAGATGCTCGCCGCCAATACCGCGTCGGCGCGGGTCTGTTTGAGCACATCGATCATGTGCTGCGGCGACCCGCACCCGCCCGACGCGACGACGGGGACATCCACCGCGTCGGCGATGAGCTGGGTCACCTCGATGTCGTAGCCGTCTTTCGTCCCGTCGCCGTCCATTGATGTGAGGATGATCTCACCCGCGCCGAGTTCGACGACCTGCCGGGCGTACGTCAACGCCTCGACGCCGACCGGCTTGCGTCCGCCGTGGGTGTGGACCTCGAAGACGAAGGCGGATGGGCGATCGGGGATGGCCGAGGGATCGTGCAACGCTTCGGCCGGCAGCCATCCGCCATCGGACATCGGCCATCCGCCATCCGGCGGCAACGCCCGGCCCGACGCATTGAAGTGCTCGACAAAAGCCGCCGGGGTCACACGTTTGGGGTCGATGTTCACCACTGTCGCGCACGTCCCGAACCGCTTGGCCGTCTGCGCGACGATGTCGGGCGTCATGATCGCGGCGGTGTTGATGCTCACCTTCTCCGCCCCCGCCTGGATCAGCCGGGTCACATCGTCGACCGTGCGGATCCCGCCCCCGACCGTGAAGGGCATGAAGCACCGCTCGGCCACCTGCCGGACCATGTCGTAGGTGATGTCGCGCGCCTCATGGCTGGCGGTGATGTCGAGAAACACCAGTTCGTCTGCCCCCGCCGCGTCGTACTGCGCGGCGATCTCGACCGGGTCCCCCGCGTCACGCAGGTCGACAAAGTTGACGCCCTTGACGACGCGGCCAAGGTTCACATCAAGACACGGGATGACGCGGTGGGTAAGCATCACCAAAGTGTAGAGTAAAGCACGGGGGTGGCCACCCCCGTGCTTTAGGTGCCCTCGAAAAGGAAACCCCTCCCCAGCATCCAAACCGCCGCACCCTGCTTCGCATGCCCCTGGATGTAACGGGCAGCATTGACCTGATGCCCCCGATCCCGGATCGGCTCGCACTTGGGCCGATCCGCCCAAACCTGGCTTGCGGGCTTGAGACCTGCGGCCGAGAGTGCGAACGACGCATGCCGACGCGCTCGGCCAAGATAGTGCCGCGGCGCCGGGTCGCGCCCGTCGCTTAGCGTGACGCTATTGAGCCGTTTCAAATCTGCTGCCTCAAGCTTTGGGAACCTGGCCAATAGGTGGAAGTGGTTGGACGCGACTGCGAGCACCACCGCGTCAACCTCATCGGACATTAGCCTCTCCACCATCGCCCGGCATAGACAATCGCGCTGCGCATCATCCAAAACAACCGGCGGATGTGAGAGTTTCGCCTTCCTCTCCGCAAAAACGGGTTCCCACACACCTGCCGGCGGCGGCTTACGGTAGTCACCCTCGACATGCTCGCGGTGGCGGAACGTCCGAAACCCGCGCGGGTCGCCACGCAGCCAAGTGCCGTATGTCGATCCGACGCAGTGATACCAGTTGTGCCACGCGTTTGGATTGGGGCCGC
Source organism: Planctomycetota bacterium (assembly GCA_039193915.1). Classification (GTDB taxonomy): domain Bacteria; phylum Planctomycetota; class Phycisphaerae; order Phycisphaerales; family Phycisphaeraceae; genus JAHQVV01. The sequence goes on from JBCCWH010000001.1 coordinate 9,990, forward strand.
CTGCAGGCATACGACTCTCCTTGCATCTAAAGCACGGGGGTAGCCACCCCCGTGCTTTACAAACCCATTTACTAGAGCCTTACAGCAACCCCTCTTCCTGATAACGGTTCAGGCGGTAGTAGAGGGTGCGCAGGCTGATGCCCAGGGCCTCGGCGGTCTCGCGGCGGTTGCCGTCGTGGCGGGCGAGGGTCTGGAGGATGTGGTGGCGTTCGAGTTCTTCGAGCGAGGCGTTGGCAGGGAGTTGATCTTCTTCAATGCCCGGTGCCGCGGCGGGTGTGGGCGACGGGGGCGCGCTCGGTTCGCCACCGTCCGCGCGGGGCCTCACTTCCGGGGGCAGCGTCACCGTCTCTTCCGGCGGCGTAGCGGTGTCGATGCGTTGCCAGGCGCGCGAGAGCGCTTGTTCGAGCTCACCCAGGTGCGTGGGCTTGGTCAGGAAGTCGACGACGTCGAGGCGGATCGCCTGCTGCGCGGTGTCCAGGTCGCCGAAGCCCGTGAGCACGATCACCTGCGTCGCCGGCCAGCCCCGGCGGACCTGCTCGAACAGCTCCATCCCCTGGATGCCCGGCAGATTCAAGTCGATGATCGCCACGCCCCGCGGCTTTTCGCGCAGCATCTTGAGCGCCTCTTCGCCCGACCCTGCGCCGTCACACACAAACCCCATCTGCACGATCCCGCGCACCAGCACCTCGCGCAGGCGCTGCTCATCGTCGACTACCAGGACGTCAGGTTTGGTTTGGGTTCGCATGGGAGAAGTTTACTTGAGACGGGGCTTTGTTTTTAACGCCAAGAAGCCAAGATTGCGGAGAGGAAGCCAAACTCAGAGTCGTTTATTGGCTCTCTCTTCCTGCGTTTGGCTTCTTGGCGTTAGAAAAACCCTCACCCCCTCAGCAGCGTGATTGTAAACGTGCTGCCCTTCCCCACACCGTCTGATGCAGCCGAGAGCACTCCGCCCAGGTCGCTCACGATCGCGTGGCTGATCGACAGCCCAAGCCCGAGACCCGGCGTCGAGGGGCTGTTTTTCTCGGTGTAGAACGGCTCAAACACCCGCGCCAGCGTATCCGCATCCATGCCCCGGCCGTCGTCACGCACTGCGACCGAGACCTCATCCCCCGAACCCGACACGATCAACTCGACCCGGCCGCCGGTGTCCGTTGCTTCCAACGCGTTGATCACCAGGTTGAGCAGCACTTGCCGGAGCTGCGCGGGGTCGCTCTGGGCCACCGCCGCGCCGGGCCCGCCCGACACGACGACCGCGCATCCCTCGTGCTGCGGCAAGGTGCGCACCAGCCCGGCGACCTCTTCCGCGAGTGCTTGCAGATCCACTGGCTCCTTCTTCCCGCTACCGGGCCGGGCCAAAGACAGCAGCTTCTGCGTGATCGCCTTGCAGCGGAACGCCTCGTCGCGGATCGCGGTGAGTGGCTTGCGTGCCTCCTCGTCCGCATCGTCAAGCAGCGCCATCAGTGCCAGCTCCGCCTCGCCGGCGATGATGCCCAGCGGGTTGTTGATCTCGTGCGCCACCCCCGCCGCGAGGAAGCCGACCGACGCCAGCCGCTCCGACTGCGCGAGCTGGGCCGACCGCACCCGCACCTTCTCTTCGAGCCCGGCATACATCCCCGCCAACTCGTCGGCCATGCGGCTAAAGTCGTCGGCCAGCTTCACGAACTCCTTGTCCCCCGTCGCCTTGAGCCGCTGCGTGAAATCCCCTTGCGCAAGGCGATCCACCCCGCGCGAGACCCGGCGAAGCGGCGTCATCACCGCGCGGTACTGCCAAAGCCCGATCAGGACCGCGAGCAGCGCGACAATGCCCGTCGTCGAGAGTAGCACGCGTGTCACCGAGCGTCGGCGGGCGTCGGCGGTCTGCCCGACCTCGGCGATGCGCTCCTCGATCGCGGCGGCCTCGCCCATCAATCGGTTGGTCGCGGTGTTGAGCGGCCCGGCCAGCTCGTCGCGCGTGGGTGGGCCGTAGGTGCCTTCGCGGATGGCGGTGTCGAGCTGCGCCAGGTCGCCGCGCAGTTCCCGGGCCAGCGCGGGGGCCAGCGCGAGCTCGCCGCCTTCGAGTTCCAGCAACGCGCGCTGGACGAGCGGGCGCAGACGGGCTGTATTGTCCGGGTCGGTCGCAAGGACGACGCGGGTGGTCTCGACCTTATTCGCAAACGTGTACGTCGCCCGCAGCTTGTCGTACTCGCCCAACGCGTCGTCGAGGTCACGGTTCAGCCCACCCAGCCCCCACAGCGAAACCCCGGCCACCACCAGCAGCGCCACGATCAGCGCAGCGGTCTTCAGCGTCAGGCGGGTGGAGAGGGTCATGGGGGATGGCCGATTGCGGATTGCGGATTGCGGATTGCGGATCGTCAATCATTGCCGCATGCGGCTTCGCGCGACGCCCCAAGTCTACCCCCCAAGCCAGCCCACGCCCGCCCAAACGCCAAGGCGTGCAAAACATGCAATCCGCCGGACGCCCCCGCTATGGTCCCCCAACCGGTGGGGGCACGGCCGTGGAAGTCGTGACCACCGGGCCCCCAAGGAGTTTCCTGTGTCGATCACCCGCCCCGCAACCGCCCTGCTGCTGTCCGCCCTCGCAGGATGGACCGCCTCCCCCGCCAACGCCGACCCACGCGCCCAGCGCGAGTCGGCCAGCCCCATCGAAGTCGTCTCGATCGACGACCCGCTCATCGTCACCGCCAACGCCTTCGAGACCCCCGCCTTCGACCTGCCCTACATCACCGATGTGATCGGCCAGGACGAGATCCGCGGCTACGGCATCCGATCGGTCCCCGAGGCCTTGAAGTACACCCCCGGCGTGCTCGTGCAGCGCACGGCCCACGGCCAAGGCTCGCCCTACATCCGAGGGTTCACCGGCTACCGCAACGTCTTCCTCATCGACGGCATCCGCCTCAACAACTCCATCTTCCGGTCCGGGCCCAACCAGTACTGGAACACGATCGACCCGTTCTCGATCGAACGCCTCGAAGTCATCAAGGGGCCGACCTCGGTCATCTACGGCTCGGACGCGGTCGGCGGCACGGTCAACGCGCTCACCACCAACCCCTACGGCTACGGCGACACCCCCAACCTCGCGGGCCGGGCACAGGTGCGCTACGCGAGCAACGAACGCTCCCTGGGCGGACGCGTCGAGGGCAGCTACACCACCGGCGACCTCGGCGTTCTGCTAGGCGGCAGCTTCAGCGATTTCGGCGACCTGCAGGGCGGCAGCGACATCGGCCGGCAGGACGGTACCGGCTACGGCCAGTACGCCGCGGATGCCAAGATCGAGTACTTCCTGGACGACAACAGCCGGCTGGTCCTCGCCCACCAGCGCATCCGGCAGAACAACGTGCCACGCACACACAGCACCGTCGACGGCATCTCGTTCGCCGGCACAACCATCGGCTCCGACCTCCAACGCGACCTCGACCAGGAACGCGACCTAACCTATGTGCAACTCCACGCCGACGCGGTCGAGGACGGCCTGATCGACGCGTTCAAGGTCGGCCTGTCCTGGCAGAACACCTTCCAGGTCGAGGACCGGATCCGCAGCAGCGGCCGACGCGACCTCAACACCGTGCGCGTCGGCACGTTCGGGTTCTTCGCCCAGGCCCAGACCCACGTGAGCGAGAGCATCACGCTGACCTATGGCCTGGATTACTACCACGACCGGGTCACCACCGCCGGGTCACGCACGACCGCGGGCGTGACGACCAACCTGGTCCAGGGCCCGTTCGGCGACGAGGCGACCTACGACCTGCTGGGACTCTACCTGCAAGCCGACTTCGACCTGACCGACCGGCTCAACCTCGTCTTGGGTGGGCGATGGAACTACGCCTCGGCGGATGCGGGCCGGGTCAACAACCCGGCCGTCCCCGGCAACGACCCCACCAACCCCGCGGACATCATCTCGGTCTCGGATTCTTTTGATGCGTTCGTCGCCAGCGCCCGGCTGACCTACGACATCGAGCCCGAGAAGCTCGTCGTCTTCGGCGGATACTCCCAGGGCTTCCGTGCACCGAACCTGTCGGACCTCACGGGCAACATCAGCAGCAACGCCGCAGACTTCGAGATCCCCAGCCCCGGGCTGGAGCCGGAGTTCTACCACGCCTTCGAGATCGGCCTCAAAGGGCAGAGCGAAAACTTCCGCTGGCAGGCGTCGTACTACTACACCATCATCGACGACCAGATCGTCCGCTTCGGCACGGGCAACCCCAACGAGTTCACCCGAGGCAACATCGGCGACGGCTACGTCAACGGCATCGAGCTCGAAGGGGTCTGGCAGCCCACCGACGAGCTGACCCTGTTTGCCAACGCGTTCTGGCAGCTCGGCGAGGTCGATAGCTTCCCGGTCGTGGGCGGCCCGGAGGTCCGGGAGTACATCGAACGCAACCCGCCGATCACCGTCAACCTCGGCGTCCGCTACGACGTGCCCGACCACCCGCTCTGGGTCTACGGCACCGTGACCGTCGCCAACCGCGCACGCTTTGTCACCTCGCGTGACGCCCGAGACACCCAGCGCGTCCCCCCCGGCGGCACCCCGAGCTATGTCCTGGTCAACATCGGCGGCGGCTGGAAGTTCTCCGAAAACATGGAGCTCACCGTCACGCTCGAAAACATCACCAACGAGGACTACCGCGTCCACGGGTCCGGCGTCAACGGCGCGGGCTTTGGCGCGGTCGTCGGGCTGAACTGGACGTTCTAACTCAACCGCACCTAACGCCTCCCTGGAGACGACGCATACCGACGAGCCCAACGCCCCCACCCCCGCCCGCGGTCAAGCGTCCGCCGACCAGGCCGAGCACCCTGAAACTCGCAATCGGGTGCTACGGCCTGTCGGTGTTGGCCCATAGTGCGCTCGCGGCGGCCTGCCTGGTTACACCGTTCAAGCAGGGACCAAGCCCCGACACAGGCCGGCACGCCATCGAGCTCCGGTTCTCGGCAGGCTCGGCGGTGGCGATGGAGCTGATGCGTTCCCAGCCGGGCCTGTCGGAACACGTCGACCCCGAAGCCGAGGCTAACGCGCGGCCGGTGGACCCCATCCTGCCCGAGGAGGTCCCGGAGTTCGTGCACCAACTGCCGGAACACACCGCCGAGCCCGAGTTGATCGATGAGCCCAGGCCAGATGATCCTAAGACACCAACGCACGAGACCCAAGAGCCGGCCACCCCTGTCGAGCCCACGCCCCGGGCTGAGCCCGAGCCCGTTGAGCCGGTCGAGCGGGTGGAGACTCCCGACAAGCCCATACCGCAGCCCGAACAGGCTGAAGAAGTAGCCCAAGACCCGCCCGCCCCGCCTACCAACCGCACCGCGCCCAGCGACCCCATCACCGACCCGCAGCCGCCGGGGGGAGCGACCCAGCCGACCGATCGACCCGAGCAGCCCAACCCTGCGGAGGTCGGGGCCGATCCGCCAGACAACCCCGCCAGCCCCGACGACAACGAACTTAGCCCACCGCCCGATCCGGCCGCCCCCAGCGAAACGCAAGAGACACCCCCGACCCACGAGCCGCCGACCACCACCGACGAGCCCGAGGCGACGCAGGACGACACCGTCTTCAGCGAAGACGAGGTCGATACGCCGCTGCGTTTCGACAGGCAGGTGGCCCCGACGGCCTCTGCCCGATCGCGTCGGCAAAACGAAACCGGGACCGTCGAGATCCTCGTCCACGTCGATGCGGAAGGGAACCTGGTCGACGTTCGAGTCCTCGACAACGCGGGGTACCCGCGCCTGGCCGACGCGGCGCTGCGGGCGCTATCAGCCTCGACCTTCCACCCCGCGACCCGCGACGGCCAGCCCGTCGCCAGCACCCGACGGATTGAGTACCAGTTCTAGTAACCTATCGATCGCCTAGGGCAAATCATCGGTCACATTCTGCTGAGCGCCTGCTATCCTGCCCGACTCGGGATGAAGGCGAATGCACACATCACGTTCCGTTGGCTAGTCCTCGTGTGGTTTGCGCTCTGGATGGGTGTTCTCATGCCAGGCCACTCACGCGGTGTCGTGCCCCTGCCGGGCACTGCGCCCCAAGACTCTCATGCGTGCTGCGGTTCGGACACGGCAAGGACCTGCGATCCCGTCCAGGGTCAACAAGAAGACGCCCCCGTTGACCCCGCCAAGTGCTGCGCGGTGTGCTACTTCAACGCGACGCTCAACACACCGCCCCCGGTCACACTGTACATCCCCTACCTCGGGCAGCTAGATGAGATCGCCTATCGGATGTGTGACGCGCTCGCGCCGCATCAGCGGTTAGCCCCTGACCTCTACCGTGGCCGGCCCCCGCCGACGGCCTGACATCGTCCCGCCCCTCACTAATGCGCACACACTCCCCGGGCTTCTCAGCCCGCGCGGTTGTTGTTCGCATTCACGTTCCATCTGTACAAGGAACCCCGGCGATGCAACGCCAACACTCTGCTTTTACACATATCGAATTGCTGGTGGTCGTCGCGATCATTGGCGTGCTGGTGGCGCTATTACTGCCAGCCCTCGGCCGGGCCCGCGACTCTGCCCGACAGACGCAGTGCCTGTCGAACATGCGCCAACTCGAAGCCGCGCACCACACCTTCATCGCCGAGAACGACGGCCAGATGATCGGCACCCGGCACGGTGGTGCGGGCCGGGCGTGGGTCGAGGTGCTGCGGAGATACAGCGACATGCTGCTGTTGCGATCTCCGGTCGATACAAGCCCACACTTTGCGGGCGGAACCGCGATCGACGGGGTCTATCGGCAGACCAGCTACGCGATCAATTACCGTGTCTCGCCAGACAACCCCGTGGGCTACCACCGTATCGGGCAGGTGACCAACCCGTCACACACGGTCCACACGGTGATCAAGGTGTTCCGGGGTGATGCGGCCGTGGCCGACCACGTCCACCCGCGCTTCTGGCACAGCACGATCCCCGGCGGCACGCCACAGAAGGCCTCGTTCGAGGTCCAAACCCATGCCTTCGGCGGCGACGCCGGAGCATGGGAAGCCATCAGCAACTACGGCTACCTCGATGGCCACGCCGAGGCGCTACGCTTCGACGGCGTCTACACCGACGCCTCCAACAACGACTTCGCGACCGATGTCGCGGACTAACTCCATTGTTTCCATCTACCGCTATTTACACGAGAAAGAGAACCGGCATGACATCGACTCATACCCTGACCATTTCACTCCTGACTGTGGTGCTCTCGTTGCCCGCGCTGGCCCACGACGGCCGACGCTTCGAGGTGCAGATCAACTCCGAAGGCCAACTCATTGCCCAAGGCGTCAATACCGGCGCGGACGATGGCGCGCCCGCGATCCGACCTTACCTCAACGCGATCCACGGCCACTGGATCAACTTCCCGAGCCTGGGTGGCGCAGCCGCGAACCTGCCGGGGTTCGACCTGTTCAACCCGACCGAGGCACTTGAAGGTGCCAGCCTCACGCTTACTCTCGACAACGCCTTCCGCTGGACCGCCCCGCCGCCGATGCCACCCGCCGATGCGACCCCTGTCTTCGAGCCACTCGATGCCAGCGAATCGATCATCATCAGCTACGGCGGCTCGGCCGGGTCCACCCTCAGCACCGACAGCTTCGGCGGGTCATTGACGCTGCTCGACGCCGTCCCCGTCGGCGGGCAGGGCGACCTCGATCTCGGCTACGAGATCGGGCTGATCCCGGACGACACGATCTACATCCTCCAGTTCACACTCGGCACCGATGCGCCGGGGATCACCGACAGCGACCCGGTCTACGCGATCATGCTGCCGCAAGGGCCATCGCTGCATCACGCCGGGCTGTTTACCGAGCGATACCTCGGGACGCCCGTGCCCGAGCCGGGGTCCTTGGCGGTACTCGCAGTGGCCGCCGCAGCCTCGGGGACACGCCGTCGCCGCTGACCATGCCCGCACATTAACACCTCAACCAATGCGCCGCCGGGACCCAACGCCCGGCGGCGTTTTCTTGTGGACCACGGCTAAGCGGGGTGCGAACAGTGCGGCTAAAATCCCGGCATGTCACGAAAAGTCACTATCACGGGCGTCGGCCCGGTCTGCGGTTTAGGGCTGGGCATCGGCGATGTCTGGCAGGGTCTGATGGAAGGCCGGGGCACCCTGGGGCCGGTCCAGGCCTTCGACGCCAGCCACATGGACAGCGCGATCGCGGCCGAGGTCCCCGCGTTCAAGATGCGCGACTTCGTGCCCAAGAGCTATCGCAAGCAGACCAAGGTGATGGCGCGGGATATCGAGATCGCCGTCGCCGCCGCCCACCTCGCCGGTCTCGACGCCGGGCTCACCACGCACGGCTACGACCCGGACGCCGAGCCGAGCTACGACCCGACCCGCGTAGGCTGCCACATCGGGGCCGGGCTCATCGCCGCCGACCTCGACGAGCTTACCCTCGCGCTCAACGAGTCACGCAAAGACGACGGCAGCTTCGACATCCACCACTGGGGCGAAGAGGGCATGCGCAACCTCACGCCGCTTTGGCTGCTCAAGTACCTGCCCAACATGCTCGCCTGCCACGTGACGATCATCCACGACGTGCAGGGGCCCAGCAACACGATCACCTGCGCCGAGGCGTCGGGCGGGCTGAGCTTCGGCGAGTCGCTCCGCGTCATCCAGCGCGGCGACGCCGACCTCTGCTTCTGCGGCGGCGCGGAAAGCAAGATCAACCCCATGACCTTCTACCGACAGGTCCTGACGGGCAGGCTGACGACGAACAACGACAACCCCGGCGAGGCGGTCCGCCCGTTCGATACCGGCGCAAACGGCACGGCCGTGGGCGAAGGCGGGGGCATCCTCACCCTCGAAGCCACCGACACCTACACCCAGCGCGGCGGCACCAGCGCCTACGCCCACGTCCTCGGCTTCGGCGCGAGCCAGTCCGTCAACCGCGAAACCCGCTCGCTCGAACCCACCGCCGAAGGGCGGGGGCCACGTCTTGCGGTCGAGGCGGCGTTGCGTGAAGCGGGCATCAACGCCGACCAGATCGACGTCGTCTTCCCGTTTGGCTGCGGCCACCCGCGCTACGACGCCGCCGAGGCCGCAGCACTGAAAACCGTCCTCGGCGATCGGCTCGCCGACGTCCCCGTCTACTCCGCCAAGTCGATGATCGGCAACTGCGGCGCCGGCGCAGGCGCGATCGACCTCGCCCTCGCCGCCCAAGCGCTCAAGACACAGACGCTCCCCCCCATGGTCAACCGCAACGCACCGCTTGATGGGCTAAGCGCAACACAAGCCAAGCAACTCGACCACGCCCTCGTCGTCACCACCGGCTTCGGCGGACAGAACACAGCGGTCGTGCTGGGGAAGGCGTAAAGCCTGAGTCTTGAGGCCTGAGTCTTGAGGATTGAGTTTTCAGAACAGCACCGCTGCACTTACCGATAGAGCCGTCCTCGTGAGCCGAGATCACCGCAAACTGCGTGCCTTCCAACTCGCCGACGAGTTTGTATTGCATATCTACAAAATCACGGCTCAGTTCCCCAACGACGAGCGGTTTGGCCTGACTTCTCAGATGAGGCGGGCTGCGGTCTCAGTCGCCGCTAACCTCGTAGAGGGTTGTGCCCGCGAAACCGAAAAAGACTACCGCCACTTCTGCACTATCAGCTTTGGTTCACTCCGTGAAACCGGCTACTTCATTGACCTCGCATCCCGGCTCGGCTACACCAAGCAGGAAGATGCCGAGACCTGTCTCGCGCTCTACGATGAAACCGCCCGAGTATTGTCGGGTCTAATCCGTTCTCTCAAACCCAGCAGCTAATCATGAATACTCAGGACTCAAGCCCCAAGCCTCAAGCCGTTCGCATCGTCATTACGGGCATGGGCTGGATCACGCCCCTGGGGCACGACCTCGAGACTGTCTGGGCCGCGCTGCTCTCGGGCGCGTCCGGCGTCCAGACGACCCGGCACTTCGATGCCTCCACCTTCCCGACGCAGTTCTCCGCGCCGGTCAAGGACTACGACCACAACGACTTTGTCAGCCACCCCGAACTGCACGAAGGCGTCGGGCTGAACACAAGCTTCGCGCTGGGCGCTGCGGTGCAGGCGTGGAAGCAGGCCGGGCTTGAAGACTACGCTTCCGGGGGCGCGCTGGACCGCGGCCGACTGGGCATCTACCTCGGGTCGGGCGAGGGTTCGTTGGACTTTGAGAACTACGTCGCCGCCAACCTCGCGGGGTGGGACGCCGAGTCGCGCAGTGTGGACGGCGCGAAGTGGGCGGACCAGGCGAAGCACTGCCTGCAGGCGCTCGTCGAGATCGAGCAGGAGCCGAACATGCCGCTGACCCACCTCGCGCTGGAGTTTGGCGCGGAGGGGCCGGCCTACAACTGCCTGACCGCCTGCGCGGCCTCGACCCAGGCGATCGGCGAGGCGGCCGAGATCCTCAAGCGCGGCGACGCCGACGTCATGATCACCGGCGGGGCGCACACGATGATCCACCCGCTGGGCGTCACGGGCTTCAACCGGCTGACCGCCCTCTCGAACCGCAACGACGACCCGCTCACCGCGTCGCGCCCGTTCAGTGTCGATCGCGACGGGTTTGTCATGGGCGAAGGCGCGGGGATCATCATCCTCGAAACCCTCGAACACGCGACGAAGCGCGGCGCAACGCCGATCGCCGAGGTCGCCGGGTTCGGCTCCACGGCCGACGCCTACCGCATCACCGACATCCACCCCGAAGGCCGGGGCGGCGCGGGCGCGATGCGGCAGGCCCTCGACGCGGCCGGACTTCAACCCACCGACGTCGACTACATCTCCGCGCACGGCACGGGCACCAAGGAGAACGACTCGATCGAGACCAAGGCGATCAAGGCGGTCTTCTGCCCCGACGGCGACACCGCCGCCGCCCCGCCGGTCAGCTCGGTCAAGTCGATGCTCGGCCACCTCATCGCCGCCGCCGGGGTCTGCGAGGCGATCGTCTGCGCCCTGGCCATCCGTGACAACAAACTGCCGCCGACGAGCAACTACGGCACGCCCGACCCGGTGTGCGACCTCGACTACATCCCCAACGAAGCACGCGACCTCGGCGCAGCCGGGGGATCGGTCGATGTCTGCCTCTCCAACAGCTTCGGCTTCGGCGGGCAGAACGACACGGTCGTCATCCGGCAGGTGTAAATAGCAAGCACCGCATACGGGATGCGGCGCTTGCCAGACTCGGTGGTTTGATTGTGCAGGAGGCGTTTGCCCTAGTCGTATAGCGACTGCGGCTCGGTGCCCTCGTAGAAGTCTTCGGGCGCTTCGCCCAGCGTGACCAGGACGACAAGGTCCTGGAAATCAGCCGCGCTGGAACCCACATTCGTCGTGCCGATCTCGAACAGGTAGATGGCTTGGTTCTGGTCCATCGTCATCTTGCCGGTGTCGTAGTCGATATACGCGCCCACAAACTCCTCGGCGTCTTGCTGGTTCTCGAAACCATCGATCTCGGGCGCATCGTCGCCGTCGCGCAGGACCTTGACCTGCCAGCCCTCGTCGTGCGAGTTGGCCGAGAGGTGGGTGCGCCAGTGGCTGTCGTAGACACCGCTGTACCACCGACGTTTCTTGACCCACGACCGGCCCGAGACGGTGATGTTGATGCCGTCGTCCGCGTCGAAGACCTCGTCCACGATGTAGTGCCGCACCGGGCCGTGGTCGTTGACATCGCCGTTGGTCGGGCTGCCGTACGGGCCCCAGGGTTCGAGCGTCGTGTCGCCGAGGTGGACCTGCGCGGTCACAGGGATGTCATCCCCGCTCGACGTGATCGCGGCCCCGAGGACCGACACCATCACGGCGAAGTCCTCGCTCGGGACGACCCGGCCGTCGTCGATCTCAAACTCGATCTGCCCATCGCCCTCCTGGGCCTGGGCAGGCACGGTCGCCGCGACGAGCCCGAGGGCGCAGGAGGCGGCAAAAAGCTTGGAAGTCATCACTACAGTTCCTTTCAAAGTTTCACGCGCCTCACCGAACAAGCCAGCCGAAACGGATCGACCGAAGCCAACCTAACTCTCACAATCAAACGCCCCGATGCCAAACAAAAATCGCCCCGCCGAGGAGTGTTCTCCACGGCGGGGCGCTATATCCGTCACAGGCCCAGGGCCTTGGGGTGTTTAGTCGTACAGCGGGCTCGTCGTCGTCGGCGGGATCTCTTCGAGCTGCAGGGTCGTCTCGATACGGAAGTTCGACTGCGTCGTGTGTCGCTCGGCGAAGAACAGGACCAGCTCATACGTCCCGCCCGCTTCGAGGCCGAGCGCCTCGGCTTCGTCGTCGAGGTTGACGCTGCGGCGGGCCTGGCCGTGCACACCGCCGATGTCCACCGCGAGCTTGCCGTTGATGAAGACCCACACATCGTCGTCGCCGGTGAACTCGAACATCAGGTCGTAGTCGCGATCGTCCGGGTCGGAGTAGAAGAACGACATCTGCAACTCATACGTAAAGTAGAAGTTGTGCGTGCCTGTGCTGACCGTCTGGCTGTCGCCGAAGCCGCGCCCGTCGGCGGGGAAGAAGTATTTGTACTCCCCACTCATCTGCTTCTCACGGGCGTAGAAGAACACGTCGGGCTTGTCCGGGTGGGGCTCGAGCGTGATCGCGTACGGGAAGCTGACGTTGACGCCGGGCACGTCGCGGAACCACTGGTTGAACGAATCCGGCCCGGTGATCATCCCGCGGGTGTAGTCCGTCCCGGTGTTCAGGACAGGCCGGCCATCTTCGCCAAGCATGTCCAGCACCAAGCCGGTGCGCACCCCAAAACTCTTGCTGGGGTTCTGCATGTCGGGGTGGCTCTGGAGGAAGTCACGCACCACGCCTGTCAGGACGATGCATTCCTCCTCACCTTCGTCGGCCGAAGCCCCCAGGGGGAAGGCCAACAACCCACCCGCCAAAGCCATCATCAGTTTGCTGCGTTTCATGGCGAATCTCCTTTCGAGCCCTATACACCGCAAGTCAGTTGCGGATGTAGGATCAGGGCATGGGTACTCTGTAGGATTCAAATGTCTATACAAACCTACGATTCACCACGACACAGGCAAGCGACATCGCCCAATAACTTCGGCGTTCAAACTCAGCCATTACTACAAGCCGCACACACCGCAGAACACACCCGGCACAACCCCCAACGAACAACGCCGCGGCCTCCTCCATGCCACGGCGTCGATCGAATTTCGTTTTATACAAACGCGAAACGTTCCCGAGTCAGTCCAGCTTCCGCGGCATCGTTGACGCCACGACGCGGACCGGTGGAGTGCCGTCACCCTCGATCGCCAACGACGTATCGGCGTCCGGCATCACGGTGAAGTCCATGCTCCCACGCTCCATGACCCAGACCCCGTCGTCATCAAGCCGACGCGTCAACACAAACTGACAAGCAGTCACGCCGCCAAGCAACGGCTCGGTCGTCGTCACGCTCCCGCCGTAAGGCGTCACACTGACATAGATCATCTCCTCGGCCGCGCGGTACTCCAGGCGGATCAAGTCCCCCTTGGGGTTGACCAGGTCGAGGTAGTGCGAGTTGATCGTGCGAATGCCGTCGAGTGTGACCGGCGGGGTCGTACTCGAGTCGGGCACGAGCGGGCCGTGCGCCGTCGATGTGCGCACCAGTGTCAGCGTGCGGTGGACAATCAGCCGTGTCGTGGTCTGGGTGCTCGCGCTCTCGGCGGCGGCGGCGTAGGCCTGGAAGCTTGCGTCCAGCGCCACCATGACCGCCGTCAACAGCATCGCCGTAATCGTCAACGAGATCAGCATCTCGACAAGCGACAGCCCGACGCTGCGCCGCCTTCGGCGGGTCGCGCGGGGAGCGGGTCGCATGTTGGTCGAGGTGTGTCGTTGCATCGGGCTACCACTCTTCTTGGGCCGCGAGGCCGGGTGTCTCCGGGCCTGCACGATGCGGGCGGACCGGGGGGAGGGGCTTGGGGGGTTCAAGACTCCCCAGCCCCACCTTCCCACGGTTCCCTCCGCCGCGCGGGTGCGCGGGGTTCCGTCTACTGTTTCATCGTGCGTCTGGTGTGTGTCGTTTAGTGCTGCCCACCTTCAAAGTAGGTGTCCCACATCGGGATGACTTCGACCGGGCCGAGGATGCCGTCGGGCAGGGGAAGGTCGGGGTTGTAGCGGATGTGGATCAGGCCCAGCCCGTTGGTCGGGATCTCGGCTTCCATATCGCCCTGCGCCGCGGAGAAGTAACCCAGCGTCGTGTTGAACTGTGGCGAGGTGTCGCCCAGCACCGGGCCGGTGTTGCGCTGCGGGTTGAAGGTTGTCAGCAGCGAGCCATTGATCTCCACTTGCCCACGCATATCGATCAGACCCGCGACGATCGTGCCGGTCAGCTCGATCTTCTCTTGGCCATCGTGCGGCGCGAGGAACGTGCCCATCTCGACCGAGTACTGCGGCAGCAGCATCGACGACCGCTGGAACAGTAGCTTCTCACCCGCGCTCAGTTCGGTCGAGTCCTCGATATCAAAGTGGGTCTGGCCGGTGAAGGTCACCTTGTTGCGTGTGTGCGTGTATTCCTCGGCGACATCGCTCACGAGCGCCCCTTCGAACGTGCAGTCGTCGAACCGCACGTTGTTCGAGATCGTCTTCGTGTCATAGACCTGCACGCCGCCGATCTCGACGAAGCGGTCGGGGTGCTTCTGGTCGCCCGAGGCGTCCTGCATCCCGGCGTAGTTGTAGTCCTGGCCGGTGTTCGCCGTCTCGGTCTCGACAAAGGTCACGCCGATGAATCGGCAGTTGATGAACAGCGCGTTGGTCCCCTTCGGGATCGTCACATTGCGGAACGTCATGTTCTCGTAGACCGGGCGGTCGTAGTAGTCATACGGGTACGCCGAGCCGAAGGGCACCTCTTCGTTGCGGGTCGCGCCCAATGGCTGAGGCGTGGACGGGTCGCTGGGGTCATGGTTCGCCGCCTCGGCCACAGCCTGCGCGGCGAAGTCGCCCGTCGCCATCGCGCGGAAGGAGTCCACGCTGAACTGGCTGGGGTCCAGGTCGTACTGGTCGTTCTCGGTCGAGTCGAACGTCACGGGCGTCTCGTTATGCCCCGGCACGATCGGCCCCTGCAGGTAGTCCTGATACGCGCCGTTGGCCGCGCCGTCGTTCCAGCCCGCCGCGTCGGTCGAGATCTGGATCTCGCCGCGGATCTTCGCGTAGCGGTCGAAGTCGTCGATCAAGCCGTCGCCGTAGCCCGCGCGGCCCGGATCGCCGAACGTATCAATCAGCTCCAGCAACTGGGCCGCCGCGAGCGGTGTCATCACGGCCTCAAGCTCGCTCTGCGAGATCTGACCGGGACTCGAACTGGTATCGAAGTGCGCTAAGAAAAAGTCGTATTCGTCGATGTAGCCATCGTTGTTGATGTCGTACGTCTCGGGGTTCGTGTAGTCGGCCACCTCGGTGGAGTTGTAGATGCTCAGGCGGTTGTCGCCGTTCTGGTCATCCGCGATGATCGAACCCATCAGTGCGTCAAGCTGCGCGTCCAGCGCGTCGTCGAGCCCGCGGAAGTCGGACATGACCTGGATCGGATGGCCGTTGATCAGGTCCGTATCCTCAAAGACCGTGCCGACACGGCCTTCGATCATGACGTTCTGACCGATCATGACCCGGCTGCGTGAGAGCACGGCGTAGTTGATCCGGCGGGTGATCTGGAAGTCCATCGAAATCGATCGGTAGACACGGTTGCCCACCGCGCCGTCGTATGCCGTGACGGTCACGCGCACAAAGCGCGCGTCGAGCGGCGTCGTCGAGCTGACCCCCATGTCGCCGTAGGGCGGCCGGGCGTAGTAGTCGCTGTCATAATCCTCACCCGCGATGGGGTGTGGCGTGAATGTCGCGGTGAAGGAAGGCTCGTTGGGGCCGACCGCGATCGGGCCGACGTGTACCACGCCGTCCGAATCGATGTACGGCTCCTGCTGATTGTGGAACTCACCGCCCAGCGACGTCACGAGGACGTCCGCGACCTCGTCCCAGATCGCGTCGGCGTGGCCCAGCAGCACGTTGGTCGGCATCCCGGTCGTGTCGCCCGACAGGTCGGACGTGGTCAGCGTCGAGATGTACGACGAGTCGGCCGGGTCGTAGATCGCGCCCGAACGGGTGTAGACCACCGAAGCCGCATCGGCCAGGCGGTAGATCATCAGCCGCATGCCCGTCTCGGACGCGGCCTGCGAGCGGTTAACTTTGATGTGTGTGTCGGCGGTGTGCAGGTTGCCCTGCGACACGATCGCCATCGCCGCGGCGAGCGAACCGAAGATCACCAGGAACATCATCGCCAGCAACGCCGCCGCCCCGCGCTCACGCAAAGCCATGTGCGATGTCCGATGTGCGATGTCCGTTCGATTCCGTTTCATCTTCGTTTCTCCGCGCCTCTCCCGCGTTGCTGGTTCAAGCCGCGACATTCGATCCACGACATACTTCGCACATCGAACATCGAACTTCGCACCTCCCCTACCGGTCGGTCACGATCCACGTCAGGCGCGTGATCGGCTCACGCACGGACTTGTTCGGCGGCTGGTAGAACACATCCACCGTCACCCGCATCACGTCCGTCGAGCCCATCGGCTGCGAAAACGCGGCGTCGATGTAGTCCGGCAGGACACTCTCAACAGTCACCCGCTGCGTCCAACCATCGAGGTCATCGATCTCTTCACGCAAGGCATTAATCGGCGGGCTGAATTCGGTCCCCGCGCCGGCCCCCGAGGTCACGACGCCGGCGAAGTCGTCCAGATCGTCGTACGCCACAACCGAGGACTCGTCGGTCTCGGGGCCGTAGCTCGTCTCGCCGGTGATCGGGTCGTGCAGCGGCAGCCCGAGTGTCAGCTCGCGCATCTCATTGGCCAGCAGCATCGCGGTCGTCGTCCGCGTGGCCCAGTTGTTCTTCATGTGGTAAGCCTGCTGCGCCGCAACGATAGCCAGAACCCCCGTGCCCACGATCACCGTCGTCAGCGCCGCCTCGATCAGCGTAAAGCCGGCCGAGCGACGCAGGCGTCGCGGGGTTCGGGTGCCGGGTTTCGGGTTTCGGGTACGCATTATTCTTTTTCCAGCCGTGGCCAACTCAACCCTATGATTCAATCGGCCCTCCAGAGAAACCAATTCACTTCGGTTCAGCCCAACACGGATCATCACAGGCCGCACAGCCGGACCCGGCCTCACCCCGAGACCCGATCCCCCAGACCCGGCACCCTACTTGACCAGCGTCGACAGCTTGAAGATCGGCAGGATGATCGCCATCGCGATGAAGCCGACGATCGTACCCATACACACAATCATGATGGGCTCGATCATGCTCGTCACGACCTTGATCGCTTCACGAAGCTGCTTGGCGTAGAAGCTCGACACCTGGTCGAGCACCTCGCCAAGCTTGCCCGACTCTTCGCCCGCCCCGATCATCTGGATCACGGGCTTGGGCAGCAGCGTCGTCTTCGTCAGCGGCTGAACAATCTTTTTACCCTGCTTGACCGAGCTGTAAACGCCCCGCCACATCTGCTTGAACATCCGGTTGCCCGTGATCTCGCCGGTAATCGCAAGCGTGTCCAGCATCGGCACACCGGCGTTCACCAGCTCGCCCATCGTCTGCAGCGAACGGCTGATGTACAACGCGCGGAACATCCGGCTGAAGACCGGCACACGCAGCTTGAGCAGGTCAAACCACCAGCCGCCCGTCTCGGTTTTGGTCAGCAAAAACAGGAAGCCCAGCTTCACGAGGAAGGCGATCAGCACCGCCCACCACCACTTCACCATAAACGCCGACAGCCCCATCAGGAACACGGTCGGCCAAGGCAGCGCGGCCTCCTTACCCTCAAACACCGACGCAAAGCGCGGCAGCACGAAGGTCAGCAAAAACACCGTCGCACCGATCGCCAGCGAGGCGATCACACTCGGGTAGATCATCGCACCGATGACCATCTGCCGGGTCTCGATCTCCTGGGCGAGGTACGCCGCGATACGGTCGAGCATCTGGCTAAACGAGCCCGACATCTCGGACGCGCGGACCATGTTGATGTAGAGCGCGCCGAAGAGCTTGGGGTGTTTCGCAAGCGCCTCGGAGAAGGGCTTGCCCGACTCGACGTCCTGCTTGATCTGGTAGAGGATCTTCCGGAACTTCGGGTTCTCGGCCTGCTCGGCGATACCCTCCAACGCCTGGCGCAGCGAGATACCCGCGCGGACCATCACGGCCAACTGCGTCGTGAAACCCAGCACGTCCTTCTGCGAAGGACCCGAGGACACGTTAAGCGCCTTGAGCGTCTCCTTGAACGACCGCGCCCCCCGTGCGCTCCGCATCGGCGTGAGCTGCAAGACGGTGTTGCCCTGGTTACGCAGCTGCTGCGCAGCGTTGAGCGCGTTCTCGGCGGCGATGGTCCCGACCGAGACCTCGCCCCCTCCGGTGCGCATCTGGTAGCGATAGGTTGGCATTCCACTCTCCGTTGGCCGGGTCTGCCCCGCCGTTCATTCCTGAATCTGTCGTCATCGATGCCGTCACGCCACGCAGAGCCGCGACGGGACGCAAGCGGTCAAAACGTCTAGGCCGCAAGTGCGCGTTCGAGCTTCTCGGGGTACGCCGCCTGCGCGATCGCGTCTTCCTTGCTGATCATCCCGTTGAAGAACAGCTCGGCGATCGCGTTGTCCAGGGAGTTCATCCCCAACTGTCGGCTCGTCTCGATCACGTTGGGGATCTCAAACGCCCGGTCCTCGCGGATCAGGTTCCGAACCGCGGGGGTACACAGCATCACCTCGACCGCGGGCACCATGCCCTTCTGGTCGATGCGTTTGAACAGCGTCTGCGAGATCACCGCCTGCAGGGTGTTGGCCAGCATGGACCGGATCTGGTTCTGCTGGTCGGCGGGGTACATATCGATGATACGTTCGACCGTATGCGACGCGTTGACGGTATGCAGCGTGCTGAACACGAGGTGGCCCGTCTCGGCCGCGGTGATCGCGGCGGCGGTCGTCTCGAGGTCACGCATCTCGCCGACGAGGATGATGTCGGGGTCCTGACGCAGCACGTGGCGCAGGCCCGACGCGAACGAGGGCGTGTCCATCCCCAGCTCGCGCTGCTCGATGACACATTTCTCGGATTCGAGCGTGTACTCGACGGGGTCTTCGAGTGTGATGATGTGCTTGCGGTAGCGCTTGTTCATCGCGTCGATCATCGCCGCGAGGGTGGTCGTCTTACCCGAGCCGGTGTCGCCCGTGACCAGCACGAGCCCGCGGGGCAGGTAGGTCAGCCGGGAGATGACCTCGGGGAGGTTGAGCGCGCCCAGCGGCGGGATTTCTGTTTTGATCGTACGCAGCGAGATGCCGACGCTGTTACGCTGCATATGCGCGTTGACACGGTAGCGGCCCAGGCCTGGGATCTCGTAGGAGAAGTCGGCGTCCTTGATCTTGTCGAAGACCTTGATGTGGTCCTCGCCCGCCATCTGCTTGAGGAAACGCATCGCGCCCTCCGGCGTGATGACTGGGAAGTCCAGCGGGGTCATGTGTGTGTGGATACGTGCCATTGGCGGGTGGCCCGACACCAGGTGGATGTCGGAGGCGTCCATCTGCGCGGCGGTCTGAAGAATCTGCTGGAGTTCCATCGGCGGGCTCGCTCGGGGGTGAGATCGATTACCGGCGCTCTGCCGGCCCTCGTCTTATCGTCGCGCCGCGCGGCCGAGATAAGCCCCGCGGCCTAACCACCTTCACTACCCACGCCGACGCAGACCCCACGCCCGCCACCAATCGAACAACCCGCACAATCTGTGCAAACCCACCCAAGCACCATGCAAAAACCCGCGGGCACAACCCACGGGCCTGAGCATTGCTACGTTTTTTCAAGTCCGGAAGCGACCAGCACTACCCACCGCTGTTTTATCGGTGGTTCACTGCGCTGCTTAGGCCGCACCGACAAAAAGCCCGACATCGACGAGCTCGTCGAACTTCACACCGATCTCGTAGCCCTCGATATCTTCATCGAAGTATTCGATCTCGTTGCACCAGGTGACGACGGCCGAGAGGATGCGTCCCATCGCGCCTTCGGGCTGGAGGACGATCGTGCAGCGTGTGCCCGAGCGCAGGGGTTGGCCGTGGGTAAAGCGTAGCCCACCGGCGGAGATGTCCTGGGTCCGCACGACGAACGTCCCGGCCGCGTCGCCCAGACGGAGCATGCACCGGCAGGCGTAGTCGCTGCGTTCGTACAGGCGTCGGCAGTCGGCTTCGCTCTGTAGCGCGGGCTGGCCGCGCTGGACCCGTTCGAGGATCGCCAACCATTGCTGGTCCGAGACCCACAGCCGGGTGCTGTCGGTCTGCGTCCTGGGCGGCGCCATGTCTTCGTCGTACCGGTAAATCAAAGCCGTTCCCTTCGCCCTATAAAAGCGGGGTCTGGGAGGGTGATCGGTACGAACTCGGCCGGCGTTAACACAGCGGGCCGGCGTTTTCGGACACACCGAACACCCATACGGGTCGTAAGGGTTAGGCAGACGCGAGTTGCGGCTACGCGGGCCTCGCAAGCCCGCTCTCCTGCCAGGCAACTAGGCTCTGTCTGAAAACCAAAGGTGGGATGGGCGTCCCGCCCGTCACGAAGCTCAATCGACGGCCGAGACGGCCATCCCACCGTTTTCGGACAGAGCCTAGGTTGTGTCTGACGGCTCCTCATTGACCTGTATGGTGGCCGGGGTCAGGCGTAGCCTGCCCCCGGAATGTGCTGGTGAGTTGTTCCGGGGGTTCGCTGCGCTCAACCCCGGCCACCATGTGAGCCTTCAGACACAACCTAATCGCCAGGCTCGCGGACCTCGATCGAACGGAAGGTAAAGCGTCCGCCGCAGCGCACCGCGATCGCGTTGCCGTGACGTTCCGACGGCGTGTAGTTGTCGCCGACCACGAGGTCTTCGATGCTGCCGACCCAGCGGATACAGACATCGCCATCGACGTAGCCGACGATGCTCGCGTAGCCTTCGCGGAGCACGCGGACCTCGATACCGAGCTCGACCACGCGGCCGCGCGTGAGCATGAAGCCTTTCTCCTGGGTGCGCTCGACACCGTCGATCTGGATGCGGCTGTGGTCCCAGCGTGAGTACTGATAGACCGCCCCATCGCTCTCGCCCAGCGGCAGGTAGAAGACGATCCCATCCTCCCCACGATCGAAGCGGAACTGGATGCGGAGGTCGTAATTGCCCTCGGGTTGGAATGGGATCACGAACCCACTGTTGGCGACGGAGAGTTGCCCGTTGCGGACAGTCGGGGCGTTCAGGATTGCGTGGCGTTCGGGGTCGATCTGCTCGATGACACTGCGCCATTCCCCACGGGTCAGGCGTTCTGCTGCGGAGCGGATCTCGTCGAGCTGGTTCTGCGCGTCTTCGCGTCGCTTCTCTACCCAGCCAGACAGCGCATCCTCGCGGGGATAGGTGTCGAGGAACCGGTCGTAGTACACCGCCGCCTCGCCCAACAGGTACTCGACCATCTCGGGCTCTTGATCCGCCAGGCCGAAGTACCAGTCCGCCACACGCAGCGCCTCGGCCGCGTCTGCGGCGTCGGGGCCACCGGCGCCCATCGTCACCGCGTCGATCAGGTCGGGGTCCTGCGTCAGGCCGACCACTTCAGCGGCGGCGGGCAGGTCCTTGCGGTGCAGCACCAGCAGCATCGTCAACTCGCGGGCCGCGCTGGTGTTTCGGTCGTTAATCTCAAGGGCGCTGGTGAGCGCGCGGATCCGGCCTTCGATCTGCGCCGCCGCGTTGATCCGCTCCATGCTCGCCGCGAGCGAATCCTCCAAAGGCGACCGCACCGACCGCGCGATCGAGAGCGCCTCGCGGTACAACCGCTGCGCCGACTCCGCGTTGCCCGCCGCCTCGGCCTCCTCGGCCTGCCGCACCATCAACGCCAGGTATGGCTCGGCGATCTCGGCGCGCTCGGCCCGGAGGGTCTCGCGGTACGCCTCGGCGTAGTAGCCCAGCAACGCCTCGTCGGTCGCCATCACCGCGTCCGGAAAATCCTTTTGAAGCTGAACCGCCGCGCCGATCGCGGGCAGATACGCCCCCGTCGACATACCCAACTCGATCGCTGTCTCGTAGATCCGCCGCTGCACCCCCGGCGAGTCGGGCACTTCCCGGGCTTTCTCGACCATCTCCGCGATCAGCAGTGCGTCGTCCTCCGTGCCACGCGTCCGGCGGACGGCGGTGATCTTGTCGCGGAAAAACGCATCGACTACCCCCTGGTCCTCGGGCGTCGTCTCGTCTTGCGCGGCGATCGGCGCGGCATAAAAAAGACCGGCGGCCATCAACGGGATCAATACGAGACGCGGGGTCGGCATGGGATGGGTTCCTTGCGGTGTCCGTCTATCCTACCGCCCCGACGCCCCGGCTTCGACCACATCAATCGCAAGCTCCACGGGGAACATGTACCGCCGGTCCCCGCGCTCGGCCAGGGTCTTTTCCAGTGTCGCGACGCTCCGCTCGACTTGGCCGTGGAAGACAACCCTGCCATTGCAGACCACGGTGATTTTCTGGTCGAGGTCGAGCATCGCGTCGTTGAGCCGGAGGTAGACGGTGTCGTAGCCCGTGACGTCGAGTGTGACGGTATTGGCGTCGCGGTCGAGTTCGGAAATGATGCGGTCGGGCCCAGTGCCATCGAAAGTTTCGTCCGCGTCGATGGCGAGATAGTAGAACTGGTGCCGGATCGGGTTGCTGGATTCACGGACGTCGCCGTTCTGCTCCCACACAACGCGCTGCGGGTAGGGGTCGCGGGTGAAGCGAGCGAGCCAGCCGACGGTGGACTTGTCGTTGACGAACCGGCCCTGCCGCCAGTGCTCGATCTCGCGGAAGGTGTAGCCGCCGCGGTCGGCGTTGTGCAGCGCGTACAGCTCGTCGACGGCGATGCGGTTCAGGCCCGGCCGGTCGATCGTGTCGGGGTCGGCCTCGCCCCACTGGATGTCGATCGGGCAGTTGCGCAGGTTGGCAAGCGGCGCGCCTTCGTGGATCGCCTTCGTCGCCGACACCGCCGCCCAGCGGTCGGCCAGGATCGGCCCGAGCTGGTAGACGCCGTTGCCCCCCGAGCAGTAGCCGGTGAGGTAGATGCGGTCGGGGTCGATGTCGTCGCGCAGGAGGACCGCACGGACCAGCCGATCGATGAGGCCGAACATGTGCGCCTCGTGCCAGTGGTCCCACGTATCGCGTGCCGAGCGGGGGCAGATGTAGAGCCCGCGCACGGCCGGGTAGCGCTGCTGCTGGATCTCCCACTGCTCGTTGTTCTCGCCTGCGGTGAACGCCCCGCCGCCGTGCATTGAGATAAAGACCGGGTAACCGGCGTCGGGCATGGGGGTGTCTTCGTCCCAGTGGAGTGCGACGTGGACGGGCATCTCGTCGCGAGTAATCTCAGGGGGTTGACCGCTGCCGACAACAAGCCGGATGTTTGCGGGAGGCGCTGAAGGGTGGGCATGGATCACGCCGTCTTCAAGCATCGCACCAAGCACGAAAGCCCGATCGCTTGTGCGGTATGTCTCCCACATTGTGTCGGCGATCGCCTCGAATCGACGGGCCTCGCAGACACCCGATGGGCCATCGAACGGCGCGGTACATGCGGGGCCAAGCAGGAGTACAGCGATGAGGCAGAGTGATCGGTACATAGATGATCCTAGTCCTCCGCCGCGCGTCGAATCTCGATCTGCGAAAACTCGTAGGTCGTCCCGACATCAACGCGGAAAATGTTGCCGTGGTGGCGGGGCGGGCGTTGTCGGTTGCCGACGCGTAGCTGGCTGATCGGGCCGGTCCACTCGAAGACATCTGTGCCGTCGAGCGCGAGGGTGAGGTGGACGTTACCCCGGTCGTCGGGGTGGACCCCGAGTGTCATGCCGACGGCGCGGTCTTCGGGGAAGCGGAAGCGTTCGAGCGCCTGGATCGGGCCCAGCCCCGCGAATCGGCTGCCAGCCTGACCGCCCTGCCCGCCGTGACCGAGGACCAGCCGCCCGCCGCCGCGCTCGCCGATGGGGAAGTAGATCGTCAGCCCCCGCCGGTCGTTGGCGTGGGTCAGGGTGATCGCCATGCGGAAGTCGTAGCGGTCGTCGAGCTCGACGGGGATGGTGAACGCGGAGCGGTGGGCGTAGACGGTGTTGTTGCGCACGCGGAGGTGCTGGCCTTGGACGAGGTTGCCGCCCTGGCCGGTCCGGGGCTCGGCGATGCCCTGTACCAGCGAGCGCCAGCGCCCGGCGGGACGGCGAAGCGGCTCGGGGCGCAGCGCATCGATGCGGGCGTTGAGCTGCGCAGCCGACTCTGCCGCGGCCAAGCGTGTGACGTCGCGTTGGGTGTAGGCGAAGAGGAAGTGCTGGTAATAGAACTGCGCCTCCTGCAGCGCGTGGCGCTTGCCCATGTCGAGCTCCAAGGCCGGGTCGTCGGCAAACGCATGGAACATCTCCGCGACCGCGAGCACCTGCATCGGCTCGATGTCCTGGACGGGCTGGGCCGCAAGCAGGAGCAGCGACACCAGCTCGGGGTCACCCGAAGCGTCGGCCGCCTGGGTCGCGCCGTCGAAGTCGCTGCGTTCGGCTGCCAGCCGGACCGCAAGCGCGTGCGCAGCTTCGGGGTCACTCTCGGCCCGTCGGCGCAGCTGTTCGAGGCGGTGCGACGCCCGCGTCAGGTCTGCGAGGGATCGGCCGTAGTCCTCCAAGACCTCGCGGTAAGGCGAACGCCCTGCCCGGGCAACCGTCAGGGCCTCGCGCTGCGCGGCGAGTGCTTCGCTGATCGCCCACACGCGCTCGTGCGCCCGGGCTTGCTCGATGAGTAAATCGATAAAAGGCTCGACGAGTGGCTCACGCTGCGAGCGTGGTACGGACTCGTAGGCCGCGCGGTAGAACGCGATGCGCTGCTCCAGCGAGCACAGCCGATGCCTCGGCTGCGCCTTGGCCAGCCCGAGCAGGTAGCCCAGCGCCTCCCGCTCACCCCCCCGACGCTGGCCCGCCCGATCGATCAGCCGGACATAGCACGCGGACTGGGCCTCCGGCATCCCGCCCGACACCCGGGCGCACCGCAGCAGCAAGCGGTCGACCCGCGCATCGTCTTCATCATCGCGCGGGGTCGCTGCGGCGTTTTTCGCCATCCCGTCGAAGAAGATGCCCAGGGCCTGGTCGGCCGCGACTTCCTCGGGGGACAGGCCGTCCTGGGCCGACACCCCGCGCGCGGCGGCGAGCGACGCGAGCAGCACGAGACACACGGGGGTCAAACGAGTCATCCGCATCTTCCTTTGTGATGCCCATACGCCGATGCCAGCCACAGACGAGACGGACGCCCCGATCGCCGCGTTACCCCACGCGTTCGGCTTTGGGGTCGCGTGACATCAGTCGGCTGATCGCCTCCAGCGGGTCGAGCCCTTCAAACAACACCTGGTTGACCTGCTCGCAGATCGGCATCTCGACGCGGTACTTCTTGGCCAGCGCGACGACCGCGCGGGCGGTCGGGACGCCCTCCACGATGCCGGGGATCTCGGCGAGGACGTCGTCGAGCTTCTTGCCCCGGCCGAGCATCTCGCCGCAGGTGCGGTTGCGTCCGGTGGGCGAGAAGCACGTCGTCGCCAGGTCGCCGACGCCGGTGAGCCCGAAGAAGGTCTCGCTCGAAGCGCCCATCGCGAGTCCCAGCCGGGTGATCTCGGCGAGCCCGCGCGAGAGCAGCGCACTCTTAGCGTTGTTGCCGGCCTGCAGCCCGTCGAGGATGCCCGCCGCGAGCGCGATGCAGTTCTTGGTCGCCCCGGCCAGCTCGACGCCGAGCAGGTCGCTGTTGGTGTAGACCCGGAACCAGTGGGTGGTGAAGGCCTCCTGAATCGCCTTGGCGAAATCCGCGTCGTCCGACGCCGCACTGACCGTGGCGGGCAGGCACTTGGCCAGCTCATGCGCGACGGTCGGGCCCGAGATCGACGCCAGCGGCCTGGCGGGCCGGTCGGGGTCGTCGTGCGCTTTTTGCAGGACATCCGCGATGATCTGGGTCGGCCGAAGCAGCGTCTCCTTCTCCACGCCTTTGGAGACCGAAGCGACGCCGACACCGCGTGGGACGAAGGGCGCGAGCCGACCCCAGACGTCGCGGATGAACTGGGTCGGGGTAGCGTTGAGGATCATGTCACAGCCCTCGAAGCAGGTCGCCCCTTTGGCCGTGAAGCGGATCGGGTCGGGCAGGCGGTAGCCCGGGAGGTAGCGCTTGTTCTCGCGGGTCTGGATGATGTCGGCGACGTGGTCGGGGTTGTTGCCCCAGACCGTGACCCCGATGCCCTTGGACTCGAGCAGGAGCCCGAGGACGCAGGCCATGGACCCATCTCCGACGATCGCGACGTGTTTAGTCATAGCTTCCTTGGCGGTTGAGTGAGAATCGGTGTAGACGCTGCATGATAGTGTCTCAAACGGGCGGAAACCCGGTGTTATCGGACATCCGGGGCAGCCCTTCGGGTTACGGCGTGGGCCGCAGAAGAGAGGCGTTGCGACAATCCCGGCGTCGGCGCTAAGCTAGGCAAGGGGCACGGTCGATGTCAGGGGGGCGGGTTGTGCGGGGTGTCCCGCCGCCCGGCCGTGTTTTGAGGCGACCGCCGAGTGGCACAGGCCCGTGGCGCGTCTATGGATAGAGGGTGTCGCTCAATTTCTTTGCGTAGTAAAGGGTGCGTTAAAGTGGGCCAGACACTAAGATAGTGGTTCTCAACGAACTGTCCTGAACCCGGCCCGATAGCGGCCGGATAACCAAGCCCTTACCTGATGCAGGGAGCCAGCACGTGCAGCGATTCTTGACGATCCGAAAAACCCTGAAACTCGCCGCTGTCGGCATCCTCAGTGCCGCCGGTGTGATGGCCGGTGCCGGCTGTGAGATGGACTCCTTCATGGACCCCTCCGCACAGGGTGCCTTTGAAGCCACCGCCCGCGTCCAGCCCATCCTCGACCGCCTCAGCGTGATCGAGTCGGGCTCGGCCTTCGACCTGCCCACCTCGCAGGTCATGAAGGAAGACCTCATGCCCGACGTGCGTGAGTATGTGCTGGGCCCTGGCGACATCATCACCGCCACGATCTACGAGCTCCGCATCCCCGGCGTCGACGACATCCAGACCCTCCGCGTCAGCGAGACCGGCGAAATCCGCCTCGCGGTCGTCGGCTCGGTCATGGCGTCGGGCCGCAGCCCCAGCCAACTCGAAGAAGATATCCGTAACAAGCTCGAAGAAGACGGCATCCTGCGCGACGCGACGGTCGGCGTCATCGTGCAGCAGTCGCAGCAGAACACCTACAGCGTGTTCGCGCAGTCGGCCCAGGGCAGCACCCGGGCCGGCACCTACCTGATCCCCAAGCCGGACTTCCGCCTGATCGAAGCGATCACGCTGGCCAACGGTATACCCGGCCGCACCAAGCGCATCTTCGTGATCCGCCAGGCCGCGCTGAGCCCGGCCGTCACCGGCGACCGCGAAGCCGACGACGCCGACGCCCCCCAGCGCCCCGCGCCGGTCGACCCGCTCGAACTGCTCGAAGGCCTCGAAGAAGGCCTCGATAGCGCAGGCCCCGACGCCGCCGACCGCGGTGCACCGCCCGCCGGCGTCGAAGCCGGCCTCGACTCGGGCTCGGGTGCCCAGTGGGTCTTTGTCGATGGCGAGTGGGTCCGTGTCGCGGCCCCCAGCGACGACGCGGATTCTGACGAGTCACGCCTGGCCGCACTCTCGGGCCTGGTCACCCAGCGCATCATCGAGATCCCCTACGACCGCCTCAAGGCCGGCGACATGCGATACAACATCGTCATCCGCCCCGGCGACATCATCTCCGTACCCTCGCCCAACGCCGGCTTCGTCTACATCGAAGGCGCGATCAACCGCCCCGGCGCCTACACCGTGCCCGGCGAGCAGGAACTCACCCTCCGGCGCCTGATCCCCTCGGCCGGCGGGCTGTCCCAGATCGCCTGGCCCGAGCGCGTCGAGATCATCCGGCAGATCGGGCCATACGAACAGGCCATCGTCCGCCTCAACTACCGCGCGATCGCGGATGGCACCGAGCCCGACATCTACCTCAAGGCCAACGACGTCATCAACATCGGCACCAACGGCGTCGCCGTCCCCCTCGCGGTCTTCCGCAACGGGCTGCGGGCCACGTACGGCTTCGGCTTCGTGCTCGACCGCAACTTCAACGACGACGTCTTCTCGGGCCCCGGCGGCTAAGCCCGACCCCCTTCCGGGCCTGAGCCAAAACGGCCACAGCCCCGGAATCGAGACAAACGCCCCGCCTATGATCGGGTAGGGCCAGCAAAACCAATCCCGCGCCGCTCCGGCTAACGCCGGCGCGGCGGATTCAAACGCCGAGGCATGAGGGATGCCCGGCGACCCCTCAGCCATGAGGGTGCCCCCGGCCGGCGGACTCGATCATCCGTTGGTGTGCGTGGCTGATTCGATGTCAAGGATGACTCCCCGTGGCGGCTTGTCCGCGCCCGTATAGCCATGCGGTGCGCCCGGCATCCCGCCCCACCGGAGTGAAGCGAAAGAGGCGATGACCAGCACCCCCGTCCCCAACCTACCCGCCAGCACAGACACCCCCCTCCTGGGTAAAGCCGGTCGCGTCTGGGTCGTTGTGTTCGGCCTGCTGATCGTCTTCCTCCACCTGCAGTTCTTCCGCCGGATGACGATCATCGGCCTCAACGAAGGCAACTGGTCGCACATCCTCGTCATCCCTTTCATCTCCCTCTACTACATCTACATCAACCGCGAACGCATCCTCGCCCAGCCCCGCCGGGTCTGCCTCTGGGGGCTCCCGCTCATCGTCGCCGGCATCTTCGGCTACGCCATGGGCATCAGCCCCATCCGCAACGACATGGCGCAGGGCTACAGCATCATCCTCGCCATCTTCGGCCTGCTTCTGCTGCTGCTCGGGCCAAGGCCGATGCGCATCCTTTGGTTCCCGGTCGCCTTCCTCGTCTTCGGCGTCAAGGTCTCGGACGCGATCTGGTCCGTCGTCGCCGGCAAGCTCCAGTTCATCGCCGCCCGCGGCGCGGTCGTGTTCATCAACATGCTCTCGCCGCTGACCGACATGTACGCCGAGATCCGCGGCTCGACCATCGACCTCGACTACACCTACCAGGGCATCGCGACGCAGACCCCGCTCAACGTCGCCGAGGCCTGCTCCGGGCTCCGCATGCTCATGGCCTTCCTCGCGCTGGGCGTCGCGCTCGCTTTCCTCTTCCCCCGCCGATGGTGGCAGCGCGTCGCGCTGGTCCTGCTGGCCGCGCCGATCGCGATCTTCGTCAACACCCTGCGGGTCACCGTCCTGGCGCTGCTCTACCTCATCGACCCCAGCTACGCCCAGGGGCAGTTCCACATCTTCGTCGGCATGCTGATGCTGATCCCCGCCGCCGCGCTGCTGATGTTCGCCGGCTGGTGCCTCGAAAAAATGGTCATCGGCGGCATCCACGAGACCGTGCCGCAGCCGATCCCACACAAGCACGACCCCGAACGCTTCGAGGTCGACTGGCGGGCTATCGTCCGTGGGCTATGGGTCGGCGTCGCCACCATCGCCGCCGCCGGGCTCGCCTACCTTCTGCTGCTCAACCACATCACCGACGGCATCGTCAGCGAGGCGATCAACTTCCCCTGGCCCGCGTCGCTCAACCTGGTCGGCGTCGGCGCGATGCTCGTCGTCCTCGTCGCCATCGCGGTCTTCCTCCGTAAACTCATGGGACTGCCCAACAGCGAGTACCGCTGGTTCGCCGCGCTCGGGCTCGCCCTGGGTGTGCTGCTCACCGCGTCGGTCGGCAACGCCGCCATGACCAAGGCGATGAAGATCTCGCTTGTCAAGGCCCCCGTCCCGCTCCAGTACAACCTCGCCGCCCAGTTCCCCCAAGCGTTTGGCGACTGGGTGCGGATCAGCCAGGACGCCCGGCTTAGTCACGACCTCGAAGAAGAACTCGGCGCAACCGAGTACCTCACCAGTTGGTTCCTCGACACCTCCACCGGGCAGACCGTCGAAGAACTCGAGATCGAGCTGGCACCCGACGGCAGGAGCATCGTCCGTGGCTATGAGCCCGGCGAAGTCGTCGTGCTGCATATCGCCTACTACACCGGCATCGTCGATACCGTCCCGCACGTCCCGGACAAGTGCTGGGTGGTCGCAGGCGGCACCGTCGCCTACCGGGGCCAGCACCAGATCAGCCTCGAAGGCGACCACTACCGCCAAGACCCCGAGTCGGACGGCCTCATCGCACGAAGTGCCTACGGCTACGACGTCCGTATCCCACAAGACGAGATCGACATGATCGTCTTCGCCGCGGATTCCGAAAACGGCGCACGCGTCGCAGCGACTTATTTCTTCATCGCCAACGGCCAGTGCATGGCCAGCAGCCACAAGGTCCGCTTCAGCTTCAACCTGCGGGACCGCTACGCCTACTACTGCAAGGTCGAGGTCCGGTTCCCCGGCATCAACGACCCGAAACTGCTCGAGGCACGCGCCCAGGACTTCCTCCGCGACGCCATGCCGCAGGTGATGGCGATGCTCCCCGACTGGACCGAGGTCCGCGCCGGCCGGTACCCCAATCCCGACGGTTCCGCCCCCCCGCCCCCCGCGCCCCAAGACCCCGACGCGGCTTCGCAAGACGAAGCGAACCAGGACTAAACGCCCCGTACGATCCCCGGCGGCTTGCCGCCTAGACCCAAAACAGAGAACGGCTCCTATGGCCACCCGCATCAACACCAAGTTCGCCATCATCCTCGCCGTCGCCGTCCTTCTCGGGGGCGTTGGCAGTGTCTGGGCGGTTAAGACATTCATCTTCAAGAGCGCCGAGCAGCACGCCGCGATCGGTGAAGACGCCCTCGAAGAAGGCCTCGCCGCCTTGGCCGCAGGCAACGTCGAAGAGGCCAACGCCCTGCTCGACCGTGCGGCCCGCAAGTACAACGCCGCCCACCGCAAGGACCCGAGCAACACCGAATACCTCTACCAGAGCATCATCG
Source organism: Planctomycetota bacterium (assembly GCA_039193915.1). Classification (GTDB taxonomy): domain Bacteria; phylum Planctomycetota; class Phycisphaerae; order Phycisphaerales; family Phycisphaeraceae; genus JAHQVV01. The sequence goes on from JBCCWH010000001.1 coordinate 40,795, forward strand.
CCAACTCGGCCTACGTCTGCGATAGCACGACCGAAGCGCAGAACCGACTGAGCATGATCTACGGCGCACGCCAATTCGCACACGACTCCATCCAGGCGACCGAAGAAGACAAAACCCGGTTCTACGAAGAACTCATGGCCCGTCACCGGATGGGGCTGGTGGTTGAGAACAACCTCCCGTGGATCCCCAATATCTTCACCAACGCAGAAGCTCAGGTCGTTGTGGATGAAAACGACATCCTGGCCCGGCGGTGGCGCGGCATCGCGGGCGTCTACCTCCTGCGCAACGACATGCCGCCCGAAGAACGCGCGGTCTCGCTTGACGACCTCAATGCAGCCCTGGCCCAGACGCCCAACGACCCGGTCGTGCTCCACCATATCGCTGTGTGGCACATCAATGAAGCCCGCCGAATCCGTACCGCCCAGGGCGGTACGACGACCGACACAACCACCCAACTCGAAGCACAGAGCCAGGACTTCTCCGCCCAGGCCCTCGCGGCCGCCCCGGAAGACCCCTACAACGCCCTGAACCACCTCGACCTCCTGCTGAACCTGCCCCTGTCAGAGGAAGTCCGCACCGCCGTCACCGACAAGCTGCTCGCCCTGGGCCGGCAGCTCTCCGACAACGCCGACGCGCGTGCGCAGCTTTACGACAGCGAACTCTTACGCGTCATTAGCTGGCTCGTCGCCCACCCCCAGATCATGAACGACCCCGAAGACAGCCGGGGCCCCGACCTGGCTGTGGCGATCGCAAACGCCATGGTCGACGACGCCCCCGACCATATGAGGAAGTACCACGCGCTGGGCAGCGCGCTGCTGGGTCAGAGAGACTACCAGGGCGCGATCGATGCGCTCGAGGCCGGGCTCGCCATCGAACGGCCACTCGGAGCGCAGGACTACCTGCTCGATCTGCAAGCCGACCTGTCGATGCTCTACCTGGTTGCAGAGACCTACACCACGATGGCCGCCGACGTGAACCCCGACGTCGAGCAGCGTGACGCCCTGCTTGCCAAGGCCGAAGAAGCCCTGGTGCGTTACGCCGCGTCCGAAGGCGGGGACAGCCGCCAGCACGAATCCAGAATCGACTACCTCCGGGGCCGGGCCGCCTATGTGCAGGGCATCCCGCACCTCGCGATCCAGCACCTCGAAGCCGCCAACCGTTTCGCCCAGAACACCAATCTCGATGTCCTGATGCTGCTGGCCAAAGCTCACGACCGCAACGGCAACACGGGCAAGGCGATCGAATACTACGAACGGCTGCTCGCGCCCGGCATGCAACCCGGCGCGGTCAACGAGCGCTTCCGCCTCGTCAGGATCTACATCGGGCTGGGCGGCGAATACCTGGAACGCGCCAACGAACACATCAACCTGTTCCTCGAGTACAACCCCAACAACGTCCAGGCCCGACTGCTCAAGGCCGAGATCCTGGCCGCCGCAGGACGCTTCGACGCCGCGGCCCAGGTCGTCGCCTCCATCGACCTCGAAGCCAACCCGCAATTCACCGGCACCTACGCCAACTACCTCGCCCAGGACGGCCGGGCGGAAGAGGCCTTAGCGCTGGTCCGCGAACGGCTGAACACCGAACCCAACGACAGCACAGCACTCAGCCTGCTGTTCTCTCAGGTCACAGACCCAGAGCAGCAGCAGGTGGAACTCGACAAACTGATCGCGCTAGGCCTGAGCGACGAAAACTCGGCACTGGTCCGACGTGTGATCGAGACCGAAGGGCAAATGACGATCGAAGACTGGCAGGCCTTCGAAACCGAGCGGGGCACCCCGCAGCTCGACATCAACAAGGCGCTGTTCCGCAACTACCAACGGACCGGCCAGGACGAGAAGATGCGTGAGGTCCTCGCGACGCTGGTCGAGATGGCGCCCGACGACAAACTCGTGCTGACATGGCAGTACGAGTTGGCGATCGCCGACAAGGACTGGGCACAGGCCGACCGTTTCATTACAGAGATCCTGGCGCTCGACCCGTCGGAACGTCCCGCGATCGCGGCAAGCAACGGCGCGTTCATGCGTGCCAAGGTCCAGACGGGCCGGATGCTGGATGAGGCCGAGGGAGGCCAGACCCCGAACCTGCGTGAGGTGGTCCGTGCCTACACCGATGCTCTCGAAGAGAACGACACCTTCGCACCGGGCTGGATCGCGCTGGGGCAGGTGTATCTCCTGCAAAACGATATCGCCCGGGCACGCGACGCATTCGACCGTGCCTACCGGATCCAACGCACCAATGTGGAAGCCGCCATCCTCCTGGCGCGGACCCTGCGCCAGACCGGCGAGACCGACGCGGCGCTCGACCTCTACCGTGAAGTCCTGCGACGCAACCCCAACAACTCGCGGCTCATGAGCGAGTACATCGCCCTCGAAGCCCAGAGCGGCAATCGCCCCACCGCGATCGCACAACTCGAAGCCACACGCGAGACACGCCCGCAAGACTCCGCGAACCGCCGGATGCTCGCCCTCATGTATGCCCAGGACGACCGCATCGACGACGCGCTGGCTGAGATCGACGCGATCGTCAGCTACGAAGGCGAGACCCGTCAGTCGGCCGTTAGTCGTGCCGAGATCTACTCGATCAACAACCAGCCCGAGCAGAGCATTTCGCAGCTACAGGCCTACGTCGAAGGGCGGGGCGACGCCGTGAAAGAGCTCGACTACCTCTCCCTGGCCGAGTATCTGCTCCGGGGCGATGAGCAAGAAGAGGCCGAAGCGGTGATCCAGCAGGCCGTCGCGATCGAAGACCCCGCCACCCGTCAGTCCTCTCGCTTCTGGGCAGAGACCCTGGTCCGGATGAGTCGGATGGAAGAGGCGGCCGCGGTGTATCAGGACCTGATCCGTGCTTTCCCCGAGGACGCGTCCCTGAAGATGCAGGTCGCCAAGGTCTACATCTCGATGGCCGAGTCTGACCGCGCCCTGTCGATCCTCGACAGCGTCCCTGCGTCGGCGGAGAAGGAGTTCCTCCGGGCACAGGCCGAGCGTTTCCGAGGTAACACCGAGACAGCACTCGCCATCGTGGTCAACGCCCAGCAGACCTACAGCAACGCGCCGGTCCTCCTGAACATGCAGGCCCAGCTCCTCACCATCCTGGGAGAGGCGGACCTGTCGGCCGGGGAAACCGAACGCGGCCAAAGCCGCTTCGAGGAGGCCTTGGCCATCTATAGCGGGCTGGTCGAGCGCAACGCCTCGCTCTACGACATCCGCGTGCAGATCGCCAGGATCCGTAACGTGCTGGGCAAGACCGATGAGGCCATCACCGATCTGGAACAGGTGCTCGACGAGAAGCCCGACCATACGCCCGCCCGCCTCGCGCTCTTCGGCGTCTATCTCCAGCAGGCCCGCACGCTGAGCACGAACGACACCCGCCGGGCCGGCCTGGCGGGCTCCGCCCTGGCGGTGATTACGCCCGTGATCGAGGCGCAACCCGAAAACGCCAGCGCCCTGCGTGGCGGGGGTGAAGCCGCGCGCGAAGCCGGGCAGTTCCGCCAGTCGGCGGTGTACTTCGAAAGGGCGTTCGCGATCACCGGCGCGACCCAGGACCTCGGCCAGCAGGTCACCGCATTGCTGGACGACCGACGCCCCGCCGACGTGATCACGCTGCTCGAAAATCCGGACTACGCCACACACCTCCGTGACTCCCTGGTCCTCCGCGCGATACAGGCCCGTGCCTTGGCCAACACCAACCAGACCGACGAAGCCCGCAACCTCTTCCGCAGTGTGCTGGGCCGCGCCGAATCGGTCGAGGAACTGGCCGAAATCACGCAACAGCTCTCGATCTCTGCACTGCGCAGCGAGACACCCGAGATCGTTGAAGACGTGCTGGGCGATGACCTGCCCACCGAGATCGAGTACAGACTGGTGCAGATCGAACGCGCCAGCAAAGACTGGGAAGCCCTGATCGAACGCCTCAGCCGCTACGACGGCAACCCGACGGGCAACGCCGAGTTTGATCGGCAGTCGATGATGGCGCTCGCCCTGGCCTACCAAGAGCTCAACGACGACCCGGCCAACCTGCTCCAGAGCAAGCGGATCTACGAGCGCCTGCTCGAAAACCCCGCCAACGCGGACAACATGGAGCTGCTCAACAACCTGGCCTACCTGCTGTCCGACCAGCTCGAGGGCGAAGAGTACGGCCGACAGGCCGTCGTCTACGCACGGCGTGCCGCTGACAATCTCAAATCGGACGACCCCGATCTGTACCGGGCCCAGATCCTGGACACGCTGGGCTGGGCGTTGTTCCGTGCAGGCGAGATCGACGAGGCCCGAAACGTCCTTCGCCAGAGCATCGAGACCCAGTCGATGGGTGTCAATAACATGCACCTTGGGCTGCTCTTTATGTCGCTGGGCGGCGAGAACAACGACCTCCAGGCCGAGCGGTATCTTGACGATGGCCGTCGTGCCAGCAACGACCCCGCCGAACGGGCCAAGATCCAGCAGTACCTCGACGAGATCGATCGCCGATAACCACGACCCAAACCATCGGCCTGCACCCCCGGCGCAGGCCCCCTAAACGACCGATGATACCCGCAGGGGATTGAAGGAATAGACACGATGAGCGCGAACAACCCACTCTCTAACATCCCGCCGCTGGGCGCAACCTCAGGCATGGCGCCCGGCGCCGCGACAGGCCGGTTCCGCCAGATCGACCCCGTCCGCGTGATCCGCACGCACATCGTGCTGCTGATCGCGGCGCTGGTGGTCGGCGCCATCATGGGCGCGGGCTCGTGGTTCATGCTCGACCGCAGCATGGCGCAGTTCACCAGCCACGCAACGCTGAGCGTCAACTCCGGGATGACCAACGCCAACGAGGCTGGCGTCAACCAGCTCAGCAACATGCGCGACCTCGAGCCCAAGATCCTGACCGAGGTCAACGCGATCCGCTCGCAGGAGATCCTCGACGACCTGCTCAAGCAGAAGCCGATCCGTGAGCAGACCGACTGGTTCAAACAGTTCAACGCCGACCTCGAGGCCGCCCGGACCGACCTCGAAGAAGAGACCGTCCGCGCCAGCCATATCCGTGACACCACCCTGATCCGTGTCTCGGCAACAACCGCCAATGGGACCGACGCTCAGACCATCGTCAGCGAACTCGCCCGCGTGTACCTCCTGCAGGTCGAGAACCGGGCCGAGTCGCGCTACAACCAGGACCGCGTCGCGTTCCAGCGTCAGTTCGAAGACGTCGTCGCACAGATCGAGCTGGTCGAAGCCCGCATCAACGGCCACCTGCGCAACCACCCGCAGGCCGCGATGGATCAGCGCAACGACGCCCCGACGCAGGAACTCATGTTCCTCAACGCCAAGAAGTCCGAGGTCATCGAGCTGCTCTCCGCAGCGACCGCCAGCTACCAGCAGCTTGCCCAACGTCTGGAGGACGGCGACTACACCCCTTCCGACGACGAAGTCCAGATCATCGAAACGTCCATCGCGATCCAGCAGATCGACGCCGAACTCCGCCAGCTGCGTGTCGAACGCCAGACGCAACTCGACGGCGGCAAGCTCGAGTCACACCCGATGGTCGAGAGCATCGACAGCCGAATCCGCCACGTCGAACTCGAGCGTGAAAACGCCTTCGACAACCAGGCCCGCTCGCTGTTCAAAGCCAAGCTCGAGATGGGTGCTCAGGCCGTCGCCGTGTATCAGGAACAGATCAACACGTTCGAGCCCCGGATCGCGGAGCTTCGTGCGAAGATCGAAGACATCCAACGCGCCCAGGCCGACTACGAGACGCTGCTGCGTAACCTCGAGTCCCTCGAGAAGCAGCGCGACGACGCGCAGGCCAAGCTGCGTGAGCTCGACGTCCTGATCCGCCGGGCCGGCGGCATCACCGTCGAGATGGCGAGCCCCGCAACGACGGCGAAGAAGTCCTTCCCGCCCCACTGGGCGGTGATGATCCCCGGCGTCACGCTGCTGTTCACCGGCCTGGTGACGGGCCTCGTGTTCCTCCGCGAACTGCTCGACCAGCGTGTCCGCGCCGCGGCAGACATCAAAGCACTCAACGACACGACCCTCCTGGGCATCATCCCCAACGCCGGCGAAGACCCCTCGGGCAAAGTCCCCGCCGAACGTGTCGTCGAACGCCAGCCCACCGGCCTGCTGGCCGAGTCGTACCGACAGGTGCGGACGGCTGTCCTCTCCAAGATGGACCGCCGGGGCTACAAGACCCTCGCGGTCGCCGCCGCCAAGCCCGGTGCCGGCACATCGAGCATCACCCAGAACCTGGGCGCGAGTATGGCGATGTCGGGCCGACGTGTGCTCGTCATCGACACCAACTTCCGCCGGCCACACCAGAGCGATCTGGTCGGCGCCCCCGAAAGCCCGGGCCTGATCGAGCTGCTACGCGGCGAACAGAGCGACCCGGCCCAGTGCATCCACACGGTGGAAGGGCTCTCGCTGTCTCTGCTGCCTGCGGGCGACACCGTCGGCGCTGCCCCCGAGTTGCTGGAGACCCCGGCCTTCCGCGACCTGCTGGCCCGGCTCGAATCCAGCTTCGACATCATCCTCATCGACTCCCCGCCGGCGCTGCTGACCTCCGAAGCTCAGCTGCTGTGCAAGCACGTCGATGCGATGGTCCTCGTCGCCCGGGCACGCACCGACACCCGCGGCATGCTCCAGCGGATGGTCGGCCAGCTCGACGGCCAGCGGGCCGACATCCTCGGCGTCCTGCTCAACGATGTCCTCGCGGCGGCCGGCGGCTACCTCCGCCAGAACTTCCGCGAGTTCCACCGCTACCACGGCAAATCCAATGGCAGCGCTGCCAAGAGCACTCGGCCTATGGCCGGCGTGACATCGGGTCCGGCCCCCAGCAACGGCGCCACGCCGTCGCCGGAACGCCCCTCGCCCGACAGCGAAGACACCGTCATCGTCGAGGCGTTGCAAGACCGCGACGAACTCGATGACCTCGATGAATTCGACGAGGACATGGCCTAACCACCCCCGGGGTATCGGCCCGCGCTGCGTGGCGGGGGCGGAGAATCGGCGGCCAGAGCGCCAAGGAGTTTGTTGTTTTGACGCCGAGCGTTTGGATCTTGGATGGCGCGGGCCTGCCGGGCTTGTTGCCGACGCTGCCGACCCTCGGCGCCGCGTCGGCGTACCACGCGCTGCTGCCGATACTCGCGGTGCTGGGGATCGCCTTCCTGGTCTCACTCATCATGACGCCCGTGATGCGCCGCCTCGCCTTGGCCGGCGGCATCGTCGACTGGCCCGACGCCAAGCGCAAAGCCCACGCCAAACCCGTCGCCTACCTCGGCGGGCTGGCCATCTTCCTCGGTTGGCTGGCGGGGGTGGGCTACTTCATTTGGATGCTCGCGCCCGACATCTTCGGCGCGGCCCTCGAATTGCCCGAAGGCGTCCCGGAATTCCCACGCCAGGGCTTCCCGCTCAGCATCGTGCTCGGGGCTGTGGCGATCCTCCTCACCGGCCTCTTCGATGACATCTACGGCATCAGCGCCCGCGTCAAAGTCGGGGGCCAGCTCTTCGCCGCCGCCGCCATCGCGATGGAAGACGTCGGCATGAACCTGACCATCGAGTCGTTCAAGCTGATCGGCATGGCCGACATCCTCCCCCCGTCCGCGGCGTACTGGCTAGGCACCGCCGCCATCGCCGGGCTCATCATCGGCGGGTGCAATGCGCTCAACCTCATCGACGGCCTCGACGGGCTCGCCTCCGGTGTCACCGGCATCGCGGCCATCGGCCTCGCGGCCATCGCCGTCCTGTTCATCACGACCTCCGGCTACATCGACGCCATGCCCCGCGGCGTCATCCCACTCGTCATCTGCCTCGCCATGCTGGGCGGTGTCCTCGGATTCCTCCCCTACAACTTCAACCCCGCCTCCATCTTCATGGGCGACACCGGCTCGCTCCTGCTGGGCTACCTCACCGTCACCGCCATCCTGATGTTTGGCGATTGCCGTGGCTGGGCACCCATGATGTTCTCCGCCGGCATCGTCTGCTTCGCCCTGCCCATCACGGACACCGCCCTCTCGATCGTCCGCCGCAAGCTCCAGGGCAAGCCGATCTTCGCCCCCGACGCGATGCACATCCACCATATGTTCCGCCGCAGCGGGCTAAGCGTGAAGCAGGCCGTCTTCGCGATGTACTCCATCGCCTTCGTCTTCGCCGCCCTCGGCGTCACCACCACCGCGCTCCGGCTGCCATGGAAACTGGCCATGGGGCTCTTCATCGCACTCGTCGCCCTCATCATGGCCGTCGGCTACCGCACGAGCTGCAAGCTCCGCGCCGATGAAAAAACCGCCGCCTCCCCCATCGAGGCTCCCGCGCCCGGCGAGGAACACGGCGCACACGGGGTCGAGCCCCCGACCCTGGGCAGTGCCGCCGACCCCGACGCGACCCCCACACCCACCCCCCCCTCCCAGTAGCCCGGGAAACACATCGATTCCGCCCGCGAGCCGCCCTCCCCATGACCCCGCCCGGGGCTTGCGGGACCGCCCTTCCCCGTGCTACACTGTTGGATCGCGGATCGCCCGACCCGGGTCGCCGCATCGGTGGCTTTGTGCCCCACCCTGCCCCGGCAGTGTGAGACAACACAAAGATCTACAAGCCGTTCAGTATCGCCGGCGGCGAGTCGATCGCCGGCCCTTATTCATCCTTTCGCCGTAACGACGCGGCGGCCCATGCGGCGGACCCGGTCCCCCCGCTTTCAGGCCACACCGGCCATGGGATTTTTTTGACCGGATAAGCGCGGCTCGTTTGCAAGCCCCGCACGGAGCAACCCATGTCCCTCGCCAAAGAACTCGTTGACGCCGGCATCCACTTCGGCCACCGGTCCACCCACTGGAACCCGAAGATGGCCCCCTACATCTTCGGCAAGCGCAACAAGATCCACATCATCGACGTCAAGGAAACCATCAAGGGCCTCCTGCTCGCCCGCAAGTTCCTGACCAAGGTCGTCGCCGACGGCAAAGACGTGCTCTTTGTCGGCACCAAGCGCCAGGCCCGCGGCATCATCGAGCAGTACGCCGGCGAAGCCGGGATGCCCTACGTCACCGAACGCTGGCTCGGCGGCACACTCACCAACTACATGACCATCCGCCAGCGCCTCAAGCGGCTCGAAGAACTCGAACGCATCGAAGAGTCCGGCGAGATCGAAAACTACTCCAAGAAGATGGAGTCACAGCTCAACCGCGAGAAGTCCAAGATCTCCCGCAACCTCGGCGGCATCCGTGAGATGCACAAACTCCCCGGCGCGATCGTCATCGTCGACGTTGCCCAGGAGCACAACGCCGTCCGCGAGGCACGCAAGCTCGGCATCCCCACCGTCTGCCTGATCGACACCGACTCCGACCCCAACTTCGCCGACATCCCGATCCCCGGCAACGACGACGCGATGCGCTCGATCGAAGTCGTGATCCGCTCGCTCATGGCTGCGGTGAACGAAGGCAAGACCCAGCGCCGCGAGAAAACCGGCGACGGCAAGGACGGCAGCGGCGAAGCCGAGGCCAAGCCCCGCAAGCGCAGCAGCCGAGCCCAGTTCTCCGCCGACGCCCCGGCTCAGCCCCCCGCCGGCGAAGATGCCCCGGCCTCTGAGCCCGCCGCCGCGCCGGCCGAGTAAACCGCCCGCCGATGTAACCGCTACGCACACCGGGCACGAAACGCAAGTGTGACCGCACGCCCGGCTCTACACCCGCCGTCGTTGCGTGCCCTGTGGCTGCTTCCCAAACCCCACCGACCCCAAGAAGACCGCCGACCCCGGCGTCAGGAGAACCCCACGATGTCATTCACCGCCAAAGACGTGATGCAACTGCGTAAGGCCACCGGCCTGGGCATGGCCGACTGCAAGAAGGCCCTCGAAAAAGCCGAAGGCGACCTCGACAAGGCCGCCGAAATCGTCCGCGCCGAATTCGGTGCCAAGATGGACGGCCGCGCCGACCGTGAGTCCGGCGAAGGCCGGATCGCTATCGCCGTCGCTGACGATAAGTCCAAGGGCGCTATCGTCCGCGTCAACACCGAGACCGACTTCACCGCCAAGAACGACGCCTTCGTCGCGATGACCCAGAAGGTCGCCGACCTCGCCCTCGACCAAGAGCCCGGCGACGTGGCCGCGAACGACACCATCGAAGACACCCTCAAAGAAGTCCGCCTGACCACCGGCGAGAACATCCAGTTCGGCTCCGGCACGGTGTACGGCGGCGCAGGCCACACCGTCGGCAGCTACGTCCACTTCACCGGCAAGGTCGGTGTCCTGATCGACCTCGAAGGCCAAGCCGACGAGCAGCTCTGCAAAGACCTGTGCATGCACATCTCGGCGATCGTCCCCGAGCCGATGGGCGTCAACGAAGAAGACGTCCCCGCCGACATCATCGAGAAGGAAAAGCAGGCCGCCAAGGCCGAGGCCATCGAATCCGGCAAGCCCGAAGACATCGCCGAGAAGATGGTCGTCGGCAAGATGCGTAAGTACATGGACTCGATCGTCCTCCTTCGCCAGCCGTTCGTGAAGGACGACAAGCAGCAGATCCAGGACATCCTGCCCGAAGGCGTCAAGATCAAGAGCTTCACCAAGCTCGCGATCGGGTAACCCGGCCCGGCTCCAAGACAACCTGAATATCGCCAAGGCCCGCGACACGCGTCGCGGGCCTTGCTATGCGCTGGAGACCACAGGCTTTCGCGGCGGGGACCCGGGCTCGCCGGCCCTGGGGAACAGGCAGGCCCCCACGGTCGCACGAAAAACTTTTCGTATTTTTTAGAGGTCGATGCATCCGGTCGGTGTTTGCCGGCGAAAACAGTCTTGAGCACGCCACAAGGGCCCGTGACGTGCCGCGTTGACTGACTGTACCGACTGACCCACACCACCAACCCCAAGGAAACACACCATGCCACGCCTGACCCACACCCTCCTCGCCGCTCTTCCCGCCCTCGGATTCGCCTTCGCGACGCCCGCCGTCGCCGGCGACTGCCACCGCAGCTGTGACCGTGACGCGACGCCACTCGAAGCCGTGACCGCCGAGATGGACATCGTCGAGACCGCGGTCGCCGCCGGGTCGTTCGACACCCTCGCGGCGCTGCTCGAAGCCGCAGACCTTGTAGAGGCGCTCCAGGGCGATACTTCACTGACCGTGTTTGCCCCCACCGATGAGGCGTTCGCCGCCCTGCCCGAGGAAACCGTGACGTTCCTGCTCGACCCCGAGAACAAGCACGTGCTCCAGGCCGTCCTGCTGTATCACGTCGTGCCCGGGGCACTCGAAGCCGAAGACGTCTTGGCGGCCGACAAACTCGTCACGCTCAACGGCCAGAAGCTCGACCTCACCGCCGAAGGCAGCGTCATGGTTGACGACGCCAACGTCACCGCCACCGACATCGGCTGCACCAACGGCGTGATCCACGTGATCGACAAGGTCATGGTGCCTAGCACGCAGGACCTGATCGAGACCGCCGTCGCCGCCGGGTCGTTCGAAACCCTCGCGGCAGCGTTGGAAGCCGCCGGGCTGATCGAAGCACTCCAGGGCGAAGGCCCCTTCACCGTCTTCGCACCGTCGGACGAAGCGTTCGCCGCACTGCCTGAGAGTGTCGTGGCCGACCTGCTCAAGCCGGAGAACAAGGACCAGCTCATCGCGGTGCTGACGTACCACGTCGTCGCCGGCCGGGTGTACGCGGTAGATGCGATCGCGGCCGAGCACGCCGAAACTCTGCAGGGATCGAAGATCACGATCGAGCAGCGTGATGGTCAAGTGTTTATCAACGACGCCCGTGTCATCAGCGCCGACATCGACGCAACCAACGGCGTCATCCATGTCATCGACAAGGTGATCCTGCCCAGCGAGTAACCCACCCATGACCGGCCGTTCGGCTCCGAAAGGGGCCGAGTGGCTTTTTGTCCGGGCGTGCGAATCGGTTATACCCCCCCGCCGGTCGTGCGTCCGGATTTGCAAGATGAAAACGCTAACCGCCCACAGCTTGACACCCACCATGAGAAGCCCGAGCATAGAGCCTCTCGGGGGGGTATCCCGAGAACGAGCCCGTGTCATGTCACAATCAACAGGCCTGCTAGAACGCGTCGCGTCGGGCGACGAATCCGCGGTCGCCGAGGTGCTCGATACCTACGGCGGCCTCGTGTGGTCGATCGCGCGGCGGTCCTTCCACGACCAGGCCGAGGCCGAGGACGCCGTGCAAGACGCCCTGATCGCGGTTTGGAAAGGCGCGGCGAAGTACGACCCCGCGATCGCGAGCGAGTCGACCTTTGTCGCGATGATCGCCCGGCGTCGCGTCATCGACCGTGTACGCAAGCAGGGCCGACGCCCACAGACCCAGCCGCTCGAACCGATGCACGAGCCCGGAGACGAGCCGATCCAGCCTGCCGAACTCAGCGAAGAATCGCAGCGGGTCCTCGCCGCAATCGATGCGCTCGATCCGCCTCAACCCGAAGTCATCCGGCAGTCGCTGATGGAAGGCCTGACCCACGCACAGATCTCCGAGAAACTGTCCCTGCCGTTGGGCACGGTCAAGACACATATCCGTCGCGGGCTCAACAAGGTCCGCGCCGCACTGGGTGTGCACAAAGGAAGCGGGGTGCCGGCATGAACCAGCACCCGCAACTCACGCCCGAACAGATCGAAGACCTGCTTGCTGCCCGAGCGACACAGGGGCTCGATCCCAGCGAACAGCAACACTACGACGCTCTTGTCGCGCAGGACCCCGCAATCGCGCGGCAGGCGGAGGCCTTCGAGGCCGCGGCGGCGTCCGCGACGGTCGCGCTCATTGACCGGGCGGGCAGGCACGCGCTCCCGGCCGCCCTGCGCGACCGGCTGCTCCGCGATGCTTCGGACCAGCTCCAACGCAGCACAAACCCAGACCTCAGACTCGCCGGGACGGCAGCCGCCCCGCCGCCGCGCCCCGCGCTCTTCAGCCCACAGGCGATCGGTTGGTACGTCGCCGCCGCCGCGCTGCTCGGGCTCGCGTTTGTCATGTTCAGCCCCGGCCCCGAAACCAGCACCAGCCCGGACCCCACACCGGCGCAGCAGTACACCGAGCTCGCCGACGCACCCGCAACCGTCACCGCGAGTTGGGGCTTCAACGCCGACGGCGGCGACCCGCGCTTCGCCAACGCGACCGGCGAAGTCATCTTCAACCCCGACCAGCAGGCCGGCTACATGAAGCTCACGGGGCTGCCCGTCAACGACCCGACCAAAGAGCAGTACCAGCTCTGGATCGTCGACGCCTCACGCACCGGCCAAACAACCGATCGTGTCGACGGCGGGGTCTTCGATGTCACCGACACCGGCGAGGTCATCATCCCCGTCACCGCCGCGATCCGCGCCGACCAGCCCGTCGTCTTCGCCATCACCGTCGAGAAGCCCGGCGGCGTGGTCGTCTCGAAAGGCCCGCTGCAGGTCGTCGCCGCCGTCGAGTAAACCAGCAACACCCACCACCAGGCACGAAGCTCCGGCGCATGACCGCGGACTATTCTCCCGCTCACGCGCCGGTGCTTCGTTTCAGTATTGCATGAGTCAACTTCGTCGGCACCACGCTCGGCGTGTGGCATATCGCGTGGCTTCAGCCCATGCCGCCGACCGCCCTCGCAGTCACGGGCGAGAAACAACCGGTCGACCGACCGACCCGCGGGCTATAATCCAGGCCGAACGAAGGAGCAGGCCATTGAACCCCACCCCACCCCCCTCCGCACACGCAGCGCCGTCCGGGTCAAATTCCACCCCACTCACCGAATTGGGCCAGGTCTGGCTCAACGGCCAACTCGTGCCCGGCGAACACGCCGCTGTCTCCGTCATGGACCACGGCGTGCTCTACGGCGACGGGGTCTTCGAAGGCATCCGCGCCTACCACGGCAAAGTCCTCAAACTCCGCTCCCACCTCCAACGCTTTTTCGACTCCGCCAAGGCCATCCGCCTTTCACTCCCGTACACGATCGACCAGCTCGAATCCGCCGTCCGCGAAACGCTCAACGTCAACGGCCGAGACAACGGATACATCCGCCTCTGCGCCACCCGCGGCGTCGGCACCATGGGGCTCAACCCCTTCCTCTCCCCCACGCCCAACATCTTCATCATCACCTGCGACATCAAGCTCTACCCCCAGGAACTCTACGACCAGGGCATGAAGGTCATCACCAGCAGCGTCACCCGCAACCACCCGGCTGCGCTGTCGCCGCGCATCAAGAGCAACAACTACCTCAACAACATCCTCGCCAAGATCGAGGCCATCGACGCCGGCTGCCTCGAAGCCGTCATGCTCAACACCCAAGGCCTCGTCGCCGAGTGCACGGGCGACAACATCTTCATCGTCCGCAGACCGATGGGCAGTCAGCAGGCCGAGCTCGTGACCCCCCCGCTGCACGCGGGCATCCTCGAAGGCATCACACGCAACCTCGTCATCGACCTCGCACACGACGCGGGCGTCACGGTGCGTGAACTCGACCTCAGCAAGCACGACCTCTACACCGCCGACGAGATGTTCCTCACCGGCACCGCCGCCGAGGTCATTGCGGTCACCGAGATCGACGGCCGCAAAATCGGCCACGGCGAAACCGAAGGCAAGCCCGGCCCGATCACGCAGCAGCTCAACGGCACGTTCCGGAAGATGCTAGAAAATGGCGCACCTGAGGATTGATCTGACGCCTCGCTAATAGCCGCGTTGCTACGCAACGCCGGACCAGCGACGCGTAGCGTCGCGGCTATTCACCCCCGCGATGCCGATCGAACATCGCACATCGAACATCGCACATGCCCCTCACCGATACTCTCGCCTACCTCACGCCCGACCTGCCCGGGGTCGGCGGCGTGCTCAAAGAACGGCCCGACGACTTCCTCGTCGAGGAGCAGCCGCTGTACGAACCCTCCGGCGAGGGCGAGCACCTATACCTCTACATCGAGAAGCGGGGGTTCACGACGACCGAGGCCGTTCGGCGGATCGCCGCAGCGTTCAAGACCCAGCGGCGCAACCTCGGCTACGCGGGGCTCAAGGACAAGCATGCCGTCACCCGCCAGCACATCTCCGTCTGGCTGCCGGGTGTGCCCGACGCCGTCGTCGCCGAGTCGCTCGAACGCCTGCGCGAGAACACGAAGCTCAACGTCCTCTGGGCCGAGCGCCACGGCAACAAGCTCCGCCGCGGCCACCACGGCGGCAACCGGTTCGTTCTCCGCCTGCGAAACGTCGAACCCACCCACGTCGTCCGCGCTAAAGCGATCCTCGACGCGCTCGAACAGCGCGGCGTCCCCAACTATGTCGGCGAGCAACGCTTCGGCTACCGCCAGAACTCGCACGTCCTCGGCCGGCTGCTGCTGCAAAACGAATACGCCGCGTTCCTCGACGCCATGCTCGGCTCGGACTACGCCACCGAGTCCCCCTACATCGTCGAAGGCCGGGCCCACTACCGCGCAGGTGACTACCAAGCCGCGCTCGACGTCTGGCCCAAGACACTGCGCTACGATCGCCAGGCGCTCGACGCGCTACGTCAAGGCAAGCCCCCGGAAGAAGCGGTGCGGTGTATCGACAAGGCGCAGTGCGCGTTTCTCATCTCGGCATGGCAGTCGGCGGTGTTCAACGATGTCCTTGATGCGCGTGTCCGAGCCGGGACATTCGACAAACTACTTCCGGGGGACCTGGCGTGGAAGCACGGCAACCGCTCGGTCTTCGCGGTCGATGAAGCGACGGCGAAGCAGGAGAACGGGGCCGACGGCCGGGTCCCGCGCGGCGACGTCTCGCCCAGCGGCCCCAACTGGGGCGGCAACATGACCCAGGCCACCGGCACCCCCGGCGAAATGGAACACGCCGCGCTCGAGCGCACCGGCATCACCGTAGCGCAGCTCGCCAAAGTCGAGGGCGGCCGCCGACCAATGCGCATCATGCTCAAGCACCCCGAAGTCGCCGCCGGCGTCGACGAGCACGGCCCATACATCAAGGCCAGCTTCGAACTCACCCGCGGCGCCTACGCGACGATGGTCATGCGCGAGGTGATGAAGGCGGAGGCCAACCCCCACAACTGAAACGCGACACCCCTTAGCCGGCGGCCTGCGGACGCCGGTCTCACGGCTCCACGATCGCGGGGGGCGTGTGCACCTCCATGATGTAGCCCCCCGACCGGCGGATCAGTACGTCCAGGTCTTGGATGCGCTGCCGGGCTTCATCGCGTCGCAACTCAAACTGGTCGAGCTCACGCTGTATGGTTTCGAACTCCGCAGCCGCCGCCTCGAGGGCTTCCAGACGGGCTCGGAGTGCTTCGATCCGTGGGGCGAACAAGACGGACTGCTCCCGATAGACTGCTGCGGACTGTGCCGCCGCCTCCACCTTCGCGTTGTACAGATCGCGGACTTGGTTGTCGAACTCGGTCAGGCGCTCACTCTCCAAGGCCTGGATCTGAACAGTGATCTCCTCGACCTGCGGGTCCATCTCGTCCAGCCCGCCATCGAGCAAGACCTCGCGCGAGACCCGGAGCTGACGTATCTGCGCATCGATCTGCTGGATCGGCAGCGACAGACTGATCATTTGGACTTCGTCCGGAGAGGGTTCGTACGGCTCCGCGTTTCGCGCGAGCAGTGCGCGGTGGGCCGCCTCCGCGGCAACCAAAAACGCATCGATCTCACGCTTCTTGGCATCGAGGAACAGAAGTTCCCGCGTCGCGGCGTCGATGCGATCGGCCGTCTCCCCGGCTGGCTGGTCGGTCAGGTGACGGCGTATCCGTGCCTCTATGTTCTGGATGTCCGCCTCGATCGCTTCGAGTTGCCGCTGGAACGCCTCGCGGTCCGTGAAGCATCGCGACTCGGCCCGCGAATCCACCGCTTGCAGGTAGACCCCGATCCATGCCTGAAGGATGGCCAACGCATCTTCGCCGGATTCCGTCGTCGCGGACACGCGGACCAGCGTGGTGCCTTCAACATGCACGGCCTCGAGTACGTGGTCCAGCATCACGCCATTTGCGGTGGTTTGGTCCACCTGCCCTTGGTACCAGCCGGTCTGCCGGACCGCCTCGGTATCGAGCAGACGCTGGATCGTCAGGTCGGACTGGAGGTGGTGGCACTCGGTGAGGACCATAGGCAACATCGACCCGGCACTGGGTTGTTCGGTCTGCCTAAGTTCTCCTGCAGAATCCGAGGGCTCGATACGTGAGAGCTGCAAGGTCGCTGCGGCGGTGACGAGGGTCGGCCCCTCTTCCTCGACATCCTCGCCCGGCTGCAGGTCGGGCGCCTGGGGCTCCGCTGACGGGGACGCGGGGGCATCTGGCGTGGCCTCGCCTTGCGAGGGAGACGACTGACCGCACCCTGGCAACCCGACCCCGAGCATCATGACCAGCACGACCCCGAACAGGGCATGTGAAACCTGTGAAATGGATGCCGACATAGGTGCCTCCGATCAGAAACCCCTGCGACGACAGGATAGCACACACCGGTTTCAGCCCAGCGGGTGGGGAGTCCGGCGATGGCAGGGCGATCGCACCTGGCTGTTCGCAACCGCCGGGCCACGCCCGGGGGCCATGCATCAGGCGAATGGGGGGCCGCCCCCGCGTGGTGACGCGGCGGTTTCTACCCGATGCGATGGCCCTGACGGCGATGGCGATCGCTGGGCTTTATCTGCGGGTTTTGGCTATAATCCCGGGCTCGATTGAACCCCCACGCAGCGGAGCCAGCAACGATGAAAGCCAACGACCTCAAGCCCGGGAAGGCGATTGTTCAGGACGGGCAGGTCTGGATCGTGACCAAGACCGAGCACGTCAAGCCCGGCAAGGGCGGCGCGTTTGTGCAGGCCAAGGTTAAGTCGATGAAGACCGGCAGCGTGCAGGAAAAACGGTTCCGCTCGTCGGACGATGTCGACGGGATCAACCTCGACCGTCGGGAGATGGAGTACCTCTACTCCGACGGCAGCGGCGCGATCTTCATGGACTGCGAGACGTTCGACCAGGTGACGCTGCCCGAGGACGTGCTGGGCGATGCGCTCAAGTACTGCAAGCCCAACGAGAAGATCAACGGGCTGCACCACGACGGCCAGTGCCTGTCGATCGAGCTGCCGCAGACGGTGGAGCTCGAGGTGACCGACGCCCCGCCGGGCGTGAAGAACGCGACGGCGACGAGCGTAATGAAAGAGGCCCAGACCGAGACCGGGCTGGTCGTGAAGGTGCCCGAGTTCATCAACATCGGTGACCGGATCCGTGTGAACACGGAGTCGGGCGAGTACCAGTCCCGGGCGTAGGCGGGTTTTTGGGCTGTTTCTGTTTCTAGAGCAACCCGGCCATGCCATGGCCGGGCTTTATGAGATGCCTTCTAGCCGGGTTTTCAACGGGAATCGCACATCTGCGGCCTAAACCGGGGGTTGTTCCGGGGCAGGCGATGAGTCGCGGCCCGGGCTGCTATGATGCCCGAGCTAAAGCCGTAGTGGGGTTTAGTTGGGCAAGCGAAATTGATGGGGGCAAGAGGGTGTCGCACATGCTGCCACGCCGCAGTTTGAGTTTTTCGTTGGCGGGTTTGCTCGCGGTGGCTGCGTTGCAGCCGGGCTGTGTGGTGCGCGACCGGGTGGTGATCGTCCCGTGGGACTGGTCAGACCGGCCGGCGGAGGACGACACCAATCCCGACCCGCAGCGCCCCGGCGGCCGCGTCGGCACCAACGCCGTACTGTCGGACACACCCCGCCCGGTCCCGACGGAGGACGAGGCGGGCGCCCCCGGTATTGAGCCGAAGCCCGACGCCATAGCCGAAACAACGGGCGATACCGACGCGCCGCAGGAGCCGGACGCCGCCGCGAGCGATGATGCCGCCGCGCAGACCGCGCCCGACACCGATCAAGCGACCCAAGACGAGGCCGACAGCCCCGCCGTGCCCGAGCCCGAAACTGCTGCGGCCACGACGCTGGACCCGCCCCTTCACCCGGCCTGGGCCGAGGACAGCGACTACAACCGACGATACATCGCGGGGTCAGACCCGGCGACGGCCTCGGGCGAGATCGAAGCGGTGGGCACATTCGTCCCGGCCGAAGGCGCTTCCCCGGGGCTGCTGTTGACGCTGAACAGCGGGGGCACCACGGTGGATATCCACGTCGCGCCGCTGCGCTACCTGCGAGCGCTCGAGCTGCGATTCGACTTCGGCGAGTCGCTGACCGTCACCGGCCGATGGGCCAACATCGACGGCAAGCGCGTCCTGCTCGCGCAGTCGATCACGCGCGGCGAATCCGAAATCGTCGTGCGTGACCCGCAAACCGGTCGGCCGGCGTGGGTCGACCCGCTGCCCAACGAGGGCGACGTGGAAGCTGCCCCCCTTCCCGCCGATGACTCGACCCACGACGCGCCGACGGCTTGATGCCCTTCATCCAACCATCGTTAGCCGAGCCGCACCCTCCCTGCCCAGGCTCTGGTTTTTCTCAGTGATTGAAGTAAAAACCGACCCGCCACGATGAAGTGACGAGCCGGCAGTGGGGGCGAAATCCAAGGAGGTGAAACGCCGAGGTTTACTCGGGGGCTTCTTCGGAGACGCCGCGGACGTTGACGGCCAGGCCGTTGGCGTGCTCAACGGTGACCGAGCGTTCTGCGATGAGGACGGCCTCGGCGGTCGAGGTCTCGCCGTCGAGGGTGAACGACGTGTCTTCGTTCCAGTCCACGTCGATCTGTTCGAGGGGGGCGACTTCGAGGGTGAACTGCCAATTGTCGGCATCCACCGACAGGACCTTGCCGCTGGTGATGGCGAGGTCTTCTTCGATCACCGGGGCTGGGCCGTCGGCGAGGACGATCGCGGTGCCGAAGACGGGGGTGACGCCGAGGGCGACAATGAGAGCGGTCTGCTTGAACATAGGGGTGCCTTTCGTGGTGGGGTCTTGTGCCCCGGGTGTTTTCTATCCGCCGGTGGCACCACGCACGATGCCAGCGGTCGGCCGATACCGTCCTGCCCGGGCGAGAGCGCTCCAGACGGCATCGCTTCTTTCAACACGAGACACCATACGGAGCGCGGATGAAGCGGCCCTAAAGACGGGATTAACGTCCGCTAATACGGGCCGGCCATATCAGGAACCTGCGTTTTCTGCCGGCAATACCGCGCTGAGCGTGACGGTGAATCGGCAGCCGCTGGGTGATAGGTTCTCGACACTGAGCCGACCGCCGTGGAGCTCGGCGACGGTGCGTGCGATCGATAATCCCAGGCCGTGCCCGCGCGCGCTGTCGCTGGCGCGGGCCTGCGCGAAGCGGTCAAAGATGCGCCCGATCGCCTCGGGCGGGATGCCCGGGCCTTGGTCCTCGACGGCGACCCGGATGCACTCCGCGTTGTGCGCGGCCGACACATGCACGACCCCACCCGTCTTGGGCGAGTACGAGATCGCATTGCGGATCAGGTTCGAGACCATCGCCGTGACCAACTCGGGGTCGCCGAAGAACAACGCATCGTCGTCGGCCACGCTGTCTTCGGCAGCCGCATCGGCATCCATGTCGGTGCCCGCGCCCGTTGCATGGCCGGCCTCACCACCAAGCGTCAACTCAAGCGACACCCCTGCCTCCCGCGCGATGGGTTGGCATCCACTCACCGCCGCGACCACCGCGTCGTATGCCGAGGCCTCCTCGGCCTGGGCCATATCGCCCGTCGCCTCCGCCCGCGCAAGCGCGAGCATGCTCTCGACCAGCCGGCTGAGGTGACGCGCCTCTTCGCCAACGCTCGCTGCAAACTCCCGCGCATCCATCGACAAGTCCTTGCGGATCTGGACCACCTGCGCCTCGCTCGAAAGCACCGAGAGCGGCGTCTTCAATTCGTGCGACACGTCCTGGATAAACCGCTCGCGCGCCCGCAGCCCGTCCGCCACCCGCGCGAGCAGACGGTTGAGGTCGGCCGCAAGCCTGCGCACCTCCGGGTCGGGCGTCGGCGGCACGATCGGCCTTTCACCCAGGTCATCCAGACCTACCGCGCGCACCGCGTCGGCGATCTGCCCCAGCCGAGACATCGCCCGCCCCGCCGCCAGCCACGACGCCGCGGCCGCCGCCAGCAGCGCCACCAGCAGCCCCGTCCACGCAAGACGGTTCATCAGCGACAACGGCTCACGCACCGGCCCAAGGTCCGACGCCACCTGCACCACAAACGGCTCGATCCCAGGCGAGGCGTGATGCAGCGTCGCCACACGGAACGGCTCCGCCGGCTCACCCGTCGTCCACTCCACCGACGACGTCTCCAGCATCGGCTCGCCTTCCATCCACGCCGCACCCGCGTCACTCAACGGCAGGTCGCGCCCCTCCAAACTCTCCGAACGTGCGATCGGCTCCCCCGACTCCGAACGCACCTGCACGTGGAAACCCCGGAAGTAAACCGTCCGCGACTCGGCCTGCGCCGCCTCCCCCAAAGACTCGATGGTAAACGGGTCCTCGCTCTGCACCAGCGCCGCCACCATCTGCCGCGCACGGTCCTGCAGTTCGCGGTCCAACTCGCCGCGCACCGAGGATCGAGCCACGCCGAGCCCGACCACGACCACCGCCGTGAAGACCAGACCAAACACAAGCAGGTACGCCGCAGTCAACTGGAACCGAAGCGAACGCAGATAGCCAGCCGCCCCCAACGCTACGCCCCGCCTTCCATCGGCGAGCCAAACCGATACCCCGCGCCGACCACCGTGTGGATCAGCCGAGTACCGAACGGCTTGTCGACCTTCTTACGCAAAGCCGACACGTACACATCGATCACGTTGCTGAACGGGTCCAGGTTCATGTCCCACACGTGCGAACCGATATCCGCACGCGTCAGCACGCGGTCGGGGTTGCGCATGAAGTACTCGAGCAGCGCGAACTGCTTCTGCGTCAGCTTGATCGGCTGGCCGTCGCGCGAGGCGACGCGTTTGCCCAGATGTAGCTCGAGCCCATCGCGCCGCAGCACCGCCGCGTCGACGTCCGTGCTCCGCCGCATCAACGCACGCAGCCGCGCCGCGAGTTCCTCAAACTCGAACGGCTTGACCAGGTAATCGTCCCCGCCCGCGTCGAGCCCATCGACCTTGTCCCGCGTACCCGACAGCGCGGTCAGCATCAGCACCGGCGACTTGATCCCCCGCCGACGCAGGTTCCGACACACCGCCAACCCGTCCTGCCCCGGCAGCATCACATCCAGCACGATCGCGTCGTAGGGCTCACTCGCCGCCTGCTCTTCCGCGTCGTGCCCATTGTCGCACGCATCCACAACAAACCCGTGCTCCTCAAGCCCCCGCTTGAGCGCCGCGTTCATCTTCGGGCTGTCTTCAACAACAAGTACACGCATCGGGGCATTGTACCCCAAGCAATCCGTGGACCCGCCGGACACCCAACGGCCTAGGTTATGTCTGACGGCTCTACTTGGTGGCCGGGGTTGAGCGCAGCGAACCCCCGGAACGACGACCCCACCCGTTCCGGGGGCAGGCGGTGCCTGACCCCGGCCACCAGGTAGAGCCGTCAGGCACAAGCTAGAGGTCCGAGCCCCCGGCCTGCTCGGCGTCGTGCTCATGCCCCTTGTACAGCTCAACCGGCTTATACCCGCCGATGCTGCGGAAGTACAACGCGATGGCGATGAAGCTCACCACCAAGATCGCGGGGAAGATCGCCGCGAACTTCAGCACATCACGCCCGGCGGCGACCTGCAGCTTCCCGTGCGTCGCCATCGCATCGGTGTAGGCCGCCAGCCCGTCCCGGCTCGCCTCGGGCATCGCGTCTTCAAGGGCCTCCAAAGCCGCTTCCTTTTCGGCCTTTTCTTCGAGATCAGCCACCGCGCTGTTGCGAGCAAGAACGTACGTGTTTACCGCGGCGAGGTCTGCCTGGCTGATACCCAACTCGGCCCATTGCTCAGCGACTGCCGGATCGGCCGCCTGCTCGTCAAGCCCCGCATTCATCTTGGCGACAGACGCGACCAGCTTTTCATCCGCCTCAACCCTCGGCTCCAGCGCCGCGATAATCGCCTCACCCTCACCCGCGACTTGTTGAGCGCCATAGAGCCCGAGTCGGTCGGCCTTGATGATCGTATTGGTCATCCATAGGTACGAGGATTCGCCCTGCGTAACCTCAACAACTTCAGGGGCAAGCGCTTCCTCCGCCTGGCTGTAGATCGACTTGTCGCTTGCAACACCCAGGATCGG
This sequence comes from Planctomycetota bacterium, assembly GCA_039193915.1. GTDB lineage: Bacteria > Planctomycetota > Phycisphaerae > Phycisphaerales > Phycisphaeraceae > JAHQVV01. Next base: position 63,807 of record JBCCWH010000001.1, read on the forward strand.
CGTGCCCACCATGCCCAGCGAAAGCAAAGCAAGCGCAGAGACGAGGTTGAGCGTCAGGGCACCGCCCTTGGGGTACTGCTCGGAGACAAAGCCGAGGATGCAGGGCCAGTAGTACGTCTGCCCGATCGCGTAGATCAGGAAGGCGACGAAGATCGCGATGCCCGCCGCATTCGCGCCAAGCCAATACAGGCCCACGGCTGAAAGGACGCCGCTGGTCGCCATGAGCATCGGTGGGTTGAAGACCTTCAAGATCCCACCCGCAAAGGTCCGCAGCAGGAACATCACACCGGCAGAAAACACAATCGCCCAGGCGGCATCGATCTTGTAGTCCGCCAAGACCGGAGTCATCAGAGGTTTGATCCAGTTGTCGGTCGACAGTTCAGCCGTCGCGACGGGGATCATGAGCAAGCAGAGCAGGAAGAACAGGGGCTTGCCCAGCGACTTGACGTACAGGCCAAACGCCGCGCCGATTGCGAGACCGATGCCGAGGCTGATGAAGAAGAAACTGCCGCCACCGGGAAGCTTGAAGAGGCCGAAGACACCGGAGAGCACCTCGCCGCCGATCTGGTAGACCAGCATGAACGAGGCGAGGGTCATGCCCATGAAGCCGACCTCTTTGAGCATATCCATAAAGGGGACGCCGGCTCTAACACGCTCGTCGACCGGAAACCGGCAGGGGACGAACATCAGCCCGTAGATCGCGGCCGGGACGACGATCCAGAGCGCGTGGAACCGCCAGCCGACATCGGCGACGGCATCGGCACCGATGACCACGAGCGTGCCGCCGACCAAACCGGCGGGCCAGGCCGCGTGCAGGATGGTCAGCATCTTGGTCTTGGGATACACCGCGGCGCAGGCGGGGTTGATCACCGCTTCGATGATGCCGTGGCCCAAACCCGCGAGGATGGCGGTCGCCAGCAGCATCTCGTAGCTGTTCGCCATCGCCGTGCCGATGCCTGATGCGATCTGCAGGACCGCGGCACAGAGCATGGGGATTTTGTAGCCGGTCTTATCGACGACCAAGCTAAAAAGAATCATCGTGATCGCGATCGGCCAGAAGCAGGACCCGGCGATGTTTCCGATCTGTTGGCCGGTCAGCTCAAACTCTTTGCCGTAGCCCTCAACCATGTAGGCAATGCGAAACGCGAAGCCCACACCACACGCAGCCAACGAGAGGAAGCTAGCCCAAAAAAGAAGCCGCTTCTGAACTGCCGAGAGGTCCTGCGCCATGGACGGGCTCCAAAGATTGCCGGGGGAATAGGGTGTGGCAAGGACAAAGTGTCCCGACCACGTGCATGCGTGAGTTGAGTCAATGCAAGAACGGCGATTCGCTACAATCGATCGGGAAGAATCTAAGCCCGGGCCTACGCGCTGTCAATCAAACAACGAACAGGACTTCGCCACAACACCGATCCTGTACGGACTCACAGGAAACCGAGAAACAAGTTCCACCTCGCCTATCGCTCGCAACACACAACCTCAAACGAATCCCGGACACCGCCCATGCCCAAGCGCGACCCCTACGCCCCGTCCCCCGATGACCGCTTCACCTTCGGGCTCTGGACCGTCGGCAACCCCGGGGCCGACCCCTTCGGCGGGCCCACTCGCCCACGGCTCTCGCCCGCCGAGACCGTCGACCTGCTCGGCGAAGTCGGCGGCGATTCAAGGGGGGTCTACGGCGTCAACTTCCACGACAACGACCTCATCCCCATCGACGCCACCGACGCCGAAGCCGCGCAGATTAAACGCGACTTCCGCGCCGCGCTACGCCGCAACAAGCTCAAGGTCCCGATGGCGACGACCAATCTGTTCAGCGACCCCGTCTTCAAGGACGGCGCGTTCACCAGCAACGACGCCGAGGTCCGCGCCTACGCGATCCAAAAAACGATGAAGGCCATGCTGCTGGGCAAGGAGTTCGGCGCGAAGACCTACGTCTTCTGGGGCGGCCGGGAGGGCACCGAGTCCGACGCGACCAAAGACCCCGTCGTCGCCGTCAAACGGTTCCGGGAATGTATCAACTACCTCTGCGCCTTCAGCAAGGCCGAGAAGCTGAACTACAAGTTCGCCTTCGAGGCCAAGCCCAACGAGCCGCGCGGCCACATCTACATGGCCACGACCGGCAACTACCTCGCCTTCATCGAGACCCTCGACGACCCATCGATGTGCGGCGTGAACCCCGAGTTCGCGCATGAAACGATGGCCGGGCTCAACTTCGTCCACCACGTCGCACAGGCCCTGGAAGCCGGCAAGCTCTTCCACATCGACCTCAACGACCAGGAGATAGGCCGGTACGATCAGGACTACCGCTTCGCATCCGTCAGCTACAAGGCCGCGTTCTTCCTATGCAAGCTGCTGTGCGACTACAAGTACAAGGGCATGAAGCACTTCGACAGCCACGCCTACCGGCAGGCCGACCGCGACGAGGTCAAGGCCTTCGCCGCCGGGTCGATGCGCTCGTGGAAGATCCTCGAGGCCAAGGTCACGAAGTTCAACAAGGACCGCAAGATCCAGTCCCTGATCCGCCAGATCAACCGCGGCGAGCAAGCCGCCGCCACGAAGCTCGCAAAGAAGTACAGCAAGACCAACGCCAAGAAACTCCTGGCCGCCCCACTCGACCGCGAGAAACTCGCCAAGCGCAAACTGCCATACGAGCAGTTGGATCAACTAACGATGGAACTGCTGCTAGGCGTGCGGTGAGGGGACGTTAGCGGTTAGCCATTCGCTTTTAGCTGATTGCTGAGTGCTGAGTGCTGAGTGCTGATTGCTGATTGCTGATTCCCCCCCAAGCCGTACCTGAGCGCAGCGAAGGTGCGGACCCTCCCACTTCTCCCCCATCCCGGGAATAAACCCCACCCCCCGCCGGTTCCACAGGCGGGACGCTATCGTGTGGGGGTTGTCAGCCCACTACGCCACGGAGCCCACCATGACGCGCCCAACCTACTCCGCCCTCCTCCTGCTCGTGTGCCTGCTGATGACCGTCGCCACCCCCACACCCGCCACCGCCGGCCCCGCGCAGACCGCCGTGGGCGAGCCCTTCCCCGACCTCGTCTTCCCCACCGTCGATGGCGAACAGACCGTCCGGCTGTCGGACCACCGGGGCAAACGCGTCCTCCTCATCGAGTTCGCCTCCTGGTGAGCGGGCTGCCGAGCACGCACGCCCGGGTGGCGTGACATGACCCAGCCGTTGATCGAGTCGGGCGACCTTGTCGTCCTCGGTTTAGTTCAAGAGCAACACCCCGAACGCGCCCAGCTCTACGCCCAGTGGCAGCAGCTCGACTGGCCCATCCTCTGGGACCCGTTCAACACCACCGGTGCCACGGCCGTCCCCAACGCCTACCTCATCGACGAGCACGGCGTCCTGCAGGGCAAACGGCTGAACGCAGAATCGCTCGCGGCGTTTATGGAGGCGGAGTTTGAGACGCCAGAGTCTGATGTACAAACTAGTCCACTCAAGGAACAGCTTTGGCAAACCCCTGACGTGTCCGAAGAGGCACTGCGATGGGATCCTAAGCTTTCCGTAGAGATAGCCTACTGGCTGTCACTTAGCAATGCGATATGGGTTCGCAACGAACATGAAGCCGTCGATCATCTCGGCGGGATGTTTGGGCTGGGCGAAGGCGCTCCAGCCATGATCCCGGATGGGGATGACTACTTCCGCCTAGGCGTCGCCTACCGCATGCGATACGACTCCGACGGTCGCCAGCCCGGAGATTTTCAGGCCGCCATCGACGCGTGGGAACGCGCCTTGGAGATGGCCCCCAACCAATACATCTGGCGTCGCCGCATCCAGCAGTACGGCCCAATGAGCGACAAGCCCTACCCGTTCTATGGCTGGGTCGCCACCGCGCAGCGCGAGATCACCGAGCGCGTCGAAACGCCAATCGAAATCCCGCAGGCGCTGACACAGGCGGAGCTCGGCACCGAAGGCTCCGCGTTCGTGCCTGAGGGCGAGCCGGCCAACCCCGACCCCGACGCGCGCATCACCACCGACGCCGGCATCGTGACGATCACCAGCGCGACCACGCCCGACACCCAAAATCCAGGCACCCGGCGTGTCCTGATCGAGTTCATCCCCGGAAGCACGGGCCATTGGAACAACGAGGCCGAGCCATTGACGGTATGGATTGACGCGGAATCCCTGCCCGAGGGCTGGTCAGTCGAGTCGCCGATGCTCATCCACCAGCCCGGCGACGACATCGCCGCCAGCTCCGACGAACCCCGCATCATCGACTTCGGCCTCACCCACCCGGCCGACGCGGCGGGCACGTTCACCCTCACCGGCTACGCGCTCTACAACGTCTGCGAAGCCGACGGCCTCGGGCAATGCCTTTACCGTCGGCAGGCCTTCGAGGTCGTGGTCGAGTTGGAGTGAGAACGAAGGGCAGGCACCCTGCTTGTCGGTCGTGGAGCTACCTGAATCCGAAGCCCACAGATTGCATCTGTGGGCCACCCAGCCATGCAATGGCTGGGCTTCTTGTGGCGGATTGTTCAGATTGCCCCACGACCGACAGGAATGCCTGCCCCACGGCTCGCCCGCCCTACAATCCCACCATGCCCATCCGCCGCGCGACAATCGACGACGCCGAAGCCATCGCCGCGATCTACAACGACGCGATCGAAAACACCACGGCCGTGATGTACCACGACCCGCAACCGGCTTCACTCTGGCGTGACCAACTCGCCCAACAGTGCGAACCACAACACCCGTTCCTCGTCTCGACGACCGACGGCCCAAGCGAAACCGCTGGCGACACCCTCGCCGGCTTCGCGAAGCTCGACGCCTTCGACCCGCGCTGCGGGTACGACGATATCGCCGACGTCGCGATCTACATCGCCCCCGACCACCGAGGCCAAGGCCACGGCCGCGCGCTGCTCACCGCCCTCATCGACGCCGGCCAAGCCGCCGGCCTGCACAGCATCCTCGCACGCATCACCGCCGACAACGCCGCCAGCATCAAGCTCCACGAATCCCTGGGCTTCGCGCTCGTCGGCACCTACCACCAGCTCGGCCGCAAGTTCGGCAAGCGCCACGACGTCAGCGAGTACCAGTTGGTGCTGCGAAACGATGTTTAGCAGGCGACGCGCAGCGTCCCGCGAACCTCTACCGATTCACAAACGTCAGCAGGTATACCGTCTCGTACTGCTGGCCTTCGTGCTCGAAGCGCAGGTAGCCGGGCAGTTCATCGGGCTTGTTTGCGTAAGTCCGAAGCACCACCGCCTCGCCGGGACGCAAGAAGAAGTGGAACGCCTTAAGAACCGTGCCTTGATCCGCCCCCGCAAAGAGTGCGCGCGGACGAAGCGACATCTCCCAGCCCTCCTCGAAACTCCCTTCGCGTTCCAGCACGATATGCGTCGCCGTGGCGGGCGTCGGCGTGCCGTCCCCTCCAACATCCGTCGGACGAAACATCATCCGCGGCGTCCGTGCATCCTCAGGCAGCTCGATAGCCTGCTCCATGCCACGCTGCGAGTTGAACTCGTAACGCCGCTGCGTCGTCCGGCGGATCGTCTGCTCGGCATCGGTCTTGCGCATCGCGCGCTCAAGCCCGGGACGCACCGCCATCAATTCTAAATCGTTGTAAATCAGCTGCCCCGTGCCGTCGGGGAAGACCACCCGGCCCGGCTCGTAATAATCCGATACACGCGAGAGCGCGGCCGTGTTTCGCACATCGATCTCGAAACGCTCGACCACGATCTGCGCATTATGGCTCCGGTACGCCCGCTCCCAACCCGGCGGGTCCTTCAGCCCAAGGTCCACCGCGCTACAGCCCATGCCGAGCACGGCAAATGTGAAAATGAGAAACGTCAATACAAAACGCTGGAGATGCTGCATCGTCTGCCCCTGAACAGGAAGTAGAAACCGAAACACGACAAGCACCACCCTACCAAGACAGGCGGCCCGGGGACAGCATGACTTGCATTATCCGCCGTCCGAATCGCCGGCGTCACTTGCATCGCCGTCGGCTTCGGGCCTGCGGGTCAAGCAGCCGACCAGTACCGCCCCCAACAACAGCAAATGCCCCACCGTCTCGCAGCTCTCCTCCATCGGCGTGCGCATCTTCTGCCCCGAAGCATCCAGCACATCCGACAAAAACTTCAAGCCGCCCCGCGCGATCGTCTGCGACAGCACGTACATCACGCACATCGTCGCAAGCGCCGGGAACAGCCCGGCGGCGCGGATCCACGGCCGAACACGCTCGCGCCAGCGATACGCCCACACCCCGATCACCACCAGCCCGACATACACCCCCTTCTTCGCGCCCGGCAGGTGGTCGTCCGACCCCGGCACGCTCGCCTCACGCAGGAAGAACAACAGCCCCAACGCCCCGAGCAGCCAAAGCAGCTCGTTGCGGCGGACCGCCGCGCCGATCAGCGCGATGAGCCCGGCCGACAGCGTCAGCGTCGGCGGGATCGGGCCGCCGTCGTGCGCCCGGATCGCCTCGCCCACCGCCGAGTCGCGCGTCAAGAGGACGAGCATAATCGCCGCCGGCCCCAGCAGCACCGGCCACCACGCGAGCACATTCTTCGAAGCCGACTGCGTCATCGAAACCCCCTCTCGGCCTACTCGGCCAGCTTCGCGTCAAGCCACGCGCCGACCTTGTCGATGTGGATGCGTTCCTGCGCCAGCGTGTCGCGGTCGCGGACGGTGACGGTCTGGTCGGTCAGGGTGTCGCCATCGATGGTGAAGCAGAACGGCGTGCCGATCTCGTCCATGCGGGCGTAGCGTTTGCCGATCGACTGCTTGCCGTCGTACTCGACGACGTGCTTCTGGCGAAGCTCGTTGTAGAGCTTCTTCGCGACCTCCGGCATGCCGTCCTTGTTGACCAGCGGGAAGATGCCCGCCTTGACCGGCGCGAACTTCGGCTTGAAGCTCATGATGTACTTGCTGCCCTCCCGGTCCGGCGTCGGCGTGAACGCCTCGCACAGCAGCACCAGCACCGCGCGCGTCAGCCCGCTGGCGGGCTCGATGACGTGCGGGACGTAGCGTGACCGCGCCTTGATCTCGTCCTTATCGACGCCCTCGTTCTGCAGGCGAACCTGGAGTTCCTGGTCGAAGTAGTCGAGCTTGCTGTTGGAGTCGCGGTTCTTTTCTTTGTCCTTGGAGTGGGCGGTGAGGTCGTAGCAGCCCCGGTGCGCGACGCCCTCGAGTTCGCCGAAGCCGGGGGCGGTGAAGGGGTACTTGTACTCGACATCGACGCAGGCGCTGGAGTAGTGGGCCAGTTCGTCGTCGTCGTGGTCGCGGAGGATGAGGTTTTCTTCCGCGACGCCCAGCGACAGCCACCACTGGTAGCGCACATCCCGCCAGAATTCGTACCACCTCTGCGAATCTTCCGGCGGGCAGAAGAACTCCATCTCCATCTGCTCGAACTCGCGCGAACGGAAGATGAAGTTGCGGGGGGTGACTTCGTTGCGGAAGGACTTGCCGATCTGCGCGATGCCGAAGGGCACCTTGACGCGCATGGTGTCGAGGACGTTTTTGAAGTTGAGGAAGATGCCCTGCGCGGTCTCGGGCCGGAGGTACGCCTTGTTCTCCTCGTCCCGGATCGGCCCGGGGTAGGTGTCGAGCATGAGGCTGAACTCGCGCGGCTCGGTCAGCGTGCCGCCGCAGTGGGGGCAAACGGCGACGAAAGTTTCGGACTGATCGCCCGCCGCGACACGCTGCGCGGCATCCGCTACGGCGCTGGCATGTGAGCTTTCTTCCTTCAGCGCTTCGGCAAGCCCGGGCGCAACCTTCTTGAGCCTGTTCGATGTCGCGAACTGAGATACGCAGTCCGAGTCGGCACCCGCATCACCCGGCGCTGACTCATTCAATGCGGCGATCCACGGCGACTCGTGCAGCATCCCCAACACGTGGTCCGCGCGCAGCAGTTTTTTGCACTGCTTACAGGTGCTCATCGGATCGTTGAACCCCCCCACATGCCCGGAATGGACCCACGTCTTGGGGTTCTGGATGATGGACGAGTCGAGGCCGACGATGGAGACGGGTTCGCCATCCGGCCCGATCGGTGGGCATTCGACCATGCACTTCCACCACCAGTCGCGGATGTTGTTTTTGAGGGCGGTGCCCAGGGGGCCGTAGTCCCAGAAGCCGCGGAGGCCGCCGTAGATTTCGGAGGCGGGGTAGACGAAGCCGCGGCGTTTGCAGAGGGCGACCAGGTCGTCCATGTTCTTATCTTCGGGTGCGGTCATGGTGGGTTCTGGGGCTTGAGGCGTGGGGCTTGAAGGTTCCGTGGACACAAGCCTCAAGACTCACGCCTCAGGCCTGCGAAGCCCGGGATTTTAGCAGGATCGGGGCGGGTGTTTGACAAGCCAACCGCAAGGGAGGAGACCGACGGGATTTGGAGAAACACGCGGGCGGGTCCGCTCCCTGACGGTCGCGGCTCGTTGGGCTTCTACCCCGCGCAGGACATGGACTGCCGGCTGTCGAGGTAGGCGGCGATGATGGCGGGCTCGGCGGGTTTGTGGAAGAAGTAGCCCTGGCCGTAGTGGCAGTCGAGGGCCTGGAACTGGGCGACCATCTCCATGTTCTCGATACCCTCGGCGGTGACCTTGAACCCGAGGTTGCCCGCGAGGGAGGCGATGGCGTGGATGACGGCGGCGTAGTCGCGTCGGCCTTCGAGGTTGGCGATGAAGGCGCGGTCGATCTTCAGGACGTCCAGCGGGAATTCGTGCAGGCACGCCAGCGACGAGTAGCCGGTGCCGAAGTCGTCCATCGACAGGTAGAAGCCCTTGTCTTTCAAGGCCCGGACGGCGTCACCTGCGCCGGTGACGATGGTGCTCTCCGTGATCTCGAGCGACACCGCCGACGCCGGCAGCGACAGCCGGCGCGCCGCGTCCAGGAATCGGTCGGCCATGGCTTCATCGGTGAGCTGTCGCTGCGAGACGTTGATGTTCATCGTGAAGGTTGGGTCGAACCGCTCGCGCCAGGCGACGAGTTGTTCGCAGGCCTGTTCAAACACCCACTGCCCCAGTTCGTGGATCACGCCGATCTCCTCGGCGATGGGGATGAACTGCTCGGGCGGGACGAGCCCGCGTTCGGGGTGACGCCAGCGGACCAGCGCTTCGAATCCGCTGACCTCACCGTCCTCAAGCCGGACGATTGGCTGGTAGTACAGCAGGAACTGGCGCTTATCCAGGGCGAGCCGCAGATCGCGTTCCATCTCGGCACGATCGAAGACGCGCTGGGACATCGCCTCGTCGAAGTAGACCCGGCAGCTCCGGCCGCGGGCCTTGGCCTCGTACATGGCGATGTCGGCGTTGCGGATCAAGCCGTCGGCGTTCATCGCGGGGTCGTCGGTCCACGCGATCCCGATGCTCGCCGAGCTGTGCGTGAGTTTGTCTTTGAGCTTGTAGGCGGGGGCGAGCGCGTCCTGGAGGCGTTGGGCGACGCGGTCGGCGTCGTCGATGCTCGCGATGTCCCCGAGCACCACGATGAACTCGTCGCCGCCGATCCGCCCGGCCAGACATTCACGGGCCTCGGGGACCACGCCGTCCAGCGTCCCGCGCAGCCGGCTTGCGATCTTGACCAGCAGGTCGTCGCCCGCGTCGTGCCCCATCGTGTCGTTGATCAGCTTGAACCGGTCGAAGTCCAGGAACAACACCGCGACCCCCCGCGAGTTGCCGGCCTTGAGCGCGCGAATCTGCGACTCGGCCTGCGCGATCGCGGCTGTCCGGTTCGCCAGGCCGGTGAGCGTGTCCTCCTCCGCCAGCCTGCGGTAGCGGTTGGCGGAGAAGCTGGCGCGGAAGCTCTTGAGGTTCAGGACGAACTTCCACGACCAGATATTGAGCATGAGCAGGCAGACCGCGACCGCGCGGTAGCCGGGCCAGAAGAAGATCACCACCGAGGCGACATAGCCACACACCGCGCACCAGAGGAAGATCTGCGCGAGGTCCATGAGCTTGCGGTCGCGGTCGCGCCGCTTCTCCGCGAAGTAGGACCGGCACCAGAAGATGTAGATCCGCAGGTACGCGACGATGACGCCCAGGTTCAGCACGATCAGCGTGATGATCCAGGGCCAGTCCGGCTGCCCGGCCTTGTTCATCAGGCAGTGGCTGCGCGGCATGTAGTTGCCATAGTTCGAGAAGAAATCGCCCTGCTGCACCGCGGCCGTCGGTGTGCCCGCGACCGAGCCGTGCCCGGCGTGTGCGGAAGCAGGCGCGGCCTTGCCGCTGAAACCCCAGATCGCGAGGATCAGCAATACCACGACGCCCAACGACGCCAGCGCAATCACCCACGCCCGGTCGGCCGACCTCGTATCTGTCGTTCGATTGTCCGGATCAGACATGGGCAACTCCCGCCGCCCCCCGCGGGAAACATCGGCGCATCAGACGCGTTGCATAACCCGATGTCTGTTGTTGCGCGCGGCAGCCCTCGGATCGCCGACCGATAAGCTCAGGACGGCGACACCCGGCCGACGAAAAGCGTCCACGCGGCGGGCTCGTCGTCGTCGGGGCCCGTTGCTTCCGGGGGGGCGACGGGTTGGGGCTGGAGCCCGGCCTGCTGCATCATCGCCAGCCAGTGCTCGGCCGCGAAGAGCCCGCAGGTGTGGCGGTCTTCGACGAGTTGGACCTGCCGGGTTTGGCCGTCGCGGATGAGGTAGAGCAGGATCATCTCGAAGACGGAGTCCTCAGGGTCGGTATCATGCACGAAGGTGAAGTAGGTGAGTTCGTCATGAATAGCCGCACTGCTACGCAGTGCCGGGGGTTCGCCTTCGCCACGCGGATTACCGATGCCGGGGATGGTCGTGCCGTCGTCGGCGACGTCGCCATCGACGAAGGTCTCCTTGACGTAGGTCGGCGCGATGAGCGCGACGCCGCCCGGGCGCAGATGCGTGGCCGCGGTGCGCAGGGTCGCCAGCACATCGGCCTCGGTGAGCATGTAGTCGATCGCGTCGTGGATCAACACGGCGTCAAACGTCTCGCCGAGCTGCACGCTGCGCATGTCGCCTTGGATGCAGGGGATCTTGGGGTTGAGGGCCTTGCACTGGTCGAGCATGGGCTGGGAGAGGTCCACGGCCGTGCAGTCGAAATGGTCGGCCAAGTGATACAGCGTATGCCCCCCACCCGCGCCGAGTTCGAGGATGCGCCACTTCTGCCCGGCGGGCGGGTCGCCCAGGTGCTCATCGAGGATACCGCGCACGGCCGCGGCTTCGGGCGCGTAGTGCTCGGGCGGGCTGAGGTGGGGCCAGAGCCGGGCGAGGTCGTCGTAGAGGCGTGGGAGGGGTTGGTCGTCGGGCATGGTGGCCATCGTATTCTTTTCGGCGTGCGCGATCGATGGGTGCCACATAGCGCAGCTATGTGCGAAGTTCGCTCCAGCCACCCATGGCAGCACATAGCTGCGCTATGTGGCACCCGCAGACGCCTCCTGACTTTACAGAAAACATAGGGTGGCCATCGTAGCGTGTCGGTGCCTGTAAAAGAACAGCCCCGCACTCACATGCGGGGCTGGGGTAGATTGACTTGGAAGGTGGATCAGCCGTTGATGCCGGTGACCTTGACCTTGATGTAGTTCTGCCGGTGGCCGTTGTGGCGGATGTAGGTCTTGCGGCGGCGGAACTTCCACACGTCGACCTTCTCGCCACGGCCCTGCTCGAGGATGTCGGCCTCGACGGTCGCGCCATCGACATAGGGGGCACCGATCTTCGAGCCCGCGCCCTCGCCGACGAGCATCACCTTGTCAAAGGTGATCGTCGCCTGGTTTTCTTCCAGCTCGCGGACGTCGATCATGATTTCGTCGCCCTGGGCGACCTTGATCTGCGTGCCACTGTCTTCAATCACTGCGTACATCACGCGGCTCCAGCATGGCCCCGGCAAGTCCGGGGCGGGTTCGGTGTGGGAAAGTCGAGCCGCATAGTTTAGCGGCCTCCCCGCCCGGCCGCAATCCCCCGCACCCAGAGCCCCAGAACCGCGTTTTACCGCCCCAACCAGGCCAGAATCGCCCCGCGATCCATGTTCTTGTACCGCAGGCTGGCGTCGCTCATCCCGCCCACGGCCGCGGCGAGGGCCGACCGGGCATGGGCGTCGAGGTCGGCCAGGGTGTAGCGGTAGGTGCGGATCGTGAAGAGCGCCACACGGTGCTCGGGGAAGCCCCAGATGACCTGCCGCTCGACTCGCAGCAGCGGGTCGCCGAGGGTGTGTCTGGGGAAGGGCTGGGAAACTGTGGGTGCCACATCGCGAGCGTTGCGCGCTATGTGCGCGACGCCGTCTGCCGCTGGGTTCGCGAGCGGGTGATGGTTGAGGTCCGGGTCGGTCGTGATCGTCCACGCAAAGCGGACCGCGCCGCGGGTGGCGTGGACCATCAGCCGAGCGATCTGCGACTGCTTGGCGTTGAGCGGTTCGATATGTGGGACCGGGGCGTGCACGACATCGAAGGGCTTGCCGATCTTTTCCTCCGGCGCCCAGCCGCTGGGCATCGCGACATGGAGATAAGCCAGGCGGTTACTCGCCGCGCGGTCGTCGTCGTCGAGCACGAGTACCGCCCAGTCGCACTGCACCTGCATGGCCAACGCATCAAGCGCACACGCCCCTTCATCAAGCGCCAGCGACTCGCCCGTCAATGAAGCAAGCAGCCTGCCGTCAACGCGAACGAAGTTTGTCGGATACTCGGCCGCCAGGCGTTCGACGACCCAGCGCGCGACCGCACGCTCGGCTTCGGGCGCGAAACGATCGCACAGGACGTGTCGGCCGGGGCTGCGCATCGCCGCGCTCTTGGCCGAACGGTAAGTGGGGAAGTGTTCGTCGAACTGGAACACCCGGCCGTCGATATCGCCGTTGCCGTGGTCCCGGCCCAGCGGTTCGATCCCCGCCTTGACGTCGTAGACGCCGTGCAGGAACGGGAAGTAGCGCGGCTGGGGCATGAGAACAAACGCTTGCGGATCGGCCAACACGGCGGCGCGTCGGGTGGGAGGAGCAAGTCCGCGAGCGATACCCACCGCGATATACCTATAGGGTTGGCAGCGCGTGGTGGGTTTCGGTGCGGACTCCCTCAAACCACCCTGCCACTAAATCACTACCTCGCTGCCCGGCTCGATCTTGCCCGGCAGCTTCTCGTCTTCGAGGTCGTCGGGGAAGATGGCCGTGACCTGCGGCAGCTCGATCACGGCATCGACCACGCCGTCATCCTTGCGCGGGACGCGGACCCGGTTTTTTTCGAGCCAGCGGGCGGCCCGCTCGGTCTGGATCCGCTTGCTGCTGGCCGGGCTGTCCGCGTTTTCAGGCTCGCCCTCGGCGGCGTCGGCGTTCTTGATCGGGGCAAACTCGTCGATGCGGTCGGTCTCGTACACGATCGACACATCACTCATCGGCAGCGCATCAAACACAAACGTCTCGAGCTTCACCGCGTTGGGCTCGGTCGGCTGGATCGGCTCGCCCGTTGCCAGGTCGATATGTGCGACCTTCTTCTCCGCACGGTTCCAAGGCAGCGCGAAGCTCGCCCCTGCGATGCCCGACTCGCTGGGCCGGGTGTTGAGCTTCTCGACAAAATCCACCTTGATCGCGTGCAACGCGATCGACCCGGCGCGGAAGCGCAGCTCACCCTTCCGGGGGCCGTCCTCGATCGTCTGCTCGGCCAGCTCATCGGGGAGGTTGCTGTACTCGATGACGGTGACCTTGCCGTTGACCTTGCAGAAGTTGCCGAGCTTTTCCTTGGCGTAGGCCTTGGGCAGCATCTTGGAGGACATCGCCGCCCCGTCGAGTTCGTGGAGCCCGAGGAACAGCGTGTCGATCATGCGGACGATGGGGTTGTCGACCTGGGTGTAGCTGATCTGCGTGACGCCGCGCTTGTGCATGTCGGCGATCGCGCCGGAGGTGAAGAGCGCTTTGAGCGATCCGCCGTGCCCGTTGGGCGAGAGCGCGATCGCGTCCTTCGCGGCGAGTAGCACCTTGCCGGTCTGCATATCGAGCGCGGGCATCATCGCCTGCGGGAAGATCATGATGTTCTCTTCCTTGAGGCCGAAGTAGCTGTTGTCCTTGAAGAACGCGCGGGTGGCGGCGTCGTTGATCGGGCTGGTCATGATGTACCAGGGGACCTTGATGCCGAAGCGGTTCTGGATGTTGTGGATGTACTCGGCGAAGCAGGCGAACAGCGGCAGCTTGCGGATCGGCGTCGCGGGGAAGGTGCCCTTGGGCCCGTCCCAGCCCAGCCGGGTGCCCTGCCCGCCGGCGACGGTGAAGCAGGCGACCTTGCCGTCCTGCACGAGTTTTTCGCCGGTGCGCTGCGCCTCGATGTAGTGCGCCCGCTGGTCCTCGGTCGGCGTGTGCGGGTACCACGGCGCGGGCTCGATGTCGTCGGGCAGCGCGAACGTCGGCTTGGCCTTGACGTGTGACTCAACGAGCGCCGCGACCTCGGGCCAGTCGACCCCCTCGATCTGGTCGAGCAGTTGCGTCTTGCCCGCATCATCGAGTTGATCGAAGAATGTAAGCACGTGCTCCTGCCCCGCGGCGGCAAGCGTTTCACGGGCGGCGGCAAGGCGGTCAGTGGGGGTGGCTGTGGTCATGACGGATAGGGTATCGGGCCTAGGGTTTAGGGTCTAGGTATCAATCGAGTATCGCCTCTCTGCTTCAAGCTTGGGCAAACACACCAAACAGGGTGGCCCCCCTCCATGCTCATGACTGAACGGAAATGAAAGCTCCCAATATCGCATGTCTCCCTCGTCCTGGTACAAGGTATACCAGCCACTGCCGTCAACCGCTTTTTTTCTAAGGCAACGCGCAATAAGCCAATCGATGCGAAGGCAGATACTGTCGCTTCGCACGCTGCCATCGTCAGCACTGATCCAGCGGCCTTGGATCTTTGTTTCGCTGGGAGCAATCTTGTTCATACGCTCAATTCAACAACCGTTGCTATTCAGCTAATCCACTGAACGCCACACCGCCTTACCCACGAAGAACGGCCCGAGTTTTTCGATGTAGGTCGAGGTCTGTTTGGTCTTGCGCATGGTCTCGACGAGCTTGCTGAGCGGGGCGAGGTCTTTGCCGACCAGGCCGATGGTGAAGTCGTTGTCGTGGGTGTCCAGGCCGTGGGACGCGAGGCGGATGTCGTGTGCGAAGTCGCCAGCCCCGAAGCCGAAGCCGATGGTGCCGTGCTCTTTGAGGATGGCCATCTGCTCGTCGCGCGGGAGCTTGGCGAACGCGCCGCTGCGGCGGAGCGGGTACCACACCGCCCACGGCCAGGCGGGGTTCGTCGCGTGTCGGATCGGGCGGTCGAAGAGCGCCTCGTCGAGGTCGGACTCGTAGCCGATCGAGTACGTCCGGCCGAGCATGGTCATGCTTGGGTCGAGGGTAATGTCCTGCAAGGCCTCGCCACGGAACATCACCCGGAGCTTGCCGGCGAAGTCGGCGGGGTCCTCGCCCCACACGAGCAGCGACGCGCCGCGCGGGTCGTGCAGCGATTCATACACCACCGCGTCGAGCCCAGCGTCTTTGACGGCATCGATGAGGTCGCTGGTAAACGGGCAGTCGGTCACAACCAGCAACTGCATGAACAGCCGACGGTCGGAGAACTTCCCACCCCCGCCACGCTCGCGGAGGTCCGGCGGCTTGGGCGCGGGTGGCCGTTCGATCGGTTTCTCGCGGGATTCGGGGGGATTCGCCTCGGGCATACCCTCTACCTTAGGCGAGCGTACGCAAGACCGCCACCACCGCCGCCGCCGCCGTCTCGACCCGCAGGATGTGCGGCGCAAAACGCCAGGGCAAGAACCCGGCCTCCCGCGCGGCCGCGGCCTCCTGAGCTGTGAACCCGCCCTCCGGCCCCACCAGCACAACAACCGAATCGGCACCCGCCAACTGCGGCGCGATCGCAGACGTCGACGCACCCGCGGGGTCGGCAAGCAGGCGGAGCACCTTGCCGCGCTGCGCATCATCACTCTGCCCCGCCCGCGCACCATGCTCCGCCAACACCGCGTCGAACTCGGCCAGCCCCGCGACCTCCATCCACCACGATCGGCCGCACTGCTTGCCCGCCTCTGCCGACTGCTTGCGGTAGCGATCCAGCTTCCCATCCCCCGGGTGTACCACGCTCCGCGCGGTGCGCATCGGCACCAGCACATCCGCACCAAGCTGCGCAAGGTCGTTCGCCATCGCGTCGCCGCGCGGGCCCTTGGGGATCGCGCTGGCGAGTGTGACCTGCGGCGAGGGCCGCGCGGCCCGATCGATCGAGACCACCTCACACGACACGCCCGCCCCCCCCAACTCGACGATCTTTGCCTGGGCAACGGTGCCCCGGCCGTCGAGCAACTGCACCCGGTCCCCCGCATCCAGCCGGAGCACGCGCTGCGCATGGCGGGACTGGTCACGGTCGAGTAACACCACGCTGCCAGCCGCTTCGCCGTTCGGGTCCGATAGCGATACGGGCGACGCTTCGCCAAGGCCGGCGACAAAGAAACGCGGGGCCGAGCCAGGCTCCGGCGCGTTGTGCGATGGCGAAGACGGTGGGTTTACAGCGATCGGCGGGGCTCCACAGGTCGGTCACGGGCGGGCCGGGCTTGAGTAGCACCCGGCACATGACGATAAAGCCGGATGTACGGGGTGGGCAAATCCAGCCCGCCCGGACCCGCTGGCTATGGCACCCAACGCCCCACTACTGACGCCCCCCGACCAGGCCGACACCGACGCCTTCACCGTCGCCTCGCGCAAGCTCGACGCCCTGCTCGACGCCCGTAAGCAGCGCGAACGCGCCTTGCACAACCTCCACGACCCCGAGGCGGAAGGCTCAGGCTTCGACAATCACGACCAGGCCGTCACCCCCGTCGCGCCGGACGAGCTCGTTGATGCACCGTCGCCACGGCCCAGCGCAACCCCGCAACCCGCCGAGGCGAACGCCAAAGTCGTCGACGAAATCCTCTCGCTGCTCGATCAACAAGACGAAACCGAGCCCCCCCCAGCGACACCCGACCCAACCGACACCGACGCCTCGGCGGCGCTCGGCTCGCAGGCCGCACCCGTCGCTGCGCCCCCCGTCGAATCCCCGGGCTTGAACATCCCCAACAACCCCAGCTCCGCCGACCTCGACGCGGAGCTGGAGGCGCTGCTGGCGGAGTCTCCGATCGACCCGGAAGTCCTCAACGCCGCAGACGAAATCGCCAAACGCGACTCCGAACAGGCCGAGCAGAACAAGGAAGCCCTGCGCCAGCGGGCCGAGCAGGCTTCCGAAGCGCTGGCCCTACAGGCAAAGAAGGACGTGACGGCAACGCCCGAAACGGGCAACCCCGACGGAGCCGTCCACGACGAGATCATGGACGAGATCAACGACCTGCTCACCGCCGAGGAAGAGTCGGCCCAGCACGAGTCCGACCTCTCCACCGATACGCCGGCCCAAGACCCGACCATCGATCAGATCGATCAGATGCTCGCCGAGGGAGCAGACGACGACGAGGATGAAATCAGCGGCGCGTTCTACTCGGCTGAAGATGTTGCCACGGACAACCTCACCGGCTCGGGCGAGACCCTGCACGATGACGACGAACTCCCGGGCACTTTCGAAGACAGCAGCGATGTCGCCGACGACGAAGCAGACCCCGAAACCAAGCCGGAAACCGAGAAAAACGGGCTCGCGCTACGGGACAAGCTGACCCGCTACGGCAAGCCGGCGCTCCGGCTCACCGGCCGCCTCGCGCTGCGCCTTTGCTGGCTCATCAATCTGCCCGCCCGGAAGTTTCTCACGACACAGTGGCGCGCAACGCTCGGCTACATCGCGCTGCTTCAGGCCGTCGGCGCACTCGTCGTCTGGCTCTACCTCGCGGTGCTGTAAGCCACACAACAACACCCTCAATAGCCACACCGCTACGCGGTGCCGGTGCGCTGCCACAAACACGACGGGCTTGCCAAGCACCGGCGTTGCGTAGCAACGCGGCTGCTGGCAAACGCGATTACACGTTAGGGGGCAACTCCGAATCTGCCACCGCCCCCACCTCGAAGAACACCCGCAGAATCGCCGCCGCCGCAAGCGCGTCACGCCTTGCCTTCTTCTGCTTGTGCGTCAGCCCCGACCCCGCCATCTGCTCGTCGGCCACCTGGCTGGTCTGCCGCTCGTCCGCGAAGTGCACCGCCACCCCCGACGCCGACGCGAGCTTCCGCCCCACCGCCACCGCCTTTTGCGCCGCCGGCCCGAGCGTCCCGTCCATGTTCAGCGGCAGCCCGACCACCACCCCATCCGGCCCCTCATCCTCAATCCGCTTCAGCAACTGCCGCAGACGATCGTCTTCGCCTCCGGTGCGCACCACGTCATGCGGCGACGCGATCCCCGTCACGTCGTCGCCCAAAGCCACGCCCGTCCGCTTGTCGCCAAGATCGATCGCCAGGTATCGCATGTTTGTCATCTTAGCCGTCGCCGGCACGGCGACGCGCGTTCTCGCCAACAACGCTGCGCGTCGCCGTCCCGGCGACGGCTAACTCCCCCACGCATACGCACACGCTGCACCGACTACACAAACCGCTCCCCCACCCGCTTGCCCACTTCACCGTGCAGCTGCTTGATCTGCTCCGCGTCTTCCTTGCGGCAGACAAGAGTGGCGTGCTTGGTTTTGACGACGATCAACCCCTCGACGCCGATGGTCGTGATGAGGTGGTCGGGGTCGTCGCTGACGACAAGGTTGTCGCGGGAGTCTTGCAGGACTGCGGGTCCGCCGGATGCGCGGTTGCCGTTGGCGTCGGGTTCCACCGTCTCGCCGAAGCTGGGCCAACTGCCGATATCGAGCCACTTCAGCGGCATCGGCACGGCCACGACATCGACGCTGTCGTCCTTGCTCGCCGGTTCCATCACCGCGTAGTCCACACTGATCTTTTCCAGCGCCCCGAACGTGTCGGGCAGCTCGGCTCTGCACGCCGGCGTGCCCCAGGTCTGGCCGAGGCGATCCAACGCTTCGAAGTTCTCCGGCGTGTAGCGGGCGATGCAGTCCATCACGTTCGCCGCCTTCCAGACGAACATCCCGCTATTCCAGAGATACTTCCCCGGGCCCGCGTCGAAGTATTGCTGGGCGATGTCGGGCTGGGGCTTCTCCTTGAACTGGTCGACCATCGCCCCCGTGCCGCCCTCGACCGGTTCGCCCAACTGCAGGTAGCCGTAGCCCGTCGCGGCGTGCGTCGGCGTGATGCCGAACGTCACCAGCGTCGGTTTGTCGCGCTCGGCCAGCTCGTAGCCCTGCGCGACGATGCGGCGTAGCTCGTCCACCGGCTCGATCAGGTGGTCGGCCGTGAACACCGCGACCGTCGCGTCGGGGTCACGGTGCTTCAACACGCTGCACGCCAGCCCGACCGCGTTGAGCGTGTCGCGCCCCATCGGCTCGCCGATGAACCGGTCTGCGTCGAGCCCGGGCAGGTTGTCGAGCATCGCCCGGCGGGTGGACTCGCCGGCGCAGACGAAGATGCGCTCGTTGGGCACAAGCCCTTCGAGCCGGTCCATCGCGACGCGCAGCAGCGAGCGTTTCCCGCCAGCGCCGTCGTCGAACAGGGGGATGAGCTGCTTGGGCAGCGACTTCGTGGACATCGGCCAGAGCCGGGTGCCCGAGCCGCCAGCAATAATCAAGGCGTATCGCATTGGCGCAGTCTACCGCGCCGGATACCAGACGCTTCGCGGACTCAGCGTCGGCGTGGGCAGGTGTTTGAAAGTGCGTACACTCCCTCACGATGACCGCGATCCACCGGCAGTTTGTGTTGAGTTTTGCCGTGATGGGCGCGGTCTTGGCGTACCTGCCGCTGTTCCTGCGCAGCCGACTGGCAGACAACACGCAGGTCGGGCTGGTGCTCGGGACGACGGGGGTCGCGATCATCCTGACGCCGGTGGTGATGACGGCCCTGGCGGACACGCGGTTCCAGAGCCGGACGCTGATGGCGTGGTGCTTCGGGCTCAGCGCCGGGGCGTGCGGGCTGCTGCTGGCCGGGCACACACTGGCGTCGCTGCTGGTGATCCACCTGCTGTTTTGCTTCGCGTTCTGGCCCCAGCCGGCGATGCAGGACGGGCTGCTCTTCGCCATCAACCGGCAGCGTGAAGCGACCGGCGACCCGGCCTTGCCCTACCACCATGTCCGGGTGTTCGGGACGCTCGGCTTCATCCTGCCGCTCATCGCGCTGTACTTCCTGCTCGACGCGGGCCACGCGGTGGACATCGTCCTCATCGTCGGCGCGGCGCTCGCGGTGTTGGGATTGGCCAACGCGTTGACACTGCCGCACATCCCGCTGGCGGAGACACGGCAAAACAAGAACAGCCGGCGGCCTACGGACGCCGGACTTGGGGCGACGAAACACGCCGATCGACCAGCGTCCGTAGGCCGCCGGCTGGACACGCCGACACTCCCCCACCCGACCCGCGCCGCGGCGGGCCTGCTGTTCCGTGGGCCGGCGATGGTGTTCTGTGTCGCGATGTTCCTCGCCCACCTCGCCAACGCCGCCTACTACAGCTACTACCCGATCTACCTCGAAGAGACCGTCGGCTTCGCCGAGCAGTGGATCGGACCCGTCACAATGATCGGCGTCGTACTCGAACTGCCCGTCATGCTCGGCGTCGGCTGGATGACCCGCAAGCTCGGGCTCAAGGGGCTGCTGCTGCTTGGGCTCGCGCTGATGGTGCTAAGGCTCGCGCTGCTCGGCTTCATGCCGACGCCGGGCGTGGCCGTGGGCACCCAGCTCCTGCACGGGATGACGGTGGTCGCGATGTACGTCATCGCGCCGATCTACCTGAACACCCTGGTCGATCGCTACAACGAAGGCCACCCTTCCGGGGTCGGCGGCGACCGGTTCCGCAACTCGATGCAGGGGCTCTTCGCGATGGCGGTATTCGGCCCGGCCCGCATCCTCGGCCCCATCGCCGCCGGGGCCGTCGCGGACTTGTCGATGGTCGGGATGTTCTACGTCAGCGCCGGGCTGACGGGGGTCGCGACCGTGATGTTGGTGGTCGGGTTTCGGACGCGTTAGGCGACTCGGACTGGTTGCTTAAGCAACCAGTCCGGACACGCGAACATCAGTAAGCTCGATCACTCCGCCTCGATCCGCCACGCCAGGGCATAGTCCCACGGGGCGTCTTCGCGGTCGTTGCCTCGGGTCACGCGGGCGGTGTAGGTCCCGGCGGGGAGGGTTTCGAGATACACCATCTCGACGTTATCGACGGCGCTCCGGCTGATCTGAACCTGCTCTTCTTCGTCGGCGTCATTGAGGCGTACCAGCTCCAGGTCGAGGTCGGCAAGTTTGGGGGTATTGTTCCAGACCTCGCGGGTCTCGCCCGTCGCGTTGTTGCGCAGGGTGACCGCCCCGCCGACGATGCGGCGGTGCCAGACCAGCGCGAAGCAGGCCTCGCCCTGGTCGGCGGTGATGGTGAAGGTGTAGTCGTGTGTGCCGGCACGTTCGATGTCGGTGAACGCCCAGCCGTAGCGCTTGTCGGTGTCGCCCGGCTCGGTGTGGCCGCCGTCCATCATCAGCAGCGCACGGTCGATATCGACAATCCCCGCGCCCCACCTGGGGTCGAGCGGCTCATCGACATTGGGCGCCCAGCCCAGCGGCTTGAACGCGCCGCCCATGAGCAAGGCCTTGACGACCTCGCTTCGCTGCGCGTTGGCATCCGGCGACAGGGGGTCACGTTCTTGAATCTCGTCGCCGCGCTGGAGGAGCATCGCGACACAGCCGGTGACGACGGGGGTCGCCCAACTCGTGAGTGAACCGGGCGCGACGAGTTCGGGCTTGCATCGGCCGTGGGTCTCGATGCGGGTCGTACCGCGCGAGTGGTCGCCGGAGATGACGCCGACGCTGATCGTGTTGTACGCGCTTGCGAGCAAGTGCGGGACGCGGGTGTTGCCGTTGTTGACCCCGACGCAGCATAGGATGTCTTGTTCGTCCGCCAGCCAATCGACCCGGCGGATCACCTGCGGGGCGTAGTCGGCTTCTTCCGCGATCCACGAGTGGTTGAACACGCGGGCCTCGTTCCAGTCGTCGGGCGGCTCGACCGCGCCCGTGCGGAGGTAGCCCTCCCCCATCCAGTGGCTTACGGAAAAGCAGTGGACCCGCCCGACCCCCGGCGCGGGGGCCTGCTGGCCAAACGCGCTGCGGGCGGCGCCCGAGGCGTGGCCCGAACTGCCCGTGTTCCCCGACTGGAGGATGAAGTTCACACCGCGCAGCCGCTCGTCCCGGCTATTGGGCGCATAAGCTTCGCCCGCCTCGACAAGCCCGGCCGCGATCCCACGCCCGGTCGGCATCTCGCGCCCCAGCCGCTCGCGGGCCTGGTCCCAGCCAATGGTCTCGCGGACATTATCACCGCCGCGACGCTCGGGCCCCACCGGCTCCACCGCCGGCGTCAGGCCGTCATCGACCCCATTTTCGGCCCCGTCCCGCGCTTCATCCTGCGCAGCCGCCGGGTCGGGCAGCGCATGAAACCACGCGACCGTGCCCAGGACACCGGCCGACAACGCCATCCACAACACCAGAACGGGCCATCGCTGCATAGTCGGGCTATCGGGCAGGTCGCTGGGCAACATTGACCTGGCCCCCGGAACCCGGACAGGTTCTGTGCGTTTCATCCCAGGAAGGACGCCGGCAGGCCCCACCACGCTACAGCCCGAAATCGAGCATCCCGGGCTCAAAAGACACCTTTTCACCACCGCCGTTTTCGATGCCCACAGCCCCCAACGTCCGATTACAATAGATGCGATGGATCGCCCCGAACGCCAGATGCATGGAGGCATATACATGACCCGTTTCCGCCACCTCTTCGCCACCCTCACCGCCTGCGTGCTGCTGATGCTGCCCGCCTCGCTGGCACAGGCTCAAAATGATGGTGGGTACACCGCCGTCATCACTAACAACGAAGTCGAGGTCCGCTCCGGTGCAGGCCGGGCGTACTACGTCGTCGGCGTGATGGAGACAGGCCAGCAGGTCGAGGTCGTTGATGTCCTCTTCGACGCGTCGTGGTACCAGATCGTGGTGCCCGAAGGCGTCTACAGCTACGTCTCCAAGGCATTCGTCAACGCCCAGGGCGACGGCAGCATCGGCGTCGTCAACGCCGACCGCACCGAGTGCAAGGCCGCCGCCCTCCGCGGACCCGGCGCGAGCTACCGCGTCCAGCACCTCTTCGATGAGGGCGACCGCGTCGAGATCGTCGGCGAGGAAGGCAACTACTACAAAATCGTCTCGCCCCAGGAGGCCTACGTTTTTGTCCCCGCCGGCGTCCTCCGCCGCGCGACCGCGCAGGAACTCGCTGCCCGGCCCGACGACAACGAAGCTCCAGCCGAAACCCAGGACAACACCGACGCCGCGCCGCCCGCCGTGCAGGATGACACCGACAACGTCGCCGACGCCACGCAAGACGCAGCCGACGATGCAACGGGCACCGAGGTGACCGACGACGAGGTAGTCGTCCTGCCCCCGACGGTCGTGCCCGACGCGATCGAGCTGCCCGTGCTGCCCGACGCCCCGGTGGTCGATGGCGAGGGCGGCCGCGTTGAGATCGAAGAGACGACCCAAGACGAAGCCGTGGCCGACGCAGGCTCGGACACCGAAACCGTCAACGACAACACCGCCAACGCGGGCACCGAGTCCCAGCCCGAAGCCGTGCTCCCGGCCGCGCCGGATGTCGAGGTCTCGACGCCCGCGCGTTCCGAGGCGATGATCGCCAAGGAGATGGAGCTCCTGCCCTACTTCGCCGTGCCGATCCAAGACCGCCCGCTGGACCACATGGAGGCCGAGTACCGTGCTCTGCTTGAGACCGGCGACCTGCCGCGCGTCGATGAGCAGATCGTCGCCGTCCGCCTCCGGACCATTAGCCGGCAGCGCGAGATCCTCGCGGCGATGGACCGCGTCGAAGCCGCCCGCTCCGTCGAAGCGCCTCGGGCTGAGATCACGATCGTCGAGCCCCAGCCCCGCATCGCCGCCGACTACCAGGCCATCGGCCGCCTCGAAGTCTCCAGTGTCTACGACGGCCAGTCCCTGCCCCGCATGTACCGCCTCGTCGACCCCTCGGGCCGCACCGTCGCCTACGTCGCACCCACCCCCGCGATCGACGAATCCGACCTGCTCAACACCCTCGTCGGCGTCGTCGGCACCGCGTCCTACGACCCCGCACTCAAGCTCCGCATCATCACCCCCGAGCAGCTCGACGCCCTCGCCGCAGAGGACTAAACCGCCCGACCGCAGAGCAAAACACCCCTACAACCCGTACACCTTCACACACCTCCGACCCCGGAGGTGTGTTTTTACACGTGGCAAAAAAGACTCTCGCAGAAACACCTTAGAGGGGTCATACCGGACCGCGAAAATGCCGATGCCAACCCTGGTTCACGCATACAACCGGCCGATAAGGAGGCACCTTTTGACCGACCCCCAAAACAACGCACCGATCCGCATCGGCGAGATCCTGATTGAGCAAGGCGTCCTGTCCGAGCAGCAGGTCTTCGAAATCGTCCAGGCACAGAAAAAGCTCCACCTGCCCTTCGGCGTCCTGGCCGAACGCATGTTCGACGTCACCCTCGAATCCATCGAGAACGCGTGGATCGAGCAGTACCACCGGTTCACCGGCACGATCGACCTCGAAGAGCAGCGCTTCGACGACCAGGCCCTCCGGCTGATCAACCGCCGACAGGCGTGGCAGTTCGAGATCGTCCCGATCGGGTTCGAGCCCACGGGCGAGCTGATGATGGCCGCGTCACGCCGCCGGCTCGCGCGGGCGGTGACCTTCGCGACCAACCGCCTGGACAAGGTCGTCTACTTCCGGATCGCCGAGTCTGCGCAGATGCAGCGGTTCCTCAAGCAGTACTACCCCATGCCCGAAGTCAGCGACGAACTCGTCGCCAAGGCCCGCGACATGGTGGACTGACACCGAGCCCTCCTCTCACAGCACCCACACTAAAGCCCGGCCGTAACCACGGCCGGGCTTTTCAACACACACTACAGATACCCTGCTCACGCCAGGTCAAACGCCAGCACCTGCGCCGGCTCAACCCCCGCCAGCGCCAGCTCAGCCGGGCCGTCGATCTCGGCCGCGTCCCCCGCCGATAGCGTGACACCGTCCAGAGTCACCGCGCCCGTCGCGACATGCAGGTAGCCATAACGCCCGGGCTCAACCGCCAACGTCAAGGCGGAGCCCGCATCCAGTTCCGCCACCCGGAGCGACGCATCCTGCGCGAGCGAAAACGCTCCACTGACCGCTTCCCCCGCACGGCCCGTCGCCAGCGTCTGCCATCGGCCGCGCCGACCCTCGGCTGGGAACGCCCGCTGGCCGTACGCCGGGGCAAGCCCACGCTCGCTCGGCTCGATCCAGATCTGCAGCAGGTGGACCGGCTCATCGCGCGACGCGTTGAACTCGCTATGCCGGATCCCGCGCCCCGCTGTCATCCGCTGCAACTCGCCCGGACGCAGCACCTCGCTGTTGTCGAGCGAGTCCCCGTGGCGCAGCGCGCCGCTGAGCACCCAGGTCAGGATCTCCATATCCGCGTGCGGGTGCTCGCCGAACCCCTGGCCGGGCGCGATCACATCGTCATTGATCACACGCAACGCGCGGCAGCCCATCCGCGACGGGTCCATGTACCGCCCGAACGAGAACGAGTGGGCACTGTCCAGCCAGCCCAGCCGGGTCCGGCCCCGCTGCTCATCGCGGTAGATACGAAACGTTTGGGTGTGGGTCGTTTTCATCCCATTCCCTTTCTGTTGGGGCCGCAGATCGCGGCCGGTCGGTGAGATTCCTCATCCCGTCGCGTAGTAGAAACGCTCGTGTACGATCTTCCCGCCCTCCCATTGCTGTACCGCCACCTGCTCAACGTGGATGTCGTTGCCGTCCACGTCGGTCCAGTCCATCACGTTCTCGTACATCGAGACGCCGTCATCCTGGGCGACTTTCGTGGCCTCGAAGTGCTTGAACGCGGCAACAGAATCCACAAACTGCTGCTCACGCACGAGGTTCGCCGCGAGGCCGACCGTCTTGCCGTAAGCCGGCTCCTCCATCACGACATCGTCGCTGTAGAAAGTACGCATGGCGTCCATGATGCGGCCGTCCTGGATGTAGGCGAGCAGGTCGTGGATGCGGGTGGGTGATTCGTTCATGGCATTCCTTCCGCTAAGGGGTGGTTATCTGTTTCAACAAGTATTAGGCCGATACTATTCCCGCAACGCACGGGCGGCCTGTCGTTCATGGATCGGGTCAACCTGAGCCCGGGCACTCGCCCACGACTCGGGCCTTCTCCAGCAAGCGTGATAGCGTCGCGAGCTCGCGATCGCTCAGCGCGGGAAACATCGCCCGCTCGACACGGGCGACCTTCGGAGCGAGCTTTCGCAGCATCGCGCGGCCGGCGGGGCTAATCCGGGCGAGGACCACACGACGATCGGCGTCGGACCGCTCCCGGGCGATCAGCCCCGCCTGCTCCAGCCGGTCCATCAAACGGGTGATATCCGGCACCC
This sequence comes from Planctomycetota bacterium, assembly GCA_039193915.1. Classification (GTDB taxonomy): domain Bacteria; phylum Planctomycetota; class Phycisphaerae; order Phycisphaerales; family Phycisphaeraceae; genus JAHQVV01. The sequence goes on from JBCCWH010000001.1 coordinate 90,168, forward strand.
GCGTGACCATGCGTTCGGCGACCTCGCCGCAGGGCAGCGACCGACGGCCGGCATCCGGGTACCGGTCCACCCCCCACAAGATACGCAGGATGTTGTAGGTCGCCTCGGACAGCCCATACGTCTTGAGCAGCGCGGTCAGCGCGGCCGAGGCCTCCGACTGGGTCCGCGACAGGTTGAGGTACGCCTCCTGCCGCGGCGAGTCGAAGCCGTGGCGTTTCTTGACGTCGTCCCTGAGTGTCGCGGGCATATCGGCTCCTTGGCTACGCCCTAATCTTACGTCTCCACATTATTTGTGTCAACATCTTTTTGGCACTACGGCAAAGCCGGGCTGGATTCCACGTTTTCTAAACGTGCCGGCCGCTCACCCTATCGAAGCAGATCAATCACTCGGCGTGGCATGGTCGCGATGCCACGCTGCGGGCCTGCGGGATCAGCCGCTGGCCGCGCAAGCGCGTCGGCCGGCTTGCCAGTGCGGCCCTTCATCCATGCGGCGACAGCTGGACGCTGCGTCGAAACCGGAGCGGCGGCGGCCGGCGTCAAAGGTGTCTCGCCACCCCCCTCATCCCCCAGGGGCAGCGCGGCCGATGCCCCGCCGCCAAACGCCGACCAGGTCACCAACTCCGCATCCAGCAACAGGTCGCTGCTGCTGGACGAGGCGTTCATCACATGCACCGCGAGTGTGTTCGGGCCGTCCACAAGCAGCGACAGGTGCTGGGACAGGTCGAACCAGGCGAACCGCTTGGCGTCGGCGTCGTCATGGGCATCGGTTGCACGGTCGTCCCACGCCGGATCATCGGGCGTTTGGTGGGACGCGACCTCCACACCGTTGAGATACGCGACAAAGCCATCGTCGTAGCGGATCGTGAGCCCCATGCCATCCAGCCCAGCCGGGCCGTCCGCCTCGAAGCCCGTCCGCAGATAGGCCCCCAGCGTGCCCGCCGGCAGCTCCGTCTCAATCAACGCGCCAAAGTCACTGCCCGAAGTTTCGTATCCCACGGCCGGCAGCGCAATACCCCAGACCGAATCGTCAAAGCCCGGCTGCACCCAGCCTAAACCCAGCGAGCCGTCCGTCGGGACATGCACCCGGCTCAGGCCGTCGGTAGGCAGCGCAGCCTCTGCACCCCACTGCGCGAGCACCAGGTCGAGGTCGGCGATGCCGACCATGCCGTCGTCGTTGACATCTTCGGGCAGGCCGACACCCGACTGCCCCCACGCGGCGGTGATCAGGCTCAGGTCGTCCGCGCCGACGGTGAAGTCGCCGTTGACATCGCCGGGGGGCGGCGCGGGCAGTGTCAGCGGCGCGGCCGGCTGGATACTGCCGACGAGGTGGTACTGCCCGAGCGAGCCGTAGTCGGAGTAGCCCGAGTCGCCAGGATCGCCTGCGCCCGTGCCCTCGACCGAAAGGTAGTAGCGCCCCGCGTCCAGCGTCAGCGCGAAGCCCGCCGCGAGCTGCGCGCTTGGGTCGGAGGTTGCGACGACATCGCCGTCCGCGTCGTACAGCCGAGCCTTGATGTCGAGGTTCGGCCCGACGGCCGCGGGGTTGATGTCGATCTCAACGGGGCCGGCGGCGGTTTCGAAGGTGAAGTAGTCGACGTCGGACGAGGTCGTGATGATCCCCGCCGCGCCGATCGAGCGTCCGCCGAAGAGCGGCTCGATCGCGCTCGCGCCCGCGCGGCTGTCGGCGTGGTCATCGACGCGGTAGGTGAACCCGTTGCCGATGTGCGTGATCACGGCCAGGTCGTCCTGCGCGTTGTCCGCGTCGTCGTACTCGCCCCGCGACCACTGCGTGACCTGGTTGGTGTAAGACGAACCCATGATCGGGGCCCAGGACGTCGCGCCCGAGCCGTGGCCGGCGAAGTACTCCTCGCCGTTGAGGATGCCGTCGTGGAAGAGGCCCATCGTGTGGCCCGTCTCGTGGCTGACGGCCTCGGCGACGTTCTTCGCGCTGCCCTGCAAGAGGTTCGAGAACACCCACGCCGGCGTGTCGGACGCATACCGCCAAGACCCGATCCGCGCGACCCCGCCGGCGTCTTCGTACCAGTCCGTGCCATCGCCGCCGAGCTCGGCGTGGTCGACGTTGGACGAGATCAGGACCCGGATCGCCCGGCTGCCCTGCGTGAAGTGGTGCGTGGGCGGCTCCTCGGTGGTCACGTCAAGATCGAACGGCGCAAAGTCCTCGGCCACGCGCTGCCAGACCTCGACCATCTGGTCGATCTCCTGCTGCGAAAACGTATCGATGTCGCCGTCGAGGTCGAAGGCCGGGGCGTGGATCGGGTTGCCGCTGTGGTGGGTCGTGTTCCAGACGGTACCGCTGACGGTCATGCCGTTGAAGTCGAGGTAGACCGAGTGGTCGCTGCCGGGGTTAGAGTGGAGCACGGGCACCTGCGACAACGCGAATGCCCCACTGGAACGGGCGGCGCCGCTGGGTGGATCGACCGTGTTCAGTGGAGGCAGCGGACTCGTGTGCCCATCCCCATGAACATGGCCCTCGGTATGGGCATGGTCATGCCCATCGTCGTGCAGGTCGGCATGGATCTCATGGGCGTCCCCCGCCTCCCACACCTCCAGGTGCCCCGCGAGCACCGATGGAATCGTCGCGCTAAACAGCCGACGCGGCTCGAGTTGTTCGAGCTCACGCGCCGCGATGGACACGCCGTGATGCATACAGAGCCGAGTGTATTCGGAAGACAATAGCGGTTCTCTTCAAAGTCGACCACGCGATCCCAAGGGCACAAGGCCTGAGATTGTACTGTGGTCGACCCGAAGCAAGCCACCCTAAAACCCGCCGCTACACGATGTGACAATAGGTAAACCCGGCGATTGATCCTGTACCCCAAGCCCATGCCAGCCAGGACGGGATATCGCTGGACCGCTCCTGCGTCACGTCACGCGAGTACGCGGCGAAGTGCAACCGCTGCGTGGGATGGTGATGCCGACTTTACATGCCCGAGACGCGATCGGCCGTCCTATCGGCCTTGCCCGTGCACTACCCTTCGCGCTGGAACGCGACTTCGAGCACTCGGCCGTCGGGCAACTCGAGCGATCCGACCCAACGGCCATCCCCCTCAGGCAGCAGGTCGAGCCCCTCGTCGAGCTGACTCAGCGGGAGCTCGTCGAGCCCGGGCGCTGCGAAGCTGGCCAGAGCGCTAACCGCATCGAGGTGCAGTGCGAGGCGTTCCTCCGCCAACCGCACCGCCAGGGTCTCGACGCTGAGCGTGATGTCGTCGCCCTCGACCTGCATCTGCACGAGACCGAGGTCATACGTCGCGGCAGGCTCTGCGGCGCGGTGCGCGTTCGCTGGGGTCGATGCCGCCGGGGGTGCCGACCCACCGCGGCCCAGGCCAGGCTCGGCCACGCGTCCGGGCGCCGAACCGCCTCGGCCATCGCGCGCACCCCGGTCACCATCACGCTGCCGTTCACCTCGGCCACCGTCACGCACAGGCGGCGCGACGCCAGCCCCTTGCGGGGCTTCATAGACCGACAGCACAATACGGTACGCACCCGCCGCCTCGGACAGGTGCGCGGCGAAGATCTCACGCCGGATCGGTTCCCAGGCCGACTCCACCGCAGCGGGCGACGGGCTCGCGAGCGCCGCGACCTTGTCGATGAATTGCTGCTGCTGCTCGGGCGTGCCCCCAGCCCGCAGCACCATCGCCGCCGCCGCGCCGGCCGCAACCACCGGATCGTTCGAACCGGCTAGTTGCACCAGCGCGTCGTACTCGCCCGCGGCGTCGGCCCAGGCGTTTTCGTCAGGCAACTCGCCACGCTGCCAAGACTGCGCCAGCCAGCCCACCAGCGCCTCCTGCCCCGGGTCGCCCGCAAGCCCAACCACCGGCGGGACCTCGCCCTCCAGCATCGAGTAGACCCGCAAGACGCTCGCTGCCCGGTCGGCGGGCTCAAGCGCTACCAACGCATCGCGGTAGTCGTCTCCGCCGCCGACGATCTTCCGCGCGGCCCGCCGTGCCGCAGCGGCGTCGATCTCGGGCGTCGCGACCAGCTCGAGCATCTTCGCCCGGGCCTGCGGCGCGAGCACACCGTCGCCTTGGTTATCGATGAAATCAACAAGCGACACCGGCGTCCGCGGGTGGCTCTGGACATCAAGCCCGATCGCAACGATCCGATCGAAGGCCTGCCGCGCGGCATCGTCCTCCGCTGAACCCGCACCGATCAACTCAAAATGACGCAGCACATCCCACGCCAAAGCGCGTCGCTCCGGCTCTCCACTGGTCAGCGCGATCACCAGGCCGTGCTCCTGCGAATCCAGGGGGATGACCCCGTCCAGCACGATCTCGGGGCCTTCCCCGCTGTCCGCCGCGGCCGAGGCGCCAAACACCAGCGACCGCAGCTCACCCGTCAGCGGCGCGATGACGCGCGACGTGCTGTCCGCCTGGCTCAACATCACCAGCGTCTGATCCACCCAATCCGTATCCGGCGAACGCAGCAGTTGGACATCCAGCCAGCCCGCGGCGAGCGCGCTGTCAGGCGACCGGCGGATGATCATCGCGATGACATCGTCGATTTGATCGATCCCGATCTGCTCAAACGCGGTCTCGTGGATAAGCGTGGTGATCGCGTCGTCGGCACCTTCCGCCGCGCCGCCGCGCCCGCCCCGGCCCGATGGCTGGGACGGCGAGGAAAACGCCAACGCATCAATCATCTCTTCAAGCACCTGCGCCGCCGGCGGGCCATTACGGTCGGACAAGGCGTTGTTCACCTGTGTCAGCAGGAAGTCCATGTCCCCCCCTTCGCCCGCCTCGATGCGGAACGAGCTACGCATCGACGCCAGCTGCAGCGTCTGAGCCAGGTCACCCGACGCGTCCCGCGCGGCCTCGGCGAGAAGCTGTACCGAGGCCCGCGTCGGCGGCTGCACACGGGCGATCGAGCCCAGCGTGATCAGCCGGGTCTGTTCGTCCTGACTCGACGCCAACGTCTCCAACAGACGATACCCCGGCCCATTGCGCAACACGACATCCGCCAGCCGACCCTGATACGCCGCGAGCGCGATCGCACGATGGTCCATCACATCGCCGGTGTTCGCCAGGCGTGTCAGCGTCTCGACCGTCTCGACCAGACGCCCATCCAGCCCATTGCTCGAGCCCGAGCCGCGGTTGTTGGCAAGGTCTGCGATCGCGTCGAGGTCTTCCTGCTCGATCTGCCAGGGCAATGGGTCATCGCCCGTGTACGACCAGTCATCACTCAGCGGCGCGTCGTACACGGCGTACACCACGCCGGCGTTGGGCTCACGGAAGTCCTCGGGCAGTTCGCGCACCGCGTCGCGTAGCTCGCGGTAGGCGGTCGAGTCGGCGCGGTAAGTCTCCTGCTGCTCACGCCGACGCATCGAGAAGTCCCGGCCCGACTCCCCCGAATTTCGCGTCAACGGCTGGGGCCGTTCGGGCTGAGCATCGCGGAGCGACTCGGGGTCGAGCTTGTAGCCATAGAGGTTGTTTCGGCCAACGGAGCGCAGGGTCGCGCCCGTAAAGGCCCGGTCCATCCCCCACGCGACGGAGCCATCGGTATGGATCGTGATCTTGCGGGCAAGCCGGGGCGCACCGTCGGGGACCGGGTCAAGCCCCGAGCCGTCGGTCGCTGCGTCGATCGCGTCAAGCTGGTCGCTCAGCTCCCCGCGGCCTCGGTCGTCCTGCGTTGCGGCCGCATCTTCACCCAGCAGAAGGCTTTCGAGATCGAAACCGTCGCCGACACGGAACGGCTCGCCTTCGGAACGGTTGTTGTTGCGGTTGCCTTGGGGCGCGGGGATGTACCAACCGATAAACCGCGCGGCGCGCAGACCGATCGACGGCCGAGACAGCTCATACTCGGCAACGCCCGGCGTCACGCGGATCGGGATCAGCACGGTCTTTCGGCTAGACTCAGGCCGGATTTCCCACACCGCATCATCAAACCGCGCCGCCCGCCCGCTGTTACCCGCGCTGGCGATGAGCTCTTGCAGGTCCAACTCGATCGGCGGCGCAGCGACCGCCGCCTCAGCCCCACCCACGTCCTGCGCCAAAGCGCCTTGGCCAGCCCAGATCAGTCCCGCGACGCCAGACAACGCACAGGCCCAAAGCAGGGGCCGGCAAACTCGGTTCAACATCTCGATCGCTCCGGGCTAAAACAAAACGGGGCCTAAAATCCACACCCGTCTATTCTATCGCAAGCCCCAAACTCCACCCACCGCCACCCAGCCCAACACGCCCCCGCTTGCCCGGGCCCACACGCCGCCTCAGGCTCGACCACCCCTACTGCTTACCCATCAACGCGTTACAGCCGATAACCCAAACCTAACACCGATTGCCGTCCTGTCACACGCAACGCGTCGGCCCCATCGAACATCCACCGCTCGACACCCGATGAACGTGATAGCATCCGCCCCGAACGCAGACACCCCGCACCCGTATGACCATGGACCCTCAGCCCGACCCCAGCACACGCGACGACCCTGCGCCCCAGCGGGCCTTGGCGGTCGACCTCGACGGCACCCTCGTCGCAACGGACACGCTGTGGGAGTCGCTCATGGTCCTCGTCGGCCAGCAGCCGTTGACGCTGCTCCAGGTGCCCGGATGGCTGATGCATGGCAAGAGCGTGTTCAAGCGCAAGGTCGCGCAGCATGTCGCGCTGGACCCGGCTGCGCTGCCCTACCGTGAACAAGTCGTCGCACTCGCGCGGCGCGCCTACGACGAAGGCCGACCCGTCATCCTCGCCAGCGCGTGCGATCAATCGATCGCCGACGCCGTCGCGGCGCACCTGGGCTGCTTCACCGCCGTCGTCGCGAGCGATGGCAAGACTAACTGCAGCGGAGAAGAAAAGGCGAAGCAGATCCGCGCAGCCGTCGCGCAGGCGACGGACAACATGAGCGCGTCCAACGACCACGCCTTCGACTACGCCGGCAATGCCAAAGCCGACCTGCCCGTCTGGACCGCGGCGCAGAACGCCTACCTCGTCGACACGCCGGGCCCGATCGCCAAACAGGCCAAGCCGCACGGCCAGACCACCGACCTTGTCCCGCGCTCGACCGGCACGCTCCCCGCCCTCGCGCGCGCGGCCCGGCCGCACCAATGGGTCAAAAACATCCTGCTCGCCTTGCCCCTCCTGCTCGCGCACGCCGCGGGCGAGGCCGAGCTCTGGCTCAGGCTCCTGCCCGCGTTCCTGGCCATGGGGCTGTGCGCCTCGGCCGTGTATCTGGTCAACGACCTGCTGGACCTGCGCTCCGACCGGCTGCACCCGACCAAACGACGCCGGCCACTGGCGACGGGCGAGCTGCCGATCCCGGCCGCACTCTCAGCCGCGCCGCTGCTCGTCCTCGCCGCCGTGGCGCTCGCATACCTCACGCTGCCGCTGGGGTTCGTCGGCGTCCTGCTCGTCTACACCGCCTCGGCCTGGCTCTACTCGATCGTCGTCAAAGCCAAGCTCATGCTCGACGTGATCTGGCTGGCGTGCCTCTACGTCATCCGAATCGTCGCGGGCGGCGAGGCCGTCGAGGTCGAGACGTCCGCCTGGCTCCTCGCCTTCGCGCTGTTCATGTTCCTGTGCCTGGCGTTTGCCAAGCGGTACAGCGAACTGCGTGTGCTCGAAGATGAGGGCCGGACCCGCGCCGAGGGCCGGGCCTACCGCACCAGTGACCAACATCTGGTCAGCTCGATGGGGATCACGAGCGGGTACATGGGCGTGATGGTGTTCGCGCTCTACATCAACTCGCGGGCGGTCACCGACCTGTACGCCCACCCGCAGGTGCTGTGGGTGATCTGCCCGCTGCTGCTGTACTGGGTCTCCCGCCTCTGGGGCCGAGCCCACCAGCGCGCCCTGCGCGACGACCCGCTGCTCTTCGCACTGACCGACCGCGTGTCGTACATCGTCGTCGCGATCGTGGCGCTGGTGGCGTTGATCGCGATGTGAGGGTGATGGCCTCACGCAAAGGCGCGCAGACGCAAAGACTTTTTTGACGGGATGACAGGATTTTCAGGATGGACAGGATCGGATCCGTATCCTGCTGACCCGCACATCCTGTCATCCCGTCAAAAAGTCTTCTGTTTGTCTTTGCGTCTGCGCGCCTTTGCGTGTGGCAAAACTCACAGCGACGTGCGTTTGAAGAGCCACTCCGGGATCGCGCGGATGATGGTCATGATGGGCCACCACTTACGCGGGGTGTAGCAGATCGCCCGGCGTTTTTCGATGTCTTTGACGATCTGCCGGGCGACGACTTCCGGGGGCGCGGTCGGGCCCTTGGCCTTGAGGCCGTGCGTCATCGGCGTGTCGGTCGGGCCGGGCTTGATGGTAAGGACGGCGACACCCCTGGGCCGAAGCCGGCCGCGCAGGCCCGAGAGGTACGCGGACACCGCGGCCTTCGTCGCGCCGTAGCAGTAGTTGCTGGGCCGGCCACGATCACCCGCCACCGACGAGATCGCCGCGATCACGCCTTCGCCCCTGGCCTCGAAGTACGACGCCAGGACCTCCAGCACACTCGCGTAAGACGTGTAGTTGATGTCGATCATCCGGCGGTGTTCGTGGATGTCGGCGGCCGCGTCTTCATTGCTCAGCATGATGCCGTGGCAGACAACCGCAGCGCAGAGGTCAAGCCCGTCGACCAGAGAGGCGTGACAGTCGAAGTCGAGCGCATCGAACGCACGGGTCTCGACCTCGACGCTGTAGCGCACGCGCAGGTCGGCTGCGTCGCGATCGATCGCCTCGGCGTCGCGGGCCGCGAGCACCAGCGCATAGCCACGCTGCGCCAAGCGGTGCGCCACCGCGCGGGCGATGCCGGAGGTCGCCCCGACGATCAGGACGCGTTTCGGGTTGTTGTCGCTGTTGCTCATCGTTGCCCCACGATACCCAGCCGGCGGGCCTGGGTCGATGCCATCCGCCCTTCGGGGTCGAGCTGGCGCTGGACTTGCTTGAACGCATCGAGCCGGGGGTACATCGCGGCAAACGTCTCGGCCGTCATTTCCGCATCCTTGGCGAGGTACACCCGGCCGCCGTGGTCGAGGACGATCGCGTCGAGCTCGTGCAGGAACCCACGCAGCCCCGAGCTACGCGGCATATCGACCGCGAGGGTGAGCCCGGCCATCGGGAAGCCCAGCGGCCCGACTTCTTGGCCACCCATCCGCTTCAGGACGGCGAGGAAGCTCGACCGCTTGGCCGCGCTGAGTTTTTCAATCACCGCCCGCACACCCGCCGCGCCGTCGGCCTCGGGGAAGACGGGCTGGTACTGCACGAAGCCGCGCTTGCCGTAGACCCGGTTCCAGTGGAGCACCGCGTCGAGCGGGTAGAAGAACGGGTCGAACCCCTCGGCGTGTCGGCTGCTGCCGTGCCTGGCGTAGTACGCGGCGTTGAAGGCCTTGACCGAGAGTGCATTGAGTGCCTGCTTGGGAAAATGAAACGGCACGGACTTCGCCCGGCGCTTGGCCGGTGCCAGGTCCGACCCGCCGTTGCCCTCGGCGTGCGTGCCCTGCATGACAACCCCCCGGCCGAGCTTCGCGCCGCGGGCGAGGCAGTCGATCCACGACACGGAGTAGCGGTGGTCGTCGTCGGTGTTGGCGAAGTGCTCGAGCATCGCGTCGAGCGAGCCGACACGCGTCGTTTCTACATCGATCCGCGACGACGTGACACGCAGCATCTGGAGCGTGACGGTGAGGATAAAGCCGGTGAGCCCCATGCCGCCGAGCGTGGCCCAGAAGACATTAGCGTTTTCGTCGCGTGAGCAGGTCAGACGCTGCCCCGTGGGCGTGAGCAGGTCGAAGGCGTGGACGCAGGTATTGAACGAGCCGTCGCGGTGGTGGTTCTTGCCATGCACATCGGCCGCGACCGCGCCGCCGAGCGTGACGAACTTCGTGCCGGGCGTGACAGCCGGGAACCAGCCACGCGGCAACAGCGCATCGATGAGGTCGGCGAAGCTAACACCCGCCTCGGCGGTGACGACGCCCGTTGCATCATCGAACACAAGGAAACGATCCATCGCGGTGTGAAGCACGACGCCGTCGGGGTTCGTCGCCGGGTCGCCGTAACTGCGGCCGAGCCCCCGGCTGATGAGCGTGCTCGGCCCGTCCGCATGTTCGATCAGGTGCCGCAACTCCGCCGCGCTCCCGGGCCGGTACACCGCGCAGTCCACGCGGGGCTCAAGCCCCCAGCCCGCGAGCGACTGTTCATCCGCACGGGGTGCAGTGTCGGGTTGTGGCTTGGTCGGTGTCATGGCGTCGCGGGGTTATCGGCCTCGGGTGCGTCCGCACCGCCCCTACCCACACTATCGGCGACCAGCACGTACAACTCTCCCGCCGGTTGCCACACGAAGCCGTCCGCGGCAACAACCTGCGGCGCGCCCCGACGCGCGGGCACCAAGACCGTCGGCCGACCACGCCACCCGGCCCAGTCCGGCTCACCTTCGAGCCCAACGTCGTGTATCAACACGCCCCCCCACGACAGCTCTCGCAGCCGATACACCACCGCAAAGCCGGCCATCGGGTCCTCGATCACGATCACACCATCCTCACCCGTAAGCGCGACCGCCTCGCGACTCATCCGATCCGCAGACGTTTCACCGATCCCCCAAGGTACGAACAGATACCGGTAGTCATCGCGGTACGGCTTGTTCCGCGCCATCGAACCTAACGCATCGCGGTCCCGCGCAACCGTCGCGGCCAGCACATACACCGCCGGCGCAGCGACGACACTCAACACTACAACTACGATCAGGGTCACCCGGCCAAGCGACTTAAGTCGCTTGGCCCACCACGCGAACCCCACCCCAATGAACAGCGACACCAACGTATACGCCGGTAACAAAAACGTGTGCTGATCGACCACGTTGTACCGCAATACAAACAGCAGGTGGATCGCCAGCGCCCCAGCCCACGCCCACCACAAACCCGCCGGCCGCTGGGCTTGTGCGAGGCCACTGTGTCCCGCGAACAGCCCGATTGCTGCAAGCACGAGCCCGACGCCGGGGAAGCTGAGCAGGGTGAAGGCGACGCTGATCCCCGCCTGCTTGATGCCCGGCCTTGCGTTGAGCACGTCCTCGGCGTAGTGGCTGCCAAAGAGCGCAGACATCATCGCCGCGCCGAAGTCGCCGCCGCGCACCACCTCGATCATGACGAGTGTGAGGTACGGCGAGGCCCCGACAAACCACGCCGCCATCGACAGCGCGAACCCGCGCAGCCGAATATCCCCGCGTTTCCAAGCCAAGAGCAGCACGATCCCCGACACGGGCAGCGTCAGCAGCGCCATGTTGTGGTTGGCCAGCCCGAGCCCGTTGAAGAACATCATCCCCACGAGCATGGGCATCGCCGCCGGGCCGGACGCTGGCGGCTCCCCCGGCTGGGCCGATCGCCGCTTGAAGTACACCGCCATACACCACAGCTCGGCGCTCAGGAGCGCGGTCGTCACGGTGTAGCACTCGGGCATGGTGCTCATCCGCCAGAACGTGTTTGCGACTGCAAGCGACCCCGCCGCCGCGAGCGCGGGCGCAAATCGGGCAGTGACCTGGTGCACGATGCCGTAGACGTTGGCGACCGTCACGGCCCCCGCCAAGGCACTGATGAGCGCGACCGCGAATGGCGGCTTCGCCGGCAACACCGCGGCCGCGGCCTGGCCAAGCCAGAAGTGGATCGGGTGGGCGAGCGCGAGGCCGAGCTCATTGAACAGCTCACCGGTGACGATCCGCAGGACAAACTGGCCGTAGTCCTGCCACTGAATCGTGCGGGACGCGGTCAACGCATAGAGCAGGAAGGCCGCGCACGCGACGGCCCACCATCGGCACAACACACCGGTCATGCGCGGCTCGGCGGGGTCGGGCTGGGGCTTTACGTCGGCCATGCACCTCTCGAAAACACAAGCGCTAAGCCGGCCCAAGCCGGCAGTCGATAGTAGCTATACTAGCCCGGACCCTGTATCGGCGATCTGTCGCCACCCCTCTGCAACGACCCGAGCAACGTCCGCTTGAGCGCACCGTGTAACATCCTGGTTTCTTCTGCGGGCCGGCGTGTCGTACTGATCCGCCTCTTCGAGCAGGCGCTGCGCGAGCTCGGGCTGCCGGGCAAGGTCTACGCCACCGACCTGTCCTCCACCGCGGCGGGCTTCCACGCTGCCGAGCAGGGCTTCCACGCCCCGCTCTTCAGCAGCGGCGACTTCATCCCCGAGATGCTCAAGCTCTGCAAGTCGCAGGACATCCGCCTGATTATCCCGACCATCGACACCGAGCTCGGCCTCTACGCCAAGCACCTGGAGGCCTTCGCCGAGATCGGCACCACCGTCGCGATCTCCTCGCCCGAGACGATCGATATCGGCGGCGACAAACTGCGGACCCACGCCTGGCTGGAAGAAAACCAGTTCCCGACCCCGCGCCAAGCGACACTGGAGGCCGTGCTCGAACAGCCCGACGACTGGCCGATGCCGCTGCTCGCCAAGCCGCGCAGCGGGAGCTCCTCGATCGGTGTCACCCGCATCCACGATGTGGACGACCTCCACTTTGCCGAGCACCACGGCGAGATGATTGTGCAGACCCTCGCGACCGGAGAGGAATACACGATCGACGTCTTCGTCGACAAGGCCGGCAAGGCCCGCTGCTCGGTCCCACGCCTGCGGCTCGAGACCCGGTCGGGCGAAGTGAGCAAGGGGCTGACCGTTCGCCACCGCGAGCTTCAAGATCTGGCCGAGCGCATCTGCGAAAAACTCCCCGGCGCGTACGGGGTCTTCAACGTGCAGATCTTCCTGGACAAAACGACCGGCGAGATGCGGGTCATCGAATTCAACCCACGCTTCGGCGGGGGATACCCGCTTGCCCACCAGGCCGGCGCCCACTTCACCCACTGGCTGGTCGAGGACACGATGGGGCTGCCCTTGTCGATCGTCGCCGACCAGTGGCGCGACGGGCTGCTCATGCTGCGCTACGACGACGCGGTGTTTGTCGATCAGTCAGACACCGGGGGCTAGCGCCCTCACAACAGGAAGCAACACGTGGCGCGATCGCTCCTGCTTTTCGATATCGACGGCACGCTCATGATCACCAAGGGCGCAGGCAGCCGATGCCTCCACCGCGCCGGACGCATGGTCTTCGGCGAGCAGTTCGAGTGGACCGACATCACCGTCGGCACGCTCGACCCGCAGATCTTCGCGCAGCTCGCCCGACACAACGGCATCGGCGACAGCGGCGAACACCTCGCACGCTTCCGCGCGACCTACCTCGCCGAGCTCGAAGCCGAGCTCGGCACGATAGGCGATGACATCACGCTCATGCCCGGCATCCCCACGCTGCTCGACACGCTCCACGCACGGACAGGCCCCAACGGCGACCTCACCCTCGGACTGCTGACCGGGAACTTCCAACACGCGGCGCACCTCAAGCTCAACGCCGCCGGGTTCGACCTCCGCCGCTTCCCCGTCACCGCCTTCGCTGAGGACGGCAACGAACGCAACGACCTCCCCCGCGTCGCGATGGACCGTGCGCTCGCACTGACGGGCGAGGCGATCGACCCGGGCCAAGTATTCATCATCGGCGACACGCCGCGCGATGTTGCCTGTGCCCATGCCAACGGCTGCGTCGCCGTCGCCGTCGCCACCGGCCGATACTCCACTGCCCAGCTCGCCGAGGCGGGCGGCGACCTCGTTCTCGACTCGCTCGAAGACCCCAAACCCCTACTGGACCTGCTACCGGGTCGGTGATCTGACCGACGGATTGTGCCGATTAGTCCCAAGAGGAACCTGCTTAGCAGGCGGCGATCCGTTCGCCTACGATGCCGAACCGCGCAAAACGCCCGCAGGAAGAACCATGACCATGCCCTCACCCTCCGCCACCCTGACCCAGCAGATCACCGACACCGTCGCAGGCGTGATCCGGCAGGACAGCCGGCCCGTGCCGCTGCACATCCCGACCTTCGGCGGCAACTGCAACGCCTACGTCAAAGAATGCATCGACACCGGCTGGGTCTCATCCGTCGGCAGCTACGTCACACGCTTCGAAGAAGACATCAAGCAATACACCGGCACCAAGCACGCCATCGCCACCGTCAACGGCACCGCCGCGCTGCACATCGCCCTCCGGATGGCCGGCGTCGAGCAAGGCGACCAGGTGCTGTGCCCGTCGCTCACCTTCGTCGCAACCCCCAACGCGATCTCATACTGCGGCGCGACCCCGCACTTCGTCGATGTCGACCCCCGCACGCTCGGCATCGACCCCGCCGCGATCCATAGCTACCTGGAACAACACGCCGAGCGCCGCGACGACGGCTGCTGCTACGACAAAACCAGCGGCGCACGCATCAAAGCCCTGGTCGGCATGCACGCCTTTGGCCACCCCTTCGACCTCGCCGGGGCGCAGACACTCTGCGACACGTGGGGCATCACCTTTGTCGAAGACGCCGCCGAATCCCTCGGCTCCCTGTCGGGCGGTAAACACACCGGCACCTTCGCCAAGGTCGGCATGCTCAGCTTCAACGGCAACAAGATCATTACCACCGGCGGCGGCGGGATGGTCCTCACCGACGACGACGCACTGGGCCAGTGGGCCAAGCACGTCACCACCACCGCGAAGCAGCAGCACCGCTGGGCCTACATCCACGACGAGGTCGGCTACAACTACCGCATGCCCAACCTCAACGCGGCCCTGGGCTGCGCCCAGCTCGAAGAGATCGACGACCTGCTCGCCGCCAAACGCGACCTCGCGCAGCGCTACATCGACGCCTTCGCCGACAGCGAGGCCGGGGCGATCCTGCCCGAGCCCGAAGGCACACGCAGCAACTACTGGTTCAGCTCGCTCGTACTGAACCCGGGCGTTGCCGACCACCGCGACCATATCCTCAACGCGCTGTGCGACGCCGGCTTCCTGGTCCGCCCGATCTGGCAGCCGATGCACACCCTGCCGATGTACCAGGGCTGCCCGAGCATGGCACTCCCCGTCACGGAAGACATGGCCAATCGCGTGATCAACCTGCCCAGCAGCGCCGGGCTATAGTCCCATTGGCTGGCGCCACCAACGCCACGTATAGGAGTTTGTCACGATGGCTTATGTGCCCGGACGCGTCGTCACCAGTGCCCCACCGATCGTCCTCATCGGCGCGGGGGGACATGGCAAGGTCCTGATCTCGACCCTCCGCATGCTCGGCCGTGAGGTGCTGTTCGCGACCGACGACGCACCGACCCAGCACGGCAGAGACCTCGACGGCACACAGGTCCGCGGAACCGACGACCTGATCTCGCAATACACCCCCGACCAGGTCGAGCTGGTCAACGGCGTCGGGTCGGTGCACCTGCCCGACGCAAGACAGAAAGTGTTCGAACTCTTCAAGCACCGCGGCTACCGATTCGCGACCATCATCCACCCCGACGCGCTCATCGCGCCGTCCGCGCAGATCGCGCAAGGGGCGCAGGTCATGGCCGGGACCATCGTCCAGGCCGGCGCGCTGGTCGGTGCCAACACCATCCTCAACACCCGGTGCTCGGTCGACCACGACTGCGTCATCGGTGCCCACACCCACATCGCGCCTGGCGTCACGCTCAGCGGCAACGTCTCCATCGGCCAGCGATGCCACCTCGGCACCGGCGCGACCGTGATCCACGGCATCACCATCGGCCACAGCACCCTCGTCGGTGCTGGCGCCGTCGTTGTCAAAGACGCCCCCACCGGCGCCACCATCGCCGGCGTCCCGGCCAAGGCGATGTAGCAGCCCGCGAGCATTGCCGGGTGCCACACAACTGCCCGCAGGGCTGCTGTGTGCGGGACTCTATCGTATTGATCCAATCGCACGCAGTCGCCCCGCTGTCTGGCAGCCACGCCTTGTCTTGGCCCGCCCGCCGCGTGGGGGTACACTCGAAACCCGACCTGTTCGCGGATTTGCCGGAGCCCTCACGATGCCGACGTTGACCAAAGCCCTGATCGCGATCTCGAGTGTTCTACTCGTCGCGCTCATCGCGGTGACCACCCTGTTCCTGCTGACATGCGCGAAAAACGGGGTGGACCGATCGCACGTTGCGATGGAACGGCAGCAGGCCGAACGCCTGAAAACCGAACGCGACGAGGCGGTCGTTGAGCAGGAAAAACTGCGCGGCGAGCTTGCCATGCTGCGGTCGGAGCTAGAGGCAGCACAAAGCAACGACGAGGCCGATCCCGAAGCCGAGACCGACCCAGGCGCTGTCTTCGACGAGCTCGCCGCGGCCCGCGATCAGCTCGCATCAGTGAAGGAGCAGCTCGCGGCGGCCGAGCTGCTGCGCGACCAGGCGGAGCACGACACGACGATGTGGCGGCAGCAGGTCGAACGCGAACGCCGCCGCGCGGGCACCGCCGACGCGACCCAGCAAGACGAAGACATCGCCGCGCTCAGCGCCGAACTCGTCGAACAGGCGGCTGCGAACAGCCGCTTGACCACGACACTCGAAACCGCACTCAAGCGCCTGAACCTGCAGAACGAACAACTCAGCGAACTGACAGGGCACCTGACATGGCTGTCCCGGGAACTTGCTCGGGTTCAAGAAGGCAGCGATCCGGGGAATGAAAACGGCGATCGCCTGGAAGAACTACACGCCGACATCGCACAACTCCACAGCAACTTCGCGCGGGTCGCGGCAGAGAACTACGACCTGACCGTCCGACTCGAAACCGCCGAGGCGGAACGCGATGCGTACGAGCGCCAACTCGAGCAGATGCTCATGCCGCCGGGGCAGAAGCTTCGCGAAACTTTGGAACTACTCCGAAAACGGGACGAGTTGATCGTTGAGCTGCGGGAAGACCTTGCACGCAGAACAATGCAACACGATGGGTCGCGATCACTCGTCAGTTATGAAGAACGGATCGCCCGGCAGAACGCGCTAATCACGGATTTGATCCGAGATATGGCGAATCTTACACGGCAGAACGACGAACTGATCGCGGAAATCGTAGCGCTACGAGCCGGGTCAGGGCAGGATCAGTAACCAGCCCTGCGATACCGCTAGCAGCGAGATTCGGCTGCGCCGAATGGCAGACAGGAATGTCTGCCCCACGTCTGCTCGCTACACCGCCGAAGGCCCCTTGCCGGCGAAGACGTGCTGGTCGTACCAGGCGAGCGTCTTGGCGATGCCCTCCTTGAGCGAGACCTGCGAGCTGAAGCCGCAGGCTGACGTCGTCTTGGACATGTCGGGCGCGCGGCGGGTTGGCGAACCCGTCGTCGTCGGGCCGTCCACCAGCTTCACGTCCTCCCGGCCCAGCACCTCGCAGATGGTCTGGCAGACCTCGCGGATGGTGACTTCGGGGTCCTGCGTGCCGAGGTTGAAGACGCCCTGGCAGTCGTCGCCGCCGAGCATGAGCCGGCTGATGATCTCGGTCGCGTCGTCGATGTAGCAGAACGCGCGTTTGTGGTCGGCGCTGAAGACCTCGAGGTCGCCGCCCTGCGGGAGCGCGAGGACTTTCTTGGCGATCTCGGGGACGACGTGGACGAGCCCCATGCGCGGGCCGTAGACATTGTGCGGCCGGACGACGGTGAAGGGCATGCCGCAGTGGTGGCACAGCGCCTCGCCGTAGAGCTTGGAGAGCAGGTAGGTGTGTCGGATGTCCGAGGGGTCGGGCATGCAGATGGGGGTGGTCTCGGGGGTGGGCACGTCGATGCCGTAGGCCAGGAGCGTGCCGGCGACGATCTCGCTGGTGGACGCGAAGACGAAGCGTTCAAGGTTTTTCTGCCGGTGCGCGAGGTCGAGCGCGGCGAAGGTCATGGCCTCGTTGCGTCGCAGCACGTCGTAGGGTTTTTTGAGGACGTGCGACACGCCGACGATCGCGGCGAAGTGGACGATGTGGGTGTAGTCATCGGACAGGTCGTCGAGCGAGCCGTGCTCGAGCAGGTCGCGTTCGACGATGCCGACGTTGGGCTTGGCGGTGAGTTCGTCAAGGAAGGGGTCGTGGACGGCGCGTGAGAAGTTATCGAGCAGGTCGATGTGGACGCCGTCGTTGTCGAGGAGCTTGTGTGCGAGGTGGCCGCCGATGAACCCGGCGCCGCCGGTGATGAGGATTTTCATGGGTCTTGGGGGTTGGGAGTTTGGGATCAGGAGTTGGGGCGGGTCACGCCGACCTACAGGTCGCCTCGGCCGATGGACCGGACGGTGCAGCCGGCGGCCTTCGCGGCGGCGAGCTGTTCGTCGCCGAGCACGCAGTTGGCGTCGAACACCAGCGGCGTCTCACCGGCGAGCCAGGCTGCGAAATCGATATCGCGGTACTCGGCGTGGTTCACGCCAAACACGACGGCGTCGTAGCCCTTGGGTGATGCCGGGATCGCCGGGTCGAGGTCGAGCCCCATCTCGTGCCAGTGCGACACGAGCGGGTCGTGACAGTCGACGCTTGCGCCGCGGTCTTGTGCCGCACGGACAAATTCTTCCGAGGGCGAGTAGCGCGTGTCGCCGACGTCCGATCGGTAGCTCACACCCAGCAGCAGCAGCTTCTTGCCGCTCAGCGTGCCCAGCTCCTTCTCGACATAGTCGAGCGAGACGATCGGCATGATGTGGTTGTAGTGGACCGCCTGGGTGCAGAAGGGGAAGTCGAGCCCGTCGATCTCGAAGAGTTCCTTCGCGGCGAGCTTGGCCATCAGCGGGTCTTTGGTCAGGCAGTAGCCCCCGACGCCGAAGCCAGGCTGGCGCATGTTGCTGTGTGTCGGGCGGACGCGGATCGCGCGGACGATCTCGAACAGGTCGATCCCGACCGACTCGGAGAACCGGCCCCACTCCTCGGCGAACGCGATCGTCACCGCGCGGTAGCTGTTCTCCAGCACCTTCGCGGTCTCCGACGCCGTCGTTTTTTGCAGACGCGTCATCGGGAAGTTTTCGGTATCGAGCACGCTCTCGAGGAACTGCTCGGCCTTGTCGCCCGCGGCCTGCGTGTGGCCGGCGAAGACACGCCAGAACTTGACGATGGACTCGAAGTAGTCGGGCCCGGGCATGACGCGCTCATAGGAGTGCGCGAGGTGGACGCTGTCTTCGGGCAGGCCGCGTTCCTTGAGGCAGGCCGCGAGGTCGGGCGCGACGACTTTCTCGCAGGTGCCCGGCGGGACGGTGGTCTCGACGAGGACCAGCGTGCCGGGCGAGACGTGTCGGCCGATGGTCTGGATCGCGGCGCGGAATCCGCCCCATGGCAGGTGCGGCTCGCCGTGGAGGTCGGCGACATCGAAGGGGACATCGACGACGACGACATCCGCCAGCGCGTAGGCCTCGGGGTTGGGCGTGGCGACGAGGTTGCCGGCCTCGTGGCAGACGCGGATCGCGTCGGCGAACTTCTGGTCGGTGCAGGCGACGGGCAGCTCGCCGGCGTTGATCGCGTCGATCTTCGCCATGCTGATGGGGGTGTCGAGCTCGACGCCGATAACGTTGTAGAGCGTCTGGCCCGCGTCGTCTTTCGCGTTCGCCACCGCCGCCGCCATCGCCGACCCGACGTGGCCCAGGCCCTGGATGCAGACGACCGGCCGATCGGGCACCTGATCGTCCCGACCCAGCGACCGCAGCACGTCCGAATAACTCGTCAGCTTCTCTGTCTCGGGCATCGCACACAGCTCACTATCAGGAGAAAAACACAGCCCGGGTAACAAGGTAGTGTAGCGGCTATCATCGGCTCGATCCCGATTCCAGGTTACTGCCGACCGCCCAAAGGGCTCGATCCTGCACGGCATCTCGCCGATCTAAGAGAGAGCCCCATCGCCTGCCCGGCGTCTGTTATCCTGCCCACCCCCGCCGGCAGGCCTACCTATGAAACGACTCTTCGATATCCTCGTCGCCCTGCTCGCCATGTGCTTCCTGGCGCTGCCGTTCCTCATCGTCATCATCGTCCTCCGCTTCACCGGCGAGGGCAATGTCTGGTATCTCCAAGACCGCATCGGCTACAAAAGAAAGCCCTTCAAGGTCTTCAAGTTCGTCACCATGCGCGTCGGCAGCGAGTTCACCGGCAACAAAGACATCACCGTCCGCAGCGACCCCCGCGTCCTGCCCGTGGGTCGCATCCTGCGCATGACCAAGCTCAACGAGCTGCCCCAGATCCTCAACGTCCTCAAGGGCGACATGAGCATCGTCGGCTGGCGGCCGCTGGTCCCGCGTGGGTTCGAAGACTACAGCGACGCCATCAAGGAAGGCATCGTGCAGATGAAGCCCGGCGTCACCGGCATCGGGTCGATCGTGTTCCGCGACGAGGAGGCGATCGTGACCCAGGCGGGCGAGATGGGCAAGGACCTGCGCGACTGCTACAAGGAAGACATCCTTCCCTACAAGGGCGCGGTCGAGCTGTGGTACCGCGACCGACAAAGCATGCTGCTCGACTTCAAGATCATCTTCCTCACGGCCTGGGCGATCCTCGCGCCCGGAGGGATCGACCCGACCAAGTGGTTCAAGGGGCTCCCCGAGCCCGAGTCACAGCTTGTACGCGAGCATATGCACCACGAGCCCGGCAGCGCGGGCTGAGCCCTGCCCTGTCGCGACCGCGCATGGATCCCCACGACGCTGCGGCTGTGATGCCATGAGCAACCGACGCTACATCCTCACGAACGCCTCCGCCGGGCTGGTGATCCGCATCGCCGGCGCGGCCTTGGCGTTTGCCAGCCAACTCTTCATCGCACGTACGATCGGCAAAGACCACTTCGGCACCTACCTCTACGCGATGAGCAGCATCGCCCTGCTCGCGATCGGGGCACGGCTCGGGATCGACAGCGCGCTGCCACGCTTCCTCCCCGTCATGCTGGCGAAAGAACGCTTCGCCGCGTTTCGGGGCACACTTCGCTTCGCCTTCGCGGCCCCCCTGGCCCTTGCGGTCCTGCTCGCCGGTGGGGTGCTGGTCTACCTTTTCTTGCTCAAGCAGTCGCCGCCGTCGATCTACCAGCCGACGCTGGTGCTGATGCTGTGTGCGTTGCCGGCGTTTACGCTGTCGTTCATCCGGCAGGCCGCGATGATCTCGCTCAAGCGCGTCGTCGGGGCCGAGCTGCCCGACATGATTATTCGGCCGACGCTGATGATCGCGGGCACGGCGTTGCTCTTTTTCACGCTGCGCGAAGTCACACCCGAACACATCGCCCTGCTCTTCGCTGTCGCGGCCAGTGTCGCGTTCCTCGTCGGGGCATTCATGCTCTGGCGTGCCCAGCCCGCCGAGACCCGCGGGCACACGCCCGCCTACCCGGTCGGCGAGGTGATGAAGGTCGCGATGCCCCTGCTGCTCATGACCGGGTTTGCCGGCGCGGTCGCCGAGTTCACCGTCGTCTATCTGGGCCGGTCCAAGCCGCCCGACGAGGTCGCGGTCTACGGGGCGGCGATCCGGCTGTCGCTCCTCGTCGCCTTCGCGCTGCAGGCCGCGAACATGGTGCTGAACCCGCTGATCGCGCGTCTGTACCACACCGGCAAGTACGCCGAGCTCCAGGCCGCGCTCAAGTTCGCGGCCCGCTGGATGTTCCTGCTCACCGCCTGTGCGCTCGTCGGCATGGTGTTCCTGGGCAGATTCGCGCTCTCGCTCTTCGGCGAAGGGTTCGAAGCGGGCTACACCGTCCTCCTCGTCCTCCTCGGCGGGCAGGCGGTCAACGCGCTCTCCGGGTCGGTCGGCTCGATCATGAAAATGTGCAACAAGCAGAACCAGGCCTGCACGATCCTGGTGTTCTCCGCAGTCACCAATGTCGCCCTGTGCTTGATCCTCATCCCCCGCTACGGCGCGATGGGCGCGGCCATCTCTGTCGCGACAGGCCAGATCCTCTGGAACGCGCTGATGCTCGGCTATACCGTTATCAAGCTTCGGCTCAACCCGACCGTGCTGCCCATCCCCATCACCCCCTACCCCGACACGGACCCCGAGGCCTGACGATGCCCGAGCCCAACTTCTTCATCATCGGCGCTCCAAAGTGTGGCACGACCGCGCTGAGCGATTACCTGCGCGACCACCCGCGCATCTTCATGCCGGTCTACAAAGAGCCTCACTTCTACAACACCGACCACCCCAAGATCCGCGGGTTCAAAGACCGCGACAAGTACCTCGCACTCTTTGATGAGGCCGGCGACGCGTACGACGCAGTCGGCGAGGCGTCGATCCACTACCTGCGCTCCGAAGAGGCGGTGCCTAACATCCTTGAGCACCACCCCGACGCGAAGTTCATCGTCATGGTCCGCGAGCCCGTCGCGTTTCTGCGGTCATGGCACAACCAGTTGCTCTACAGCCTGATGGAAAACGAGAAAGATTTCGCGAAGGCCTGGGCACTGCGCATCGAGCGTCGGACGGGCAAGAGCATCCCTGTGAGTTGCCCGCACCCGATGCTGCTGGACTACGAGGCGGCCGCGAGCTTCGGGGCGCAGGTCGAACGACTGTTGTCGCATGTCGCTAAGGAACAGGTACTCTTCATCCGCTTCGAGGACTTCATTGCCGACAATCGGAAGTGGTACCTCGCCGCGCTGGATTTCCTCGGTGTCCCGGATGACGGCAAAACCGAATTCGCACGATCCAACCCCGCGCACCAGAACCGCAGCCGGCTCGGGGGGTGGGTGCTGGACCGAGGGTACAAAACCCTCTCGCGCATCAACCCATTTGCGCAAGGCAACCCGATACGGTCGGCGGCGAAGAAGCTGCTGATGCTGGCCAAGCAGAGCAACACGACCTACCATCGCCCGGAACCTATCCCGGACGCCTTGGCTACGGAAATTGTCGGGCTGCTCCGTGAGGACCATGCCAAACTAGCCGATCTCACGGGTATCCGGCTCGACCGGCCTGCGTCGGATAGCGATACAGAAACGCCCGCGTAAGCAGGCACACCCTACGACCGAATCTGACTGACCTCCCTATGTGCGGCATCGCAGGACTCTTCCAACCCGAACGACGGCCCAACGCGCCGCTGGATGAAATCGCCCGCCGCATGGGGGCCACCATCCACCACCGCGGGCCCGACAGCGACGGCGTCTGGCAGGACGAAGCCGCGGGCTATGGCGTCAGCCAGCAGCGTCTCGCGATCATCGACCTCTCCCCGGCCGGGCACCAGCCCATGCTCTCGCGCAGCGAGCGCTACGTCCTGGCGTACAACGGCGAGGTCTACAACTTCAACAAGATCAGGGCCAAGCTAGAGAACGAGCAGGCCCGCGCTTGGCGCGGACACTCCGACACCGAGGTCCTGCTCGAAGCGATCGAATCCTGGGGCATCGATGCCGCGATGGCTGAATGTGCCGGCATGTTCGCCATCGCCCTGTGGGATCGCCACGAACGAAAACTCGTCCTCGCACGCGACCGCTTCGGCAAAAAACCGCTCTACGTCGGCTGGCTCCCGACCGGCGGCGTGGTCTACGGCTCGGAACTCAAAGCCCTCACCCAACACCCCCAGTTCGACCGAAGCGTCAACCGCGATGTCCTCTGCCAGTATCTGCGTCGGCGATACGTCGGCGGACGGCGGGCGATCTATGAAGACGTCTTCAAAGTCGCCCCAGGCAGTGTCATCACAATCGACGCGGCCCAGGCGACAAAAACCCCCGACGAGGCGGCCTTCGACGGCATGTGCAAGCGGTTCTGGTCGCCTCAGGACATGCACGAAGCACCGCCTTTGGACATGTCGCGATACTCCGAAGAAGACGCGCTCGATCAACTCGAAGCACATCTCCGGCTGGCGGTGGAAGAGCGCATGATCGCCGACGTCCCGCTTGGCGCGTTCCTCTCGGGCGGGATCGACTCCTCGCTCGTGGTCGCGGAGATGCAGGCCCTCGCCTCCGCCCCTGTCCGAACGTTCACGATCGGGTTTGATGACAAGCGGTTCGACGAGTCGAAACACGCCCAGGCCGTGGCAGACCACTTGAAGACGGATCACACCGAGTTCCGCGTGACGGGGCAGGACGCGCTGGATGTGCTGCCGCTCTTGCCGACGATGTTCTGCGAGCCCTTCGCCGACGCGTCGCAGATCCCGACATACCTCGTCTCGAAACTTGCAAGGCAACACGTCACCGTAGCGCTCACGGGGGACGGTGGAGACGAAGGCTTCGCGGGCTACCCGCACTACACCCTGGCGCCCAAGTCGGCGCGATTGCTCAAGGCCCCGCACCTGCTGCGTGCGCCGGCCGCGTGGCTGATGGGTGCGCTGGCGACCCCTGCCTCGGTGGCGGCCTGCACCCTATACCCGCCGACACGCAACTCGCCGCCGCTCAACAAAATCATCAAGGGCGTCGACCTGCTCGGGGCCAAGCACTTCGGCGAGACCTACCGTGCGCTGATGACCGCCTGCCGACGCCCCGAGCGCATGCTCGCGTTCGACTCGCCCGAGCCGCCCGCACCCATGCCCGCACACGGCGTAGACCGCGTCAAGTGGATGATGATGCGTGACGTGATCGACTTCATCGCCGACGACTCGACCGTCAAGGTCGACCGTGCCAGCATGGCGGTATCGCTCGAAACCCGCTCGCCGATGCTGGACCACCGGCTGATGGCGTTTGGCTGGTCGCTGCCGACCTCGATGCTCATCCGCGATGGCCAAGGCAAGTGGCCCCTGCGGCAACTCCTCTATCGACACGTCCCACGCGAGGTTATCGACCGGCCCAAAAAAGGGTTCTCGATCCCGATCGCGCGGTGGCTGCGCGAAGACCTCCGTGACTGGGCCGACAACCTGCTGGGCAGGCAGCGGCTCGCGGACCAGGGGCTCTTCGACCCGGGCTACGTCCGAAAGGTCTGGGACCAGCACCAACGCGGGGTCCGGCGCGGGCAGGACGAGTTATGGACTATCCTCATGTTCCAGCAATGGCTAGACAGCCAGGACGCCCACCCCGCGGCGTGATCGATGGGTACATCGCGGCCCGCCGTATGCCGAAGTAAGGAACCATATGGGTATCGCAGCCCGACTGGCAAAGTGGATCACGAAACCCTGGCGGGAGTACCGGCGACGGACAGACCCCGTGGGCTACGCGCGGTCGCTAGGCATTCGGGTCGGCGAAAACTGCAGGCTGCTGGGCGAGATCCACTACGGGACCGAGCCCTACCTCATCACGATCGGCAACCGGGTCTCGATCAGCGACGGCTCGATGATCCTCACACACGACGGCGGGGTCTGGTGCATCCGTGAGCAAGAGCCGGACGCCGACCTGTTCGCGCCTGTCACGATCGGCAACAACGTCTTTATCGGGGCACGGGTCATCATCCTGCCCGGGGCGAAGATCGGCGACAACTGCGTGATCGGGACCGGGTCGATCGTGACCGGTGAGATTCCGCCCGATTCTGTGGCCGCGGGCGTGCCTGCCAAGGTCATCCGGCCGATAGAACACTACAAGGAGAAGTGCCGGGCCAACGCATTCCATATACGATCTCTTCCCCGTGAAGAGCAGCGTCGGTACCTCACCGAGCACTTCGCGCAAGAAGCAAAAAACGAAGACACCTGACCCACGCACCGCCCCCTTGAATCCTCGAACTCCCCACGTCGTCAAACGACACCGACTCGACCGCCGACCGGCTGCCCCGCCCGCACAATGAATACCACCCCAGCGACACAACCCAACGCCCTCGCGGGGCTGCTGTTTATCGCCGACCGGCTGTCGCGCCGGTCGTGGTTTTATGCCATCTGGCTCCTGCTGTTTATCCCGATCGCGTTCGCCTGCCGCAAGTTGGTCGGCGGGGACATGGCCGCCCTGGGCGGGTTCCATTTCGTCTACTACACGCTGGCGCTCTCGCACATCGCCTACCGCATCATCCAGGCGGGCACAAAATCACTGGTCGCGCCCGACGTCCTGTTCGTGATTGTCTACACCATCGTGAACTGGGGCTACCTCACGTTCCTCTGGGTCGGTGCGGTGCCCTTTTCATCGCGTGTGATCTACTTCCCCAGCGCGATGGGTGACTCCCTGCAGGTCGTCGTCATCGGGCTCGCGTCGTTCCTTTTCGCCTACGAGATCTCGGGCCACGGCAGCCAGAAGGTCCGCGAGTACGCATCCGAAATCGCGATCCCGAAGCCCGGCTGGGGATTCCTCGGGCTATCCATGCTCTTTGCGGGCATGATCCTGCACTTCGTCGGGCTCATGGGCCTGGGCTTTAGCACGGTCATGCGCTACGGCTACGACGCGATCCAGCACACCGCACGCTACACCGACTCCTGGCTCATCCAGACCATCATGGGCATCAGCATCCCGATCTCCGTCATCGGTGTCATGCTCTGCTTCGGCTACGGCGTCATCCGGGAACGCAAGCTCTTCTACTCCCGGACCTTCTTTGTCGCATGGCTTCTCTGGGTCCTCATCCTGCTGCTCGAAGGCGACCGGGGCGGGGTCGTGCGGATCATCCTGCCCGCGATGATCATCTACCACTACGTCATCCGTCCGATCAAATTCCGCTATCTCGTGCTCATCGGCTTCGTCGTGATGTTTATCTTCTCGGCACTCGCGTTTGTGCGTAACACCTCGGGCTTCTCGCCCAGCGCGATGATCAAGGACTACACCTACATCCAGAGCAAGGACAACAACGCCAAGTGGTACTCGATGCTCCACGAGCTGGGGACGTCCTTCGTCACGCTTAACATCACGGTCCACGAGGTGCCCGGGGCCGAGTACTACTGGCGTGGCGCGTCCTGGCGCGACTCGATCATCCACATCGTCCCGTTTGCGCAGGGGATCGCGCTGCGGCAAGGGATCGGCAAGTGGGAGGCCTCCGAGTGGGTCACCGTAACCTACTGGGGCCGAAAGTCTTCGGGCAAGGGCTACAACTACGCGGCGGAGGGGTATCTCAATTTCGGGATCCCGGGCGTCATCTTCCAGATGATGATCACAGGCCTCGCGCTGCGCTGGCTGGTCCGGCGGTTCCAGAAGATCCCGTCCACCGGCACGCTGATCGTCATGTTCGGCGGCGTGGTGCTGATCATCATCAGCATCCGCGACCACACCAACGTCGTGATCCCGCAGATCGCGCAGCTTTGGGTCGTGAGCTGGCTGATGACCCATACCTTCGGCGAGACCAAGAGCTCCGTCCCGATCCAGCACCCCGACATGCACAAGCCATGACGCCCCCGACGCCCATTCGAGTGATGCACGTCTTCGGGAAGATGGACCGCGGCGGCGCGGAGATGCGTACGCTCGACCTGCTGCCGGCGATGCGGGATCGGGGCGTGCGGTTTGATTTCTGCGCCATGATGCCCGGCGAGGGCGCCCTCGATGCGCAGATCAAGGCCGCAGGGTCCGACGTCCACGTCTGCGAGCTGCGCGGCCCGAAGCTGGGCTTTGTGCGTGGTTTTCGCAAGCTGCTGCGCGAACACAAGCCGGATATCGTCCACAGCCACCTGCACCTGACCAGCGGGCTGATCATCGCGCTGGCGCGGTCGGCCGGTGTGCGTCAGCGCGTTGTCCATTTCCGTAGTTCGAGCGACGGCCGATCGGTGTCGCTGCCCCGGCGGGCGTACCAGGCCGGGATGCGTCGACTGATCAAGATGAACGCGACGGCGATCCTCGCGGTATCGCATGGCGCGATGGCCGGCGGGCTCGGCACCGACTGGGAAAAAGACAAGCGCGCTAAAGTCATCTACAACGGGATCAACACCGCCAGCTACCCCACCACCCGGCCCGACCGTTCGGCGCTGCGGCGTGAGCTATCGATCCCGGAAGACGCCGTCCTCGTCGCGCAGGTCGGACGTTTCGTCGTGCCCAAGGCTCACGAGGTCACCGTCGAAGCGCTAAAACAAGTCGTTGCGCAAGACAAGCGTTTCCACGTCCTGCTCATCGGCGACGGGCCGCTGGGCGACCAGACTCGGGCGCATGCGGCCCAGGCGGGTGTCACGGACCACCTGCATTTCCTCGGGCTGCGTGAAGATGTGCCAACACTCCTGGCGATGGCCGACCTGAGTATCCTGCCCTCCCACTGGGAAGGGCTCCCGGGTGTTGTGCTCGAATCCCTGGCGGCAGGCACACGGGTCGTGGCGTCCGACCTGCCCGGGGTGCGCGAGATCGCCGCAAAGGGCGACGGCATCACGATCATCCGGAAGGCAGACCCGGGCGACCTCGCCCGCGCAATCCTGCAGGCCGGGCCGCGCACACAAGACCCGGCTCATTCGCCGACACTGCCCGAGGCGTTCCACCTCGACACCTGCGCAAGCGACCTCTACGCTGTCTATGCAGGGCTCACCGGTAAACACGGCAACACTCAACACCCCGCCGACGCGCCGCACACCTAGCCCCTTTCACCCTCGCACTGGCCGACGCCCCATGAAGCTCTTGTTTGTCCACGACAACCGGTTCATCGAACACGAAGGCGACCACCTTACCGTCGGCAACATCACGTCGACGACATGGAAAAGGTTCCTCCCTCATGTCGAGCACATCCACGTTGTCGCGCGGCGCAACGAGCCCGATCCCAAACTCGACATCGGTCGGCTCAACCAGGCGTCGCACCCGCGGGTCTCGTTTGAGCTCGTCGATCGGCCGCCCTACCACCGATTTGAACAAGGGTGGCGCACGGCCTACCCGATCCTCGAAGCGAATATCAAGAAGGCCGACGCGGTCGTCGGGCGCATCCCGAGTTTCCTTGGCAACCTCGCGTGCGAGATCGCGGCGAAGCAGGGCAAGCCGGTCGCCGGTGAAATCATCGCGTGCCCGTGGGGCTCGATGTGGCACTACGGCGGGATGAAGGGCAAGGTCATGGCCGCGCGTGAATACATCCGCCTGCGCCGACTGATCAAACGCCTCGATCTGGCCGTCTACGTCACGAGCGAGTACCTGCAAAAACGGTATCCAACTCAATCCAAAACCGCAGTCGCGTCCAACGTCGAGTTGCTCCGCCCGCCGGAAGGACTCCTCGAAGCCCGGCTCGAACGCCAGAAGACACCGCCTAAGCCCCTACGGCTCGGGCAGATCGGCTCGCTTGCCAACCACATCAAAGGCTGGGAAACCGGTGTCGAAGCCACCGCAGAACTCAAGGCCGCGGGCGTCGAGGTTGTCTACGAGATCCTCGGCGCGGGCGACCCCGAAATCGCACGCAGCTACGCCGCGAAGTTCGGCGTTGAAAACGAGGTCCGCCCCATCGGCACCATCGCGGGCGGCGGGCCTGTGCTGGAATGGCTCGACACCCTCGACCTGTACATCCACCCCAGCCGGCAAGAGGGCCTGCCGCGTTCGGTCATCGAGGCGATGAGCCGGGCCCTGCCCTGCGTCTGCACCCCGGCGGGCGGGACCCCGGAGTTGATCGATTCGAATTGCCTCTTCGAAAAGAACAACCCCAAGCAGCTCGCACAGCGCGTGCAGACGATGCTCGGCGACCCCGCGCTGCTGCATGAACAATCGCGCACAAACTTCGAGCGGGCTGCCAACTTCTACATCGACCACCTCGAAGCGCACCGCGACAAGGTCTGGGGCGACTATTTTGCCAGCGTGCGCAAGCGGCTTGGCATGCCCGGCTAATCAGTCCCGCAGGATCGCGGGGTCGAAGGTCTGCGTGACCGTCGCGTCCCACTCGATCAGGTCGCGGTTCGGCGAGAGCCCGCTGGGGGCTTTGGACCACATGCGTAGCGTGACTTCGCCGGGGTTGGCCTGGAGAACGATGTAGCCATTCGGGTTTTCGCGCGCGACCTCGGGGATCGCAGAGAACACCGAACCGCCAAGGTACGGGATCAGCTCCAGGTGCTCGGCCGACCCGGTTTCGGGCATCGCGAGGTCGCCGACGGTCGGCTCGCCGTAGAGCACACGCACCGACGAGCCGCCTTCCCATGAGACGGCGTCAACCCCGGCAAGGACGATGACACTGCCAATGACGCGGCCGTAGACGCCGGATTGGCTCGCATTGAGAACGCTTGCGTTGGATGAATCATCGGGTGGCGTCACGGGCTCGGGCGCGTCGGGCGCGCTGGAGGACGAACTGCCACCGCCCGAGGACACACGGCCAATCGGGGCAGCGCCTTCGCCCCCGCCGCTTGCCCCGTCGCCTCCCCCTTCTCCACCGCCGCCGCCGCCTCCGCCGCCACCTGCGGAACTACCCGAGCCGCTGCCACCTAGCGACGGCCCCCCACCACCGCCGCCCCCGCCGGAGCCGCCAAGGACAGACAGACCGCCACCACCGGCGGCGCCGCCGCTATCCACTTGGCCCGAAGCCGGGGGCAGTGCATCATCAACCTCAAGCTCGATCATGTTCGCATCGGGCGCGTAATCGTCGCCCTCCAGAAAAACGATGTCGGCCGCGCTATCGGGATCGGAATCCGAGACATCGTTGGCGTCGTTCAGGTCGAGCTCGATCAACTGCGGTTCGCCCTCGTTGCCGTCTACGCCGGGGACGCTATCAAGCTCAACGATTTCGTAGTCGGTCTCGTCCTGCGCCTGGCTGGCTCGCGTCCGCCGATGGGAGACAAACGGCTCGGCCAGGTAGGCAGCGCCGTCCGGCGTGGCCGCCAGGAGGCGCACTTCGATGCGTTCAACCCCCGCAAAATCGGCCGCACACAGCAGCATCGCAACACGCGCCGAGCCCGGCGAAGCAGCGGCGTCGATGTCGAGCGCAGCCCACTCCCCCCCGTTCACACTCGCGAACAGCGCGGGGAACGATGGCAATCGCGACTCCGCCTCCAATGCAAGCACCAGCAAGCTCGGGTCGTCGCGGGACGGGGCAGACGCCCACTGGACCGACAATACCTCGCCGTCCTGCCCGGAGACGGCGTGTGGCGGCGCGGCGGCGTACGCGCCTTCTGCGGCGGGCCGAAGACGCGGCATGCCTTCCGTGCCGTTGGCCAAGAACGCCTGCAACAACTCGCTGTCGCGATCCGGAGTTTCGGGCGCGGCGTCATCCGCCGGGGCGGACGGTGAAAGCGCCTGCAGATCAAGGTCCAGGTCGATGCGCGGCATGTCCAGGAACTGCCCCGACGCCCCGACACAGGGCAACAGCCCGAGCCCGATCACACATAGCAGGCGATTCGTCATCATCTTCAATCCAGTGCTCCGATCGACCGCGCCCTTGCGGCCTCCACCGGGCTATCATCAGCTAGAACACGCCCCAACTTCATCAGGCCGATAAACCCGCGGCGCATTCCCCGTCTCGCCAATCGGCACACCCCATAAAGCCCGGCGGACCCGCACGACCCGGCCCGATGGAGCAGCCCGACTGTTCCGCCCCACCCAGAACCGCCCCGTCTGTTCAGGCGTTGCAAGCGGCAACCGATAACACCATGGAACGTTCCCGTGGCACGGCGCCACCCCCAAGGACCGCACAGATGCACCCGCCCAGACACGCCCCGACTCTGACCCTCTGCGCTGCCCTCCTGGCAATTTTCGCGCTGCTGGCCTGCTCCAGCAGCGCGCCCGCCGACGTCCGCACGCCCAGCCCCAGCGCCGACTCCAGGCTGATCTTTGTCTCCCCCAACGGGGACAACACAAACCCCGGCACGTCCCCCGATCAAGCCGTCGCCACCATCCAGGTCGGGCTCGACCGGTTGCGGGCCAACAGCGCCGACTGGCTCCTGCTTCAGCGCGGACACACCTACCACGCCGAGGCCCTGGCCAACCTCCCTAACGGCAGAGCACCCGAGCGGGCCATCATCATCGGGGCCTACGGCCACGGCACCACACCCAATCTCGTCACCCGCGCCAACCTCGGCGAGTTCTCACAGAACAACCGCCAATCGCACAACGTCCACGTCTACCACGTCAACCTCATCCGTGAAGACGAGGTCACACCGCCCCCCACCCACCTGTGGACCGGTGTCGCAGCCACCGAGGTCGAGACGCTTGATGTCACCGACAGTGACGGGCTCGAGGCCGTGCTCAAAAACCCGGTCGGGATGACCAACATCTCCATCATCGCCTCGGGTGAAATCTACAAAGGCGCATTCCCCGCGCTGATCGTCGGCCTACGCACACGCGTGTCGGGGCTGGGCTCCGACGACGGCGTGACCTTCCGCGGCTGGGGGATCAAGGTCCGCGACGCGAACGAAGGCGCGATCGAACACTTACGGATACGGCTGGGCGACGACAACGTCCAGGACGCCGTCGACAACCAGGGCCAGGTCCTGCGCGAAGGCCGCGGCGACCGGTCCCAGCCCGGCAACGGGGCGGACTGCGTCCAGGTCTTCAATTCGCCCGATGCCCGCCTGTCGCATGTCTCGATGTTCTGGGCTCTCGACGAATCGCTCGACATCGCTAACAGCCCGGGCGTCCAGGTCTACCGCTGCCTCCTCGCCGAATGCCTGAGCGAGGCCTACCACACCGGCAGCCAGGGCGACCGCATCTACGAACACTCCAAAGCCATCCTCGTCGCAGGCTGGGACGTGCCCAACGGCTACATCGCCAGCAACTACGAGCCCGTCGTCGTGCGTGAGTGCCTGCTCGCCCACAACAACGACCGAAACCCCGCCTGGGTCGACGCCCTGCCAGGCCTCACCAGCGGCGGGCCCACCCTGCTCAACTTCGCGTTCGTCAACAACGTCATCTACAACCCCGTCCGGTTCCTCGGCCACCCCGACGCCTTCCTCGGCCCCGACCCCAACGTCCGGGTCGATTTCATCGGCAATGTCTTCATCCTCGGGCCCGACAGCCCCGACGACTTTCGGCCCCAGTACTGGGTCAACCTCGTCAACACCGTCAACAGCGAAAACGGGTCGGTCTACGTCGACAACAACTGGGTGATCGACAAAGACGGCGTCGCGCACGACCTGCTCGACTGGATGGACGCCCGCGATCTCGACTGGGCCCAGCAACCCCACTTCGTCTACGAAACCCCGCTCGAAACCAACCGAGACGAACTCATCGACACCGTACTCACCTACGCCGGCGACTACACCCACCGTGACGAACACGACTGGCGCGTCATCAACGATGTCCGAAACGGGACGGGCAACATCATCGACAGCCAGAGCGAAGTGATCGACTAGGTGGTGTCTGGCGGTTCCTCATTGCCCCGTATGGTGGCCGGGGTCAGGCGCAGCCTGCCCCCGGAACGGGCCGGTGAGTTGTTCCGGGGGTTCGCTGCGCTCAACCCCGGCCATCATGTGAGCCGTCAGACACAACCTAGAGCAACCTGCGTCTCTCCGGCAGCCAGCGTCGCCTTGATGACCAAGGGCGTCGGACAGTCTCAACAACCGCCCCCACGCTAGTCGATCACGCCGATCAGCTTCATGATCCTGGTGTTGATCTTCTCGACGTCGAAGCGTTCCTCCGCAAACGCCCGGCCCGACTGGCCCATCGAGGCCGCCAGCGCCGGGTCCTCTACCAACGTCAACAGCGCCTTGGCCAGCAGGTCCACCCGACCCGGCGCAATCAGGAACCCGTTGCTGCCTTGAGACAGCCCGGTCTCGATTTCCTTGGGGGCTTCGATCGCCTGCGACGCACCGGCATTTTCGTAGGTCACGATCGCTCGGCCCAACGCCATCCCCTCCAGCAGCACGTTCGGCAAGCCCTCGCGATACGTCGTGGGGAGTACCGTCGCCCGGCTGTTGGCGAGGTAGGGACGGACGTCCGTCGTCACGCCGGGGTACTCGATCAACCCCGCATCGACCCAGGCCTTGACCTCATCGGGCTGGATCGCCTGGGGGTTGTCGTCATACGGGCCGATGAGTTCGAACACCGCCTCGGGGTACTCACGCTTCACAATCTTCGCCGCCTCGACAAAGTCGGGCACCCCCTTGTCCGCGAGCAGGCGGGTGATCAGGTTGAAGCGTGGCGGGCCGTCGGTGGCGGGCGGGTGTGGGGCAAAGTGCGAGAGGTCCTTGCCCTCCCCCGGCAGGATGGTGACGTTCGCCTTGGGGCTGATGAGCCCGGCGTTCCGGAAGTCGGCGTGGTCGTTGGGGTTCACAAAGAACAGGTTGCGGATGTAGCCGCTCGCCCGCTTATGCAGACGCAGCGCTACCGCTCGGGCGATCTTTTTCTTGAGCCCCGTCGCGTCGCTAAACACATACCCCAGCCCCGGCATCAGCGCGTTGATGTTCGCGACCCCCGCTTTGTGGGCCGCGGGCACGCCGAAGACCACCGGCTTCTGCGCATAGCAGAACACGATGTCCGGCTTGTGCTCAACGAACAGACCCGTCAGGTATCGCTGATACGCCAGGTCCTTGAGCGGGTTGAGCCCGGTCCGGTTCAGCGGTGCTTCGTGGTAGGTGACCCCCGCGTCGGCGAAGAAGTCCAGGTCGTCCTGGTCCTGCTCGGAGCAGACCAGGTGGACGTCCCAGCCCACCGCGACCATCTGCGACAAGATCGGGCCACGGAAGCCGGAGAAGCCCTTGGCGTAACTGCCGACGACGAAGATGCGATTGCTCATGGGCTTGGGGTCCTGTTTCACGAAGCCCGGCATGATAACAGTGGGGATCACGCGGGCCGAAGTCGCGTGGCAAAAGTCGGCGCGAAAAACAGCCCCAGCCGTCAGGCCGGGGCTGCTGGAGTACAAACGAGCCCACAAGGGGCGGTTTTACTTAGGAGTCGTCTCCCGACGCGGTGACACCACGGCCTTCGCAGACCATACGGGCATCGCCACCGGAGACACCGCCGTTGGCGGGGGTGTCGTTCTCGAACAGGTTGTCGAGTTCGCTGTTGCCGCCGCCGAGGTCGACGAAGGGCTTGTTAGCGCCATAACGCGTTTCGAAGTACTGGCTCTGCTCGAAAGCGACGTGGTTGTCGTTCCAGAGAACACTGCCGCGCCAGTCGCCGACGTCGCCGTGGATGCTGCTCACCGCGGCATCGGTATCCGCCGTGCCGGTGTTACGGTCGGAGATGACGATCGCCTGGGTGTTGAGCGACTGCTGCCATTCGGCAGCACGGCCGGCCTGGTTGTTGGGGATGCCGCCGTCGGGGCCGCTGATCTGAAGCATCGCGTACGAGTACACCTTCGTGCCGCTGGGGCCGGTCTGGAAGATGACCTCGTTGACGACACCAGGAGTCGTCGAAACGATGTACTCCGTGGTGGTGGCCGTCTCGGCGGGGCTGATCGCGTACTCAGGCGTGAAGAAGTTTCCGGTCAGCAGGATGAAGTAACGGCCCTGGGCGGTACTGCCGTTGTTAGTCGTCGAGCCCGTGTTGGCAGCCGTCGCGGCAAGGATGTTGCCCTTGCTGTCCAGGCCGGGGAACTTCTCTTTGTTCGAGTTGGCGAAGGTGACCAGGCCCTGGTGCTGACCACGGAGCTGGGTCGAGTTCTGCATGCGGCGTGCGGTTCGGCGGGCGGCACCGAGAGCCGGCAGCAGGATGCCGATGAGCAGCGCGATGATCGAGATCACCACGAGCAGTTCGATCAGCGTAAAGCCCTTAGAGGTTCTGCGAGACATAGAAAACTCCTAAAAAAGGATGAGAAAAAAACATGTCGATGTCGTGGGATAGGCCTAGATCAGGCCCAAAATTGAAAGATAATGGCGTTTATCATCCCATGAACGTCGACGCTACACAGCATGTTGATTCCCAAGCGGCCGCAATCCCTGGCCGACGGGATGTTCCATCTTCGCTGCGGGAGTGGATGGCTTCCTTGCCGTCCCGCAGGTTACGCAACACTGCCTAACCCCGCATAAGCTAACCGAGTTACGCCCGGGACTCAAGGATTTTTCCGTGACGCCGCTCAAAAATTAGGCGGAACCCCTAGAAAACGCCTCTGGAAGCGTAAGAACACGGTTTCCAACGCAAGCTTTTTTTGATCCAGACGCATGAGATCACAGCTTGTCAACAGGTAGAACACGTTTCAGTATCATGCCGCCACCCCTTGCGGGGCCGTCCAGACCGCCCGGTTTTTGGCCGTATCCCCAATCCATGCTGCATTGAAGTCCACCATGCCTGACCCCCACGAACGCACGCTCTGCATCCTCGGGATGGGCTACATCGGGCTGCCCACCGCCACGATCCTCGCGACGCGGGGGTACAGCGTCGTCGGCGTGGACACCGACCCGAGCGTGGTCGAGTCGCTCAACGCCGGGCGGACACATTTCATCGAGCCCGACCTCGACATCCTCGTGCAGGCGGCGGTGCAGACCGGCAAGCTCAAGGCCAGTGCCCAGCCGACGCAGGCCGACGTGTTCATCCTCTGCGTCCCGACACCCGTGACGCAGGAGCGCGGCCCGGACCTGTCGTACATCGAAAACGCCACCCGGCAGATCGCCGCGTTCCTCAAGCCGGGCGACCTGGTCGTCCTCGAATCCACCAGCCCGCCGGGCACGACCGAGCAGATCGCGGCCCATGTCGAGCAACTCACGGGGCTGACGCAGGACCAGGTCCACTTCGCGCACGCGCCCGAGCGCGTGCTGCCGGGGCGCATCCTCCGCGAGGTCGTCGAGAACGACCGGATCATCGGCGGGATCAACGACGCATCGACCGACGCGGCCGCGGCGTTTTACAAGACGTTTGTCACCGGCGAGCTGCTGCTGTGCCGCAGCCGAATGGCGGAGATGGCCAAGCTCGTCGAGAACGCGTCGCGGGATGTGCAGATCGCGTTCGCCAACGAGCTGTCCATGGTGTGCGCCACACTCGACCTCGATGCGCGTGAGTTGATCGACCTCGCCAACCGGCACCCGCGTGTCAACGTGCTCCAGCCCGGCTGCGGCGTGGGCGGGCACTGCATCGCGGTCGACCCGTGGTTCATCGTCCATCAATGCCCAAGCCAGACCCCGCTGATCCAGGCCGCCCGCGCGGTCAACGACGCCAAGCCCCGGCATGTCGTCGAGCAGGTCAAGCAGGCGGCCTCGCGGTTCCGTGCCCCGAAAATCGCGCTGCTCGGGCTCACCTACAAACCCGACATCGACGACCTGCGCGAGTCGCCCGCGCTCTGGATCGCGGAAGAAATGTCCCGGCAACAAGTGGGCGAGTTGCTCATCGTCGAGCCGAACCTCGACGCCGTAGACGGGCTGGCGCTTTGCGGCCTTGAGACGGCTTTGGCACAGTCGGATATCGTGGTCTTCCTTGTCGCGCATCGGCCGTTCATGCAGATCGCGCCCGAAACCCTCGCGGCCAAGGTCGTGATCGACACCTGCGGTGTCACACACCGGCGGTGAAGAAAAAGGGGTCGGGAGTCTTTTCCTTACCCGCCACTCGCCACCCGTCACGCACCAAGAAAAAGACTCCCGACCCCTTTCCAGAGGACACATGCCACACACCGTCGCAGTCTTCATGGGCACCCGGCCCGAAGCGATCAAGCTCGCGCCCATCGTCCGCGCACTCGAAGACGACCCCACACTGACACCTCTCCTCGTCTCCACCGGCCAGCACAGGGAGATGCTCGCGCAGGTGGCCGAGCTGTTCGACCTTCGGCCGGATGTCACCCTCGACACGATGCAGCCGGGCCAATCGCTCACCGCGCTGCACGCCCGGCTGCTCACCCGGCTCGATACCGTCCTCAACGACCACCAGCCCGACTACGCGCTTGTGCAAGGCGACACGACCACGGTCCTCGCCGCGGCGCAGGCCTGCTTCTACCGCCGCATCCCCGTGGGACACGTCGAGGCCGGGCTGCGGACGGGCGACCTTGGCGCACCGTTTCCCGAGGAGGCGAATCGTCGGCAGGCGTCGGTGCTGTGCGACCTGCACTTTGCGCCCACGGCAATGGCGCGTGACAACCTGCTGGGCGAAGGCTTCGAAGGCGACACGATCCACGTCACCGGCAACACCGTGATCGATGCACTACACCTGGAAGTCGCACGCCAGCGCGACCCGGGAGTCGCAGCGCAGACTGCCTCGGCGCTATCCGCCGACCTGGGTGCGGGCTGGGATGACCGGCCCTACGTCCTGGTCACGGGGCACCGGCGCGAAAACTTTGGCGGCGGGATGGAGCAGATCTGCGAGGCGCTGCGCGGGTTGGCGACCCGCTTTTCTGATCGGCGGTTTGTTTACCCCGTCCACCTCAACCCCAACGTTGCCGGGCCTGTCCATGACATGCTTGCGGGCATCGACAACGTCCTGCTCACCGGCCCCAAAGACTACCGGCTGTTTGTCGCGCTGCTGCACGGCTGCGAGCTGGTCCTCACCGACTCGGGCGGGGTGCAGGAAGAGGCCCCCTCGCTGGGCAAGCCCGTGCTGGTGATGCGGGAGACGACCGAGCGGCCCGAGGGTGTCGCGGCCGGGGCTGTCGCCTTGGTCGGGGCCGACCGGGAGCGGATCGTGTCCGGCGTCGCCCGCCTGCTGGAAGACCCCAAAGCCCGCGAGGCGATGTCGAACGCGCAGAATCCCTACGGCGACGGCCAAGCCGCCCCCCGTATCGTCGCCGCCGTCCGCGAGCGGCTAGGTTGTGTCTGACGGCTCCTCATTGCCCAGTATGGTGGCCGGGGTCAGGCGCAGCCTGCCCCCGGAACGGGCTGGTGAGTTGTTCCGGGGGTTCGCTGCGCTCAACCCCGGCCACCATGTGAGCCGTCAGATACAACCTAGGCCAATGACCCTGCCTGCCGATGACTTATCGGCCCGGGTCTCGTTACACTGAGGGGTTACGTCGGCCCCGGGAAATGCCGATTCGTTCCATACCTGTCACACCCCATGGCAACGCATCGAGAACAAAGAAATGAACTCCACTGACATCCAAAACCGCTCGGCCACCATCGGGATTCTCGGGCTCGGCTACGTCGGGCTCCCACTCATGCGAGCCTTCTGGGACGCAGGGTTCCCCGTGCTGGGCTTCGATGTCGATCCCAAGAAGATCGACATGCTCCACAAGGGCGAGAGCTACCTCAAGCACCTGGGCGAGACCCTCGTCAGTGACATGGCCACCGGGGACGCCGACCGCTTTACCGTCACCTCCGATCCGGCCGAACTCGCAAAGGCCGACGCGCTGATCGCCTGTGTCCCCACCCCGCTGGGCAAACACCTGGACCCGGACCTGAGCTACGTCGAATCCACCGCCGAGATGATCGCCAAGATCCTGCGACCTGGGCAGCTCGTCTCGCTGGAATCCACCACCTACCCCGGCACGACGCGCGAGGTCATCCTGCCCAAGCTCGAAGCCACCGGGCTCAAGCTCGGCAAGGACTTCTTTGTCGCCTACTCCCCCGAGCGCGAAGACCCGGGCCGAAAGAGCCACAACACCCAGACGATCCCCAAGCTCGTGGGCGGCCTGGACGACGCCTCGGGCGACCTGGCGTTCGAGCTCTACGACACCGCGATTGCCAAGGTGGTCCGCGTGAGCAGCGCGGAGGTCGCCGAGTCGGCCAAGCTCTTGGAAAACATCTACCGCGCGGTCAACATCGCCATGGTCAATGAGATGAAGACCATCCTCACGCCGATGGACATCGACGTGTGGGAGGTCATCGACGCGGCCGCGACCAAGCCGTTCGGCTTCCAGGCCTTCTACCCCGGCCCCGGGCTGGGCGGGCACTGCATCCCCATCGACCCGTTCTACCTGACCTGGAAGGCCAAGGAGGTCGGCCAGACCACGCGGTTCATCGAACTCGCCGGGCAGGTCAACCACCAGATGCCCAACTACGTCGTCGAGCGCACCGCGTTGGCGCTCAACGACCGCGGCAAGGCCGTCAAAGACGCGAAGGTGCTGGTCCTCGGGCTGGCGTACAAGCCGGACGTCGATGATGTGCGCGAGAGCCCGAGCTTCGAGCTGATCGAAAAGCTCGATGAACTCGGCGCGAAGGTGGACTACAACGACCCGCACGTGGCCGAGACGCATCGGATGCGTAAGCACGACCTGAAGATGTCGAGTGTGCCCCTGTCGGAGTCGATGCTTGCGGGGTACGACTGCGTCCTGATCGCGACGGACCACTCCGCGTACGACTGGCAGATGATCGCCGACCACGCGAAGCTCTTGATCGACACCCGCGGGGCCACCCGGCAGGTCACGGGCGACCGCGGACACATCGTCATGGCCTAAGCCCGCTACAACCTCCAGCTTGACACCCCGTCCGCCCGACCGCGTACCCTAGTTCTCGAAAAATGTCGATGAGCCGCTGATCTAGACTAAACTATGCGGCTCCCCTCAGGAACCTGATCGATGGCCATCAACGACAAACGCGCTCTTATCACCGGCATCACAGGCCAGGACGGCTCCTACCTCGCCGAGCTCCTGCTGGCCAAGGGCTACGACGTCCACGGCATCGTCCGCCGGTCCTCGACCTTCGGCACCGAGCGCATCGACCACATCTACGCCGACCCGCACGACGCGGGCAGCCGACTCCACCTGCACTACGGCGACCTGACCGACGGCAACGGCCTGGCCCGCATGATGCGCGAAATCCAGCCGACCGAGGTCTACAACCTCGGCGCGCAGTCCCACGTCAAGGTCAGCTTCGAGCAGCCGGTCTACACCGCAGACGCAACCGGCGTGGGCACCCTGAAGCTCCTCGAAGCCGTGCGTGACACCCAGGACCGCACCGGCGAGCAGATCCGTTACTACCAGGCCTGCTCCTCCGAGATGTTCGGCAAGGTCCGCGAGGTCCCGCAGAAAGAAACCACCCCCTTCCACCCACGCTCGCCCTACGGCGTCGCCAAGGTGTACGGCCACTGGATCACCGTCAACTACCGCGAGTCCTACGACCTGCACGCCTCGTGCGGCATCCTCTTCAACCACGAATCCCCACGCCGCGGCGAGACCTTTGTCACCCGTAAGATCACCCGCGCCGTCGGCCGCATCAAGCACGGGCTTCAGGACAAGCTCTACCTCGGCAACCTCGACGCCCAACGCGACTGGGGATTCGCCGGCGATTATGTCGAAGCGATGTGGCTCATGCTCCAGCAGGACCAGGGCGACGACTACGTCGTGGCGACGGGCAAGATGATCCCCGTCCGCGAGTTCTGCGAGCTGTCTTTCGGGGCGGTGGGCCTCGACTACAACGACTTCGTCGAGATCGACCCGCGCTACTACCGGCCGGCCGAGGTCGACGAGCTGCTGGGCGACCCGGCGAAGGCGAAGGAGAAGCTCGGCTGGGAGCCGACCGTCACGGTCGAGCAGCTCGCCGAGATGATGGTCGAGCACGACCTCGAACTCGCCGCACAGGAACGCACACTCATCGACGCGGGCCACAAGATCGCGGGCCGGGGCTAAACGCCTCAACCCAGGAGCCGCCCTGTGTCTGAGACCCAACGGAAAAAAGTCTGGCTCAAGCGGGCACGCTGGTTGATCCTCGTCGCAGTAGTGTTCGTCGTGGGGGCAGAACTCGTCGCGCGGTTGTATCTCGGCCTCGGCGACCCGCCGCTCAGTGTCGCCGACCCCGAGATCGAATACCTCTTCAAGCCGTCGCAAGACGTCCGGCGATTCGGCAACCGCGTCGCGTTCAACGCCTACTCGATGCGCAGCGATGCGTTCAGCCGGGCGAAGGAAGACCCCAGCGAGTTTCGGCTGCTCGTTTTGGGCGACAGCGTGATCAACGGCGGGGGCCAAACCGACCAGAGCGACCTGGCGACCCAGCTTCTACAAGACGACCTGTCCGATCAACTTGATCGCCCGGTTGTAGTCGGCAACATCTCTGCCGGGAGTTGGGGGCCGGCCAATCTGTTGGCGTACGTCAAACGCGAGGGGGCGTTTGATGCCGACATGATCGTACTTGTGATCTCCAGCCACGACGCGGGCGACGTGCCGACCTTCACCCCGACCGTCGGCGTCCATCCGTCGTTCCCCGACCGCAAACCAATCCTCGCATTGCAAGAGGCCGTCACGCGCTACCTCCCCCGGTACCTCCCATTCCTCCGCAAGGGTGGCGGGGAACACAACACACAGCCCACCGGCGCGACTGCCGACGACGGCGCGATCCCGGCGCTCACCGAGTTGATCCAGTGGGTCCAGGCTGAAGATGTCCCGATGGTCATCGTGCATCACGCGGAGCAGGCCGAGCTCACCTCGGCGTATCAGGCGGGCTATAGCGAGATCGCCGAGGTGGCCGACGCCCTGGGGGCCGAGCTCATCGAGGCGGGGCCGACTTTCCAGGAAGCGATCGAGGCGGGCGAAGCGCCCTACCGTGACAACATCCACCCCAATGCAGCGGGCCAGCGTCTTCTCGCCGAGGTGATCCAGCAAGCGGTCTTGCAGGACCTCCAGGCTCACGAGGACGCTGCCACGGCGAACGCCCCCGACACACCGAGTGAATAACATGCTGGACTGGACAAACAAACGTGTGTGCATCACCGGCGGCGCCGGGTTTCTCGGCCGCTTCGTCATCGAGGCACTGGGTCGGCGCGGCGTCGGCGAAAACCACATCTTCATCCCCCGACGCAAGGATTACGACCTGACGCGCGAGGCGGATGTCATCCGCATGTACGACGACGCGAGGCCGGACGTCGTCATCCACCTCGCCGCGGAGGTCGGCGGGATCGGCGCCAACCGCAACCACCCCGGGCGGTTCTTCTTCGCCAACGCGGCGATGGGTATCAACCTGATCGAGCACGGCCGACAACGCGGCATTGAGAAGTTCCTGCAAACCGGAACGGTCTGTGCCTACCCGAAACACGCCGAGGTCCCTTTCCGCGAAGACACCCTCTGGGACAGCTACCCCGAAGAAACCAACGCCCCCTACGGCGTCGCGAAGAAGGCTCTCTTTGTCATGCTCGACGGCTACTACCGCGAGTTCGGCATGAAGAGCAGCGTCGTCGTCCCCGTCAACCTGTACGGCCCGCACGACAACTTCGACCTCGAAACCAGCCACGTCATCCCCGGGCTGATCCGCAAGTGTGTCGAGGCCCGCAACAACGGCGCGGACCACATCCACTGCTGGGGCACCGGCGTCGCGTCGCGTGAGTTCCTCTATGTCGAAGACGCGGCCGAGGGCATCGTCACCGCGACCGAGACCATGGACGAGCCCATCCCGATCAACCTCGGCACCGGCAGCGAGATCTCGATCAAACGCCTGGTCGAGACGATCGCCCGGCTGACGAAGTTCGAGGGCGAGATCCTCTGGGACTCTGACAAGCCCGACGGCCAGCCCCGCCGATGCCTCGACACCTCCCGCGCCCAAAAGCTGCTGGGCTGGGAGGCGCAGATCGGCCTTGAAGAAGGCCTCAAACGCACCATCGCGTGGTTCGAGCAGCAGGACAGCGTCCGCGAAGTGGTGTACGGGAAGGGCTAAGTCATTTCCTGCATGCACCTTCAGCGATCGCCGCGTCGCGACGCGACGCCGGGGCGTTACATGGATGTACAGATCGGGCAGGAACCCCGGCACCGCGTAGCGGTGCGGCTATTCTTCATTTGCTGCCCCCGCCGCGTACGATACGCCGCGCATGCCCAACGACCGCCCCACCCACGCGATGACGTTTGATGTCGAAGACTGGTTCCACCTCGTGGGCACGCGCATCCTCGACCAGCGTGACCGGTGGGATACGCTCGAGTCCGTCACGGTCCAACACACGCAGTGGGTCCTCGACACGCTGGATCGGCACGAGACGCGTGCGACGTTCTTCGTGCTCGGCTGGATCGCGGACAAGTACCCCGCACTCGTCCGGGAGATCGCGCAGCGCGGGCACGAGCTGGCAACACACTCGTACTGGCACCGCGCGGTGTACACGATGTCACCCGACGCGTTCCGCGACGACCTCGAACGCTCCATCGAGGCGGTCGCCCGAGCCGGAGGCGGCGCAGCCATCCGCGGCTTCCGCGCCCCGGCGTTCTCGATCAAGCCCGGGTGCGAGTGGGCGTTCGACAGCATGCTCGATGCCGGGCTCTGCTACGACGCTAGCCTGTTCCCCGCGCCGCGGGCGCACGGTGGGTACGCCTGCCCACCCGGCCCGCACGACATCACGACACCCCGGGGCCGAACGCTGCACGAGCTGCCGATGAGCACGATGTCGGTGATGGGCAAGCGGCTGGCGTTCAGCGGGGGCGGGTTTTTGCGTGTGCTGCCTTGGGCATTGATCCGGCGTGGGATGGCGCAGTGCGAAGCACGCGGTGTCCCGGCGGTCGTGTACCTGCATCCGTGGGACTTCGCGGTCGACTGCCCGGTCCCTGAAATGGGCCGATGGCACCACTTTAAGTGCTATCACGGCCGATCCGGCGCTGCTGGCAAACTCGAACGCCTGCTGTCGGGCTGGCGATGGGACACCTGCGCCAACGTCCTCGGGCTGCCCGCGAGCGGGCCGGTGTAAGTCGGCTGCTACAATCTACGTTGTAACGACAGGGG
The DNA here is from genome assembly GCA_039193915.1 of Planctomycetota bacterium. Classification (GTDB taxonomy): domain Bacteria; phylum Planctomycetota; class Phycisphaerae; order Phycisphaerales; family Phycisphaeraceae; genus JAHQVV01. Next base: position 134,027 of record JBCCWH010000001.1, read on the forward strand.
CAGGAGATTTTCGATGCTGAAACATCTGATACTCGCAATGCTGTTTTGTGTCTCGGCGATGCCGACGCACGGGCTCGTCAACGCCGAGGCACCCGCCGAGGACGACACGCGCTTCGACGCAGTCGGGGCGTTCGGGCATACGGCCAGGCTCAACGAAGGCATGGGCAACCCGGCCGACCACCAGTGGTATGGGGCCGCGGTGCTGATCGCGCCCGATGTGGTCCTCACCGCCAAGCACCTGCTGCCCCACGGCGAAGCCCAACTCCCCCGACCGGGCGCGATGACGGTCCGCTTCCGACGGCACACCGACGGCACGGTCGGCACGAACGACGACGGCGTCGACAGCTATCACCAGGTGCCGATCGAGCGATACATCCTCTGCCCGGACGCGGACCTGATGCTGTGCATCCTGCGCGACCCGGTCGAGCACATCACTCCTGTCACGATGGACCTCAGCGGCGAAGCCTTTGAGTCCTCGAAAGTCATTCTCGCGGCCTGGGGCTCGACCGCGCACTGGGTCGGGCAGGGCTGGCCCCGCACACAGCTCCGGTTCGGCGAACATACCGCCACCGTACGCGGCGGGTCCGTCCGGCTCGCGTCGTTCGAGAACGAGAACCGCGAAAAACCCAACGGCCAGCGGCAGGCCTACATCACCGATGAGAACACCGTGCCCAACAAGTTTGACTCGGGCGGCTCGATGTTCGTGATCGATGACCAAGACAACCTGCTGCTTGCCGGGATCATCGCGACGCACACGCGCGGCACCTGGCTTGGGCGCTATGCCGAAGCCGAGGCCTTCCCGCTGAAGGTCGCGGCCCAAGGGGCCGAAGCCCTCGAGGCCGCGCTGGACTAAGCGCTAACACGCTCGCCTCATGGGCCGCTCGTCGCCGATATGATCCCGACCCGGCGACCCGCGAAGCCCCCAAGACGGCGAACCATGCCCGCACCCGACACCGACACCCCCACCCCGAATCGGCTCTTCGTCTTCGCGATGCGACTGGCGTTGGCGGTCTACTGGTTCACCCTTGCGGCGATGACCCACTGGCCCTCGCTCTCGATCATCGAGACGCCGATCCGCGCCGCCGACGACCCCTACCGGCTGATGCAGCAGGACAAGCCCGCCCACCTGCTGGTCTTCGGCGGGCTGACGGTGCTGCTTATCCTCGCCAGACCGCTGGGCCGACACCGCTCGCCCAAGGCCCACGCCCTCTTCGCGGGAGGCGTCGCGCTGGCCTACGCCGTCATCGACGAAACGACCCAGGGCTTCTCCATCGATCGAACGGTCTCACACTCCGACCTGCTCGCGAACTTCCTTGGCGTCGTCGGGGTCACACTGCTCGCGCTCACGCCCAACCGCGACCCGAAACAAACCGCATGGATCCATTGGGACGCGCTTATCCGCCTGATCGGATACCTCGGCGCATTCGCGGTCGGCGGCGCGCTCCTGGCGATCACGCGGACCGTCGGCCGGGAAACCTACGTCCTCCACGCGGTCATCGCGGCCGCGATCACACTCGCGCTGCTGCGCTCGGCGCCCGTGGTCCCACGCCTGCCTCGGCTCACCGCCCTGCTGATCTGCCTCGGCGTCATCACGACCGTGGCCCTGGGAGAACTCGCCCAGGGGTTTTCGGGGATGCTGTTCTCGCAAAGCGAAGTGCTCAACGGCGAACTCGGGGTGCTGATCGCGATGCTGCTGTGGCTGGCGCGATTGGCGTCTACCGATGGCGCAGCACAGCAACAACACCCCCCGACCGATGATGAACACGAACTTCGGGACAAGGCCAAGACCGACGCCGCGCCTGCCCCACCGCACCGCGTATGAGCCCCAGCCCCGACACCAGCCCGACACCGCCTCCGGAAGGTGAGCCCTGCGCAAAGCCGCCGCCGGCCAAGGGTAGCTCACGGTTTGTCGGCCACGCGGTCCTGGTCGCCGCGCTGACCCTGGTCTCACGGCTCACCGGGCTCGCGCGTGACGCCGCCCTCGCCGCCGCCTTCGGGCTCTCCGTCGTCGCCGACGCGTTCTTCATCGGCTTCCTCGTGCCCAACCTCTTCCGTCGGCTCTTCGGCGAAGGCGCACTGACGGCCGCGTTTATCCCGCACTACACCGAGTTGCGTGAGCGTGACCCGCAACTCGCCCGACGCTTCGCGTCGCTGGTGCTGACGCTGCTGACCGTCTTGCTGCTCACTATCACGGCCATCGCCGAACTCGGACTGTGGTGGCTCGCATCATCACTCGACGCCGAGGTGCAGGGCAAAGCCGCACTGGCGGTGCGCTACACGCGGATCATGCTGCCGTACATGCCGCTGATCTGCCTCGTCGCGTTGGCGGGCGGGGTGCTGCAGGTGCACAAGAAGTTTGGCCCGCCCGCGGCCGCGCCGCTGGTGCTCAACGGCGTCATCATCGCCGCGACCGCCTTGGCCACCGCGGGTTTCGCGTCCGACAGCAACACCGAGTACACGGCGACCGTCATCGCTTTCGCCGTCGTGTTGGCGGGGCTTGTGCAGCTCGCATGGCAGGTCGCTGTGTTGCAACGCACGGCCGGGCTGACGCGGTGCTTTGCAGGTGTCGGCCCGCAGGTCCGCGCGATGCTGGTCATGATGGGGCCGATGGTGCTCGGGCTGGCGGTGTTCCAGATCAATGCGCTGCTGGACGCGCTGATCGCGTTTTTCCTGTCGCCGCCCGAGGGCGCATCCGCCGGCACGACGATCTCGCTGCTGGGCTTCAGATTCGCCGCACCTTTAGTGAACGGGGATGTCGCGGCGCTTCAGTGGAGCCAACGGCTGTACCAGTTCCCCCTCGGTGTCTTCGGCATCGCCATCGCCACCGCGATCTTCCCGGCACTATCGGCGGCGGCCGCGGCATTCAACCGCACAGGCGAGGAAGACGAAGGCGCAGACGCAGAGCCAAACGCGCTGTCCGGCGAATTCGCATCGATCCTGCGGCAGGGCTTACGGCTCACGGTTTTCATCGGGCTGCCCGCGAGCGTCGGGCTGTTGCTGGTGCGTGTGCCGCTCGCACGGGTCGTCTACGAGCGCAGCGCGTTCACGACCGGCGACTCCCTGCGTGTCGCGACGATCCTCGCGGGGTACGCGACGAGTGTCTGGGCCTACTCGATGATGCACACGATCACGCGTGGGTTCTACGCGCTCAAGGATGCGACAACGCCACTCAAAATCAGCGTGTGCATGGTCGCGTTCAACTTCGCGCTCAACCTCACACTGATCTGGCCGTTGGGGGCGGCGGGCCTCGCGTGGTCGACGGCGGCCAGCGCCGTTGCCCAAGCCGTGCTGCTGCTGGTGTTCATCGGCAGGCGTGTCGACCGCCCGGTCGACGGGCCGGTGCTCAAGAGCTGGGGCCGCACCGCCCTTGCCAGCGCGGTGATGGCGGGTGTGCTGTGGCCGGTGCTCTGGCTGTTTGACCCGGCCACGCTCTCGCGCACAGGCAGCGCGTTGCTGCTGGGCGGGATGACGCTCGGGGGCGCGGCCGTCGTCCTGGCGATCGCCTGGGTCACAGGGGCTGCGGAGCTCAAGTGGGTCCTGCGTCGGCGTAAGCGACGGCGTTAGCCGTGGGTTAGCCGTCGCCTGCAAGGCGACGCGGCCGCGCGGCGGGGGTTGCGTTCTGGGGGGCACATTCCGGGGGCACATTCCGGGGGCACATTCCGGGGGCACGTTCCGGGGGCACGTTCCGGGG
>JBCCWH010000002.1:0-107534 GCA_039193915.1 Planctomycetota bacterium
CTACCGCGAACGCGAGATCATCAAGCTCCGCTACGGCATCGGCGACGGCTACACCTACACCCTCGAAGAGGTCGGCCGCATCTTCAAGGTCACCCGCGAACGCGTCCGCCAGGTCGAGGCCAAGGCCATCCGCAAGCTCCAACACCCCGTCCGCAGCCGCAAGCTCGCCGGCTTCATCGACGGCGACGAAGACGAGATCCTGGAGTAGCCCCCGGAAGTAGGGCAGGTGGGTCTAACGCCTGAAAGGAGGACAGGCATTCCTGCCTGTCATTCGGCGAAGCCGAAAACCAGGCTCCGTCTGAAAACCAAAGGTGGGATGGGCGTCCCGCCCGTCACGAAGCTCAATCGACGGCCGAGACGGCCATCCCACCGTTTCCGGACAGAGCCTAGGGTGGGTGAAGCGAGTCCGTGAGCGCTTGCCCACCCGCGCATCAGTCAGACACCGACAACCCAAGAAGGAGGACAAGCCCACGCGAGCAGTTCGGCGTGGGCTTGTTGTTTGATCGACGGGTGCCACACAGCGAAGCTGTGTGCGTTTTGAGAGGCACGTTGTTGAAGATCACGCATCGCTGTGTTCTGTAGCACCTGGCACAACACGTGCAAGAAGCAATGGGCGTTGTTCTACGCCGCGTCGCGCATCGTGTCGGGGAACTGGTTCACGCCGTTGAGCAGGGTCTGGCGGTAGTGCGAGCTGCCTAGCCACCACGGGCGGCGCAGGAGCTGTTGCCAGAGGAAGACGCGCGGGCCGGCGTGGTTGTGTTCTTTTGTTTCGGCCTCGGCCAGGGCGTAGATGCGGCGGCGTTCGTCGCAGTTCTTCCACAGCTTGTAGCGCTGCGAGAGCTCGAGGTGGTTGGCGTAGTCCTCGGCCGTCTGGATGTATTCACGCCCCTGCGCGAGTGTCGCGGTGACGCTGTGCGGCGTGCCGGTCTCACGAACTGCGGCGAAGACCTGCGCACTGAGTGTCGGGGACACTTCGGCACACAGCAGGCGTGCCTGCAGCTCGTAGGCCCAGGCGAACGAGAGGTCGGTGCGGAAACCGCCGTAGTCGCTGAACAGTTCTTTGCGGAAGAAGCTGGCGGAGAGGGGCAGGAGGCCCGAGTCGTGCATGAGGAACGAGCCGAGCGATTCGGGCGCGGTCGCGGTCAGCTCGCCCAGGGACTGGTGCGATGCGCCGATGCGGTGCGCATGTCCGACGAGCCAGTCGCACTTCTTGTTGCCGGTCATGCGTTTGACGGCGTCTTCGATCGTGTTGGGCAGGAGGACGTCGTCGGCCGCGAGGATGCAGATGATCTGCCCGGTCGCGCGGGCGAGTGCGCTATTGATTGCCTCGGCCGGTCCCGAATCCCACTCGCTCTGCCAGTGCGCGAGTTCGTCGTCGTAGCACTGGAGGATGTCGACGCTGTCGTCATCGGACCCGCCGTCCATGACGATGACTTCGGTGTTGTCGTAGCCCTGGTCGAGTGCGGAGCAGATGGCCTGTTCGAGGAACTGGCCCTGGTTCATCGAGGGGATGATGATCGAGACGCGGGGCTGCGTCAGGCCGTCGTTCTGGGTACGCGGTGCGGGGGCAAACTCGGGGGCGGGCATGGCGGCGATCCGTTGGGGGTGAGCGAGTTGCGACACAGCCGGGCACATCCCGTCGTGTCTGATGCTCACTTCGGCCGGATCGCAGGCCGGATTAACCGTGTATCCAGAATAATCGGAATCTTTTACCACGACGCGTTTGGCGGAGATATGCAGGCGATCCGCAGATCACCCCGCGTCGCGCAGCGCCCCGATAACATCCCCGGCCGCGCATCTGGGGCGCGGGTCGTCGGCGGTGTAGAGCGCGTGAAGCCCAAACGCTTGAATCAGCACGTCCGCACGCCGGCGCTGATTCGGCGTGACATGCCGCTGCCAACTCGAGACCGGGTCGGCCCCGGTGACGACCGCGCTGCCCACGCGGTGGGTCGCCGAGCGTCGCGTGAGTGCGCGCTGCATCGCCTCTCTTCGGTAGGGGCGCACCAGGTGCGTGAAGATGCGATCCAGTGTGTCCCAAGGAGCGTCGCAGAGGTCTTCGTAGGCAGTCGGCAGGACGTCGCCGTCACGCAACATGCGCAGGGGCACCAAGGTCTCGACACACCACATCAGGATATGCCGTTCCCATGGGTCGCTCGCTGATGAAAGCAGCGAGCGGTAGGGCGACAGATGCTCGGACATCAGGCGCGCGTCTTCGAGGAACAAGTCGAGGTGCGTGTCCCAGCCCAGCTTGAGCTTGGAGTACGCCACCGCGCAGGGATGCCGGAGCAGCCAGACAATGGGTATGCGGGGGTAGCGCTGCGCGATCCAGGGCAGCGCAAGGTTGAGGCGTATGTCTTTGACCAGCCGACGTCTCGCATACAACCTGGTGTTGTGTGCATCGACCCATGCGTTACGCAGGCGGCCGGCGACGACTTGGTCCAACGCATCGGCCCACGCCTCGTTCACGTCATCGCGCCGCAGGTAGGGCCGACGCGAGAGCGGGGCGAACATCGGCACGTGGTCAGGCATCACCGGCTCAAACATCAGCCGGTAGTGGTTGTCGTGGTTGATCAGTTGCGAGAGCCAGGTCGTCCCGCCGCGCCCGGTCCCCGCGAGCAGAACCGTCGCGTCGGCCGTGTGCGTGTCGAGGTAGACACGCCGAGCCAGCGAGCGGTGGAGGGGGGCGAAGAGTGACGGCATCTCAGGCGGCCTGCTTGGGGCTGGGGCGATGCTGGGCGGCGGGAAGGTTGATGAGGTCCAGGTAGGCCTGGGCTGTTTTGTGCCAAGTATTGCCGGCTTGCTGGAACGCCGCGGCAGCACCCATCGCGCGTGTTTCTTCAGGGTTGTCGATGAGTTGTTGAAGCGCGGCCGCAAGGTCGGCGGGGTCGTGTGGGTCGACCGTCAGCCCTGTCTTTCTGTGGTCGATGAGTTCATCGCTTGCGGTGTAGATCGGTGCGGGTGTGTTCCCGTCGCGCCGCCGCGCGACCGCCGGGACACCGTACGACTGTGCTTCGAGCAGGACGTTGCCGAACGTTTCGAAGCGTGAGGGCAGGGCCATCACATCCATCGTGCGGTAGGCCGCCGCCGGATCGGTGACAGCGCCGGTCCAGGTGGTGCGTGATTCCAACCCCGCCGCTTGCACTTGGCGTCGGGCGTCATCGAGGCCGTCGCCCCCGCCGACGATGAGCAGGCGCAGGTTCTGCTGATGAGTTTGTTTTTGAAGCGCCCGCAACAGGAACGGGAGGTCTTTGCAAGGGTCGCCGGGCCTACCGACGAAACCGACCACGAAATCGTCTGGGCTCAGCCCGAACGCTCCGCGTGATGCGGGCAGTTCTTGCGCCGTAGCGACACCGTTGTGGACGACATGCAGCCGTGGCCGACCGCCGTAGTGTTTGAGGTGTTGGCCGCGCAGGTTGTGCGACTCCTCGATGACGTGCGCCGCGTGCCGGTATGCGTAGCGATCGAGCCAGCGTGCGAGGCGCGATCGTGAGAGCGCGTGCATCTCGGGGTGTGTCTGCGCGACGTGGTGCAGGGCGTCGTAGCAGAAGACAGGGCGGTAGATCAGGTCTTTGGCTCGGCCCGACCGGATCGCCGCGACCGCCGCCGTGGGCTCATTGGCCCAGAGCCAGCCGTCGTGTGGAGCCTGCCGCAACGCCTTCATCCACCATCGCACCTGTACGAGTTCGCCGACGCGCCACAACCGGCCAAAGTCGATCGGGGCTTGGCGTCGAATCCGCAGGCCGTGCCGGGCATCCTGCAGGTCGGGGACGCCTTCGACACGCTCGGCCAATACCGTAAGGCTGACGCCGCAATCCACTAGCGCGTTGCTGAGTTGCCAAAGCACATGCTCAAGCCCACCAAATCGGCGTGGCCAGAACAGGCGCGACATGATTGTGACGTCTGTTTTCACGCCGCGCGTCCCGTCGAAGTGGGGCGTTCACGTCTGCGCTGCGGAAGCTTGCCGGCCAGCGATTTGGCGGACTTCAGCAGCGGCATGCAGGCGCGGATGACGGGCTTGCTTTTCAGGTAGCGGGTGCGCAGGTTTTGTTCCTGTTCGCGGAATCGTGCAGTATTGAGGAAGTACGACGGCTGGTATCGGCAGGCCTGCGCCGCAAGCATCGCGGCCTTGCGGAAACGGCGCAGGTCGTCTTCGGTCACCTGCAGGTCGTCGGGATGGCGGACCAGGTTAAGTAGCTTGGCCGCGGCCTCCGGCTGTGTGCCGGGCAGCAGCCGGTCAACCAGCGTGTCCCGCATCGCATAGAACGCTTCCCCGTGGTCGCCGCGCTGCGGTGCGCTGACGGCGTTGTCGTGGACGCGGTATCGTACGAGCGTCTCGGGCAGATTGGCGAATCGGCAGATGAGTGCCATGCGTACCCAGAGGTCGTAGTCTTGGCCCGGCTGAAGGCTCCGGTAGTTGCCGACTTCAAGCACGGCCGAGCGGCGCATCATCACGGTCGGGTGGCTGATCGGGTTCTCGAAGCGCAGGGCCCAGCGGACATCCGCGTCCACAGTCGGGTGGTGTGTCATGACTTCGCCGGAGTCAAGGTCCTGCATCTGGGTGCCGAGTACGCCGACCTTCCGGTGCTCGAGGAGGTACGCGACTTGTCGGCTGATGCGATCGGGCGCGCTGATGTCGTCTGCATCTGCCCGCGCGATGAGCTCACTACGCGACTTCGCGACGAGGTGCGCGAGCGCACGGCCAAGGCCGACCTTCGTCGTGCCCACGATCGCGCCGGGGATCTCCTTGCCGAGGTAACGCCGCAGGACGTCGGCCGAGCCGTCGGTCGAGCCGTCGTCCCAGACCAACAGTTCCTGGCGTGCATAGTCCTGCGCCGCGATAGAGGCGAGTGCGGCGTCGAGCGTATGCTCCGCATTGCGGACGGGCATGATCCAGGTCACAAGGGGTGTTGGCATGGCGGTCTCTCTTGGTCAGGCGGCGTTTCGCGGCATGGGCTTCATCTGGGCAGGCTGAGTAGAAAGCCCGATCTGCGCGAAGATGTCGCGGAAGCGGTGTTCCCAGGTGTGGTGGGCCAGTGTGTGTTCGTACCCGGCCCGTGCGACGCGCTCGCGTTGGTCCGGGTTTTTCAGTGCCGCCCGGACCTGCTCGACGAGTGAGTCCGTGTCATCGAACGTGTCGAGGTGTGTGCCGGGGGTGTAGTAGTCTTCGAGCTGCGGTACCGCCTCGGTAAGCAGATAGCCGGCACACGCGGGGACTTCAAAGTTGCGTCCCTTGATCTGGCGGGGCATCGTCGCGAGCGCATCGGCTTGTACACGTTTGTGCTTGAGGACACGCTGGTGGTAGTGGTCCCAGACACGCCACAACGCGGGCATGTTCTTCGTGGCCTGGACCCAGCGTCCACGGAACACCGCTTCGGTTCGTGACTGCGGTGGGCTGGAGGCCTCGCTGAAGTTGAGGTTGATCCGGCTCTGATTGAACACACGGATCATGTCGTCCTGGCTTAGTTTCCCGCTGGGCCAGCCCTTGCCCCATGTGTGCACGCTGACGCCTGCGTGTTCCAGGGCTTCGACCATGCCGCGGCGTCGCCCGTAGGGTTGGCCGACGAACGAGACGTCGTACTGCCTGGGCAGGTCGAGTGGGCGATAGAGCGCAGGGTTACAGCCCCATTGGCTGAGGACCGCCTGCACACCGGGCAGGGTGTGATACTTAGCCAATGCGCTGTGCGAGGTGGTGACCGCCCAGTCGAAGCAGGGCGCCCAACGCCGGGCGTGGGTCTCGAATTGCCAGTGGTCGTCGCAGAACCAGTTGACTGTTGTCGTATCGGTGTCGCGTGAGATGCGGCGGATGACGTTCGTGTCGATCAGGTCGCGGCGTACGATCCCGAAGAGCAGTGCAGGGCGGTCACTTTGGACGGTCTCCCAAAGCCGCCGGTTCATAGCGCGGTGGCCGAGCTGCTTATGCAGTGTCGGATAGTCGAAGTAGTCGACGTCGAGCCCCATCGCGCACAGCGACTGGTAGAAGTTGTAGTGCTCGAAACCGTGCCCGGCTTCGGGTTGGCCGTAGTCGTATTTTTGGGCGACGTATAGGACTTGCATGGTGTTATGCCGCGTGCTTTTGCTGCTCGCTGTGCGTGTCATGTGCCGCCTGAGCAGGCTTATGGGCGACGACCTGTAGGCCAAACGCGAGGTATTCGTCTGACCCCTGGTCGTGCCGTGCCAGCCGGTCGATCCCGCGCAGGGTCAGCGCTGTCGCGGCACGCAGCAGGAGGCCCGGCCGGCGGTTGCAGTAGCGGTTCGCGACCCAGGGGACACGCCGCAGTTCCTGCGCCAAGACGTCGAAGAACGAGCCGTTGGTATCGATGGACTCGACGACGAGCCCGGACTCGGCCAGGTGCTGCTCGTAGAAGTACCGGCTGAATCCCGTGCAGAAGTGGTAGGGCGAGTAGTGTGTGTTGCTCACAAACGGTGCGGTGAGGATGAGTGTCCCGCCGGGCCGGAGCAGGCGTGCTAACTCACGTAGTGCGCTGATCGGGTCGGGGACATGCTCGAAGACCTCGGTGCATAGCACGGCGTCGAAGGAGGCATCGGGCTCGGGGATCGCGGTGATATCGCTGACGATGTCGAGCCCGTCATGCTTCCAGCCCGTGACCTGTCCGCCCTTGCCGTCGCCTTGGCCGTCGTATTGCGCGAAGTCTTGCGCGACGTATTCGAGGTGCTTGCAGTTGGCGCGGTAGCGCTGCATCCCCGCGCCGGCATCGAGGAGGCGTGCGCCGGCAGGGATCGCGGCGAGCCGGTCGTGGACCCAGCCGTGTCGGGCGGACTCGTTCGTTGTGCCGATGGGTTGGGGTATCGTGTACTTCATGCGGCGTGCTGCCTGCGGATCGTCTGTGTTGCGGTGGATTCTGTCTTTTCTTTCGATTGCTTTCGGCTGCCGATCGTTTTAGCCGGGACGCCGGCGACGATCGCGTAGGCCGGGACATCTTTCGTCACGACGCTGTTGGCGCCGATGACTGCGCCCTGGCCGATCGTGACGCCGTCGGTGATCGTGCAGTTAGCGCCGATCCAGACATCGTTCTCGATCACGATCGGGCCTCGGCTGATACTCGCAGCAGACCGCATGGGCTGGTCGAGCTGTTGATGGTTGTGGTTGCCCGCAGCGAGGACGCAGTGTGGCGCGATCATTACATCCGCGCCGATCGTGACGCCGCTGCCGCCGTAGATCACGGTGTAGGGGTTGATCTGCGAGTGTGGGCCGATCGTGACACGCGCACGGTGCGCGTGGATGATCACGCCTTGCATGATCTCGGATTGCGGGGCGAGGTCGATCATCTTCCGTTTGCGCAGCACGACACCGCGTGCGATGCGCGGCCGGTCGGCGCTTCGTCGTTCGGGCAGGATCGAGAGCAGGGCGTGGAGCATGGTGCGTTTCGGGGGTAGGTTTCAGGCTGCGCGGCGGGTCAGCCGACGCAGGTGGTGCTTGATTTTTGCGACCACGTTCCGGTTGATCGTGGCGGTACCCGTGGGTTTGAGCCGGATCGGCCGCTCGTTGAGCTGGGCGAACCAGGAGCGTGTGCCTTTCTCGGATTGCAGATACCGCACGTCGCGTGGATCGATCTGGTCGAAGAACGGGCGCAGCACGTCGAGTGCGGCGGCGTCGATGGTGCCCGCGCGGTCGTGGCGGACCCAGTAGGATTCGTGGCTATGTCGGTGCAGGTAGTGCGACCCCGGCAGGACGGTCATGGTCGATCCTGTCGCAGCCTGCCTTAGGCCGAACCCCCAGGCGTCCAACGCACCGGCCTGTTCGGGGTAGCCGCCTGCGCGGTGCCAGCTCTGTTTCGTGAACAGGTAGTTTCCGCTTGCCCCGGGGACGAGCTTGGTCGCAAGGTAGCGCGCAAAGTCCGTGATGACATCTTCGTAGACGAGCGTGTGTGTGATTTCGTCGGGCCCACCCTGGTCGGTGAAGTAGCGGAGCTCCTGAAATCCTACGGCATCGACGCCGGTACACAGCAGGTGGTCGCGCAGCGGGGATACACTCCCGGCCGGGGCGAGGTTGTCGGAGTCGAGGCAAAAACAAAGGGTGTGTTTCGCGGCATCGACCGCGGTGTTGCGTGCGGCACTGCCGCCACGGTTCTGGGCATGGTGGATCGCACGCACGGCGGGGTGTTTGCGTGCCAGGTTTTCGACGATCGTAGGCGTGGCGTCGGTCGATCCGTCGTTGACGAGGATCAGTTCATCGCCCTGGGTGAGGTTGCCTTCTAGGATCGATGCGACGGATTCTTCGAGCCAAGGCTCGCAGTTGTAGCAGGGGATGAAGTAGCTGATGGGCAGGGCGGTGCGCTGTGCCCACCAGACGCCTTCGCCCTCCTGGTGGACCGTCCAGCCGAAGCGTCCGACAAAGCGGTCAACGGCGCGCTGTACGCCGGGGAAGTCGCGGTGGCCGTAGTCGTGGCCGGCGATGATGCCGCCGACTCGGACTTTGGTGATCCATGCACACAGGTCGCGCCAGACGCCTTCCTCGCTGTGGTCGGCGTCGAGATAGACAAAGTCGAACTGCTCGTCGGCATAGCGTTCGGCCGCGTCGGTGGATTCGCGGCGGACGAGCTCGAAACGACCTGCCATACCCGCGAGGCGTTGAGTCGTGCGTTCGTGCAGCGCTTCGAATTGCGGCTGGGGCAGGTTCATCGGGTCGTCGTAGCCGTCGCGGTGCTGATATGCATCGACACCGACGAGGTGCTTGACGCCGGTGCGCTGGAGGATGGCTTCGCTGTGCCCGCCAAAGGCCACGCCGACTTCGACACCACGTTCGAGCCCCAGGCGATTGATGACGCGTGGGAAGTGGTCGTAGCCGCGCTGCCATGCGCCTTCGTGGCGTAGCGCGAGCGCGTCGATGGCCTGTTTGTCGTCTTGCGTTGGCGTCGTGTTGGTCATGCGGCCCTGCTTGGAGTAGTTGAGCGTTGAGCTTCGGTTTCGCGTGTGCCGTGGCCCGGGACGTTGATGAGGCCGAGGTTGATCGGGTCGTAGTCAGCCGACCATTGTTGTGTGACGGTGAAGCGCGCGAGGTCCGCGCCCCAGAGGTATTCGTTGGTCCCGTCGCGGTAGCCGCCGATGGCGATGGTGTAGTTGCCTGGTCGCAGGAGCAGGCGCGGGATCGTGACGCTGCTTCGGAACTCGCCGGCGGGGAGGTCTTCGGGCTCGGCGGTATCGTGCTGTGTGAGCACACGTACGCCGTCTTGGTAGATCGAAAATGTTGTGCGGAAGGCGGAGATCGGCTCGCTGGCGGCGCCAGTCGCGCGGAGGGTCAGCACCTCATCGGGGTTGATGATCTGCGGCTGATCGCCGGGCAGGTCGTTGAGTGACAGGTCGCTGAACGTGAGCTTGTCGGTCAGGGAGCCGTTGAACACGCCGGCCGGATCGCAGCGCCAGTCGGCGGCGAGTTGGAGGTATTGGTGGATCGCGGGGCCGGGCGTCGTGATGGATTGCACCTGGCCCTGATCCAGGAGCATGACGCGGTCACAGAGCTTGGCGACGGCGCCCATGTCGTGGCTGACGAACAGCACGGTCCGCCCGCTGCCCGCGATATCACTCATTTTTCCCAGGCATTTACGCTGAAACCCCGCGTCCCCGACGGCGAGGACCTCGTCGATCAGCAGCACCTCGGGCTCGAGGTGTGCCGCGACCGCGAAGGCGAGCCGGACATACATCCCGCTGGAGTAGCGCTTGACGGGCGTATCGAGGAAGCGTTCGATCTCTGCGAAATCGACGATGGCGTCGAGCTGTTGGGTGATCTCCCGGCGTTTCATGCCGAGGATCGTGCCGTTGAGATAGATGTTTTCGCGGCCGCTGAGTTCGGGGTGGAACCCGGTGCCGACTTCGAGCAGCGACCCGACACGGCCACGGATCGTTGCGCTGCCGGTCGTCGGTTCGGTGATGCGTGCCAAAAGTTTGAGCAGGGTGGACTTGCCCGCGCCGTTTCGCCCGATGACCCCGAGCACTTCCCCGGGGCGGACGTCGAAGCTGACGTCGCGGAGTGCTTCAAACCACTGCGGGGCGGTGCCGCCGTCGCGCCGCCGCAGGCCTCTGCGCAGTGTGTGGCTGATGCGTTCGGCGAGGGTCTGCTCGGCGGCGACGCCCGCGCCGAGGCGGTAGCGCTTGGTCAATCGGTCGGCCTGGATCGCGGGCTGGGTCATAGCGGGCAGGGGGTGGTTAGACGATGTCGGCGAAGCGGCGCTGCGCGCGTTGGAAGTAGATCAGCCCGACGCACAGGCAGACGCAGCCGATGAGTGTGGACACGGCCCAGGCGACGGCATCGATCGGCTGGCCTAAGACGGCGGCCCGGAAGGCGCTGATCGTCCCGCCCACCGGGTTGAGCGCGAGCAGCCAGCGGAATCGTTCGGGCATGACAGCAACGGGGTAGATCACCGGCGTCATAAAAAACAGCAAACGCAAGAGGAACGGCACGATGTGCCTGAAGTCGCGGTAGGCCACCGTCAGCGCGCTGAGCAGGATGCCGACACCCATCACCGCGATGAGCGTGGATAGCACCAGGAGCGGGAGCAGTGCGAGTTGCCAGGAGAAGGCGACGCCCATGACGAGCATCGCCGCGAGCAGCACGGCAAGCCCGAGCACGTAGTCGATGAGTGGTGCGCCCGCGGCGGCGAGGGGGATGATCAGTCGTGGGAAATAGACCTTGCGGACGATGCCTGCATTCGCGACCACACTGTTGCTCGACGCGGTGACGGCACTCTCGAACAGGGTCCAGGGCAGTACGCCGGCGAGGACAAAGACGAGGTAGGGGGTCGGCGCGACCTTCTCGTTCATCCCCAGGAGGACGCCGAAGAACAGCCAGAGGATGCACGCCATCGCGACGGGCTGGAGGATGGCCCACGCGACGCCGAGTGCCGCTTGTTTATATCGGACCTTGATGTCACGCAGGGCAAGCATGAGCAGCAGGTCGCGATGGGCGAGCAGTGCGCCCAGGCCGAGCCGTTCGAGCCCGCGCGTCGGTCGGATCACGGTGATGGGCGTGTCGGAGGCCGGGTTGGTCGTTGCCGCAGACAGGGGCGTGCTCCGGGGGTGTGCGATCGTCCGGCCGGCGCGCAGATGCCGCCGGTGTATCGGTTATCGACGTGTACCGGTAACTCGCCACAGCGTGGGCGGTCGGGTTGGAATGTAGTGGGGTTAGCGGACCTTTGGCAGCGAGGGCCGATAACGCGATCGCGGGTTAGATGGGGCGCGTCATGACCGGCTCTTCGGCGACCTCTGTCACGGTAGGGGCGTGGCTGCTGTTCGGGGTTGTCGTGGCTGTCGGCAAGGGTTCCGCGTCTTGCGGTGGGGCGGCTTTGCGTTTCTTGGGTTTGTCGAAGGCGTACAGGCCATGCTTTTCTTCATGCCGTTGCCGTTTGGCTTCGAGTTTTTGCTGGCGTTTGAGCTCTTTTTCTTGCAAGAGTGTCTCGCGTTCTTCCTCGGTGAGGTGGGCTGCGACATGGGTGCAGAGCCCGCCGAAGGCGAGGATCGCGAGCGGGCCGAACAGCACGATGCGGTGGGGCTCGCCGAGCGGGAGGCCGCAGGCGATGAGGACGAGGAGCGGGATCGCGAGGGTCGCCGCTGCGGCAAAGCGTCTCCGCACCAGCATGAGGGCGAGCGAGACCATGGCGGCGATGATGATTACAGCGTTGAGTGCGACCCAGGCATCGCCCACGACGTCCGCGACCGGGTCATGCGGTGTAGAGCGATTGGGTTGCGTGTCCGTGAGGCCGGCGAGGAGGCCGTTAGGCTGCATCTCAAAGCGGAGTTGTTGACCAAGTTCATAGAGCGACTGGTCGGCAAACGCGGTGAGTTGAGGCAACGCGGCCGGGGCCATGCGATGCGCCAAACCCTGGCCGAACGTAAGGGACCACAGGGCGATCGGGCCGACGCTCATCGCCAGGACAACCGCTGCGGAGAGGATGCGGTTTTTGGTGTTGCCCTGAGCGACACATCCGCACGCCGCTCCGATACCGATCAGCCAGGCCGCCGGTGTGGTCAGCGCCGCGATCGCGAACACTACGCCTGCGGGCCAGGGGTTAGTCGTTTCATCTTTCTCTTGGTTGAGCAGCAGGTAGAGCCCGATCACAACGAGCGAGCAGCCGAGCCCACCCGGCGCGGCCCCGGTCGTCCACGTCAGCACCCCGGGGTGGAGCGCCATAAGCGCCGCGGCCCCCAGCCCGGCGAGGTTGCGGCCGGTGAGCTGTTTGGCGACGACATAAGACGCAGGGATCGCGAGCACGCCGAGCAACGCCTGCACGATCGACATCAGGCCCAGCGGTATCCCGACGGCACTGAGCCCAGCCATGATCGATGGGTAGATCGGGAGCTGGCCGTCGAGTGCCTTTGGGCCTTGTGAGAACAGTTCCCCGCCCCGCGCGGCCCACGCCGTGGCGGCATCGCTATCGACGCCGAGCAGGCCAAAGTACAGCAGCAGCCCGCGCAGCAGCACACCGCTCAGGGTCAGCATCACCAGCCATGTCTTCGACCCGATCTCTTCGTCGATCTCCGTTGCGGGTCGGCTGGTATCTTCATGCCCGGTGCAATCGGGGCGACGCACCATCGGGTTGGCGTCTTGCGGCGCGGGCGCGGGATCATCGGTCACCGGCCGGTAGCCGGTCGTGGGTTCCGGGATGTTGTGGATCGATGACATCGGGTTTCTGGGGTTCCAGTATCCGCGCTATCGGATGGATCCTGCGGCCAAAACAGGCATGGCCGGTATGGGAGCGGTGTGCGGGTGTCGCCCCGTGCGTGATCGCGTTGGTTATGCCGGTTATTCAGCCGCTGACGACTGGGAAAGCAGCCGCATCGTTTGGCAGCTCATGATGTAGCTGAGTACCGATTCCGCGCCCTGATTCTGATTGACGCCGGTGGGTGTCAGCCCGTCGCGGCAGCCGCCGGTCTCGGGGTGGATGAGTGGGGCCTGCAGGTCGTTTTCTCCGTGGAACCAGGCGAGGCAGCGCCCGGCATGATCAACCCACGCCCGGTCGCGTGTCACGTGATAGGCCATCGCGCAGGCGTCGATCAGTGCGGCGGCTTCGAGGGGCTGCTGATCGAAACGTGCGGCGGTCGGCGTATCGGTGTCGCCCGATCTGCGGTACCACCCGTCGTTACCGATCACGCTGAGGTGGTCGGTTGGGGCGTGAGTCTGGATGCGCAGCAGCCAATCCAGCGCGGTCAGCCCGATCGCGGTGTAGTCGTCGCGGTCGAATCGCTGGCCGGCCTGCAGCATCGCGAGCGGCAGCCGGGCGTTGTCGTAGGTCACCGTGGCTTCCCACCAGGGCCAATCGGCGGTGTGATTTGCCTGATAAACCTGCGCGAGTTGGTCGGCGTGGCGGGCCATGCGGTTTCTAGCCGCCGCATCCTTCTGCCCTTGCGGTGTCTGCAGCCAGGCGTCGAGGGCAAGGAGCAAAAAGGCCCAGGTTCTTAGGGAATCCAGCGTCTGTGTCGCTGGCAGGGCTTCGAGGAAAACGATGCCTGCGAGTTCGCGCTGGTGTGAGAGCGGCGCCTCATGCGCCGCGATCGCGAGTGACCATAGGGTCCTGCCTTGCGAGTCATTGCTGCCGACGGTTTCGAGCCATCGCCGGTCGAAGCCCATAAAGTTCCGGACGCGGTGTGTCTCATGATCGACCGCGTAGGCCACGAAGGCGAGGTAGCGGTTGACCAAGGCTTCCACCCCGGGCTGGCCTTCGGGGTGATCGTGGGGGTGGAGTCGTACCGCCGCGATCAGGGCTCGTGCGTTGTCATCGACGCAGTAGCCGTGGTTGGGGTCGGGCGCCGCGAGCCGGGCGTGCTGAAAGATCCCCGTGTCATCGGTGAGCGTGAGCATCTGCCGGATGTCGATGCGTGGGTCTGTCATCGTCACTCCACAGTGATCGGTGGGGTTGTGATCGACATGGGCGAGGTGCGGAGCATCCTGTGGGCAGATCGGCAGACGCCGTCTCCCGAGGCGAAGCACGCGACCGATAACCTAGACCCGCCCCTACCGTACGAACTACGGGGAATCCTGTGGTTTTCTTCGAAATCACTGGAGTCAGGGGGCGAAAGATACGATCAGGTGTTTACCGGGGGGAGGTTCATCGCAAGCGTGTATGTCCTCCATCAGTTGTTTCCGGATCATACCGTGGCCTGAGCCGCAGGAGTTTGTGATGTCGACGACCTCGTTGGGGGGGGACCCAAAAGGTAGCGTGGTAAGGTTGGACAAGGGGCGTATTCTCAGTTGTGAGGCGTTGCCGACGCTGCCGGCGGTGGCGATGGAGTTGCTGGAGAAGACCAGCAACCCGGACGTCGCGATCAATGAGATCGCGCATCTGATCCAGAGCGACCCAGGCCTCGCAGGCAAGGTGCTCAAGACGGTCAATTCGAGTTTCTACGGCCTGCCCAAGCCGTGCCCTTCGATCGATCGAGCGATCGGGATGCTGGGGTTACGCGCGGTCAAGTCGCTGGTGCTGGGCTTCAGCATGGTGAACCTGACGCAGGGCGTCGATGACGGCTTCGACATGACGATGTTCTGGCGTCGCACAATCATCGCAGCGGCGGGTGCACGTCAGGTTGCGCTTGCATCGAAGACTTGCGAGCCCGACGAGGCCTTCGCCGCGGGGCTTTTCCAAGACATGGGGATGCTGGCGATCTTCGTGGCCGCGCCTCAAAAGTATCTCCCGCTCGTAAGCCGGGCAGGTGTCTTCCACAACTCGCTCTACAAAGCCGAGCTCAAGCAGTTCGGCTTCAGCCACGCGACGATCGGTGCGGAGCTGGCGCAGCGCTGGCAGATGCCCGGCCAAATCGTCGAGGCGATCCGCCATCACCACACGCCCGAAGAGGCGGTCGAGCACAGCGAGATCGTCCGAGTCGTTGCGCTGGGCGCATTGGCTGCACGCTGTGTGATCGAAGACGTTGAAGGGCTGGCCTATTCCGAGCTGCTCGAAAAGGCCAACGCGTGGTACGGCTGGCACCAGCAGGACCTGACCCGTTTGCTCGAGCAGACCACGACTGCCAGCAAGGGAGTCGCACGCCTGCTGGGGCAGGGGATCGGCGAGATGCCCGACCCCCAGCAACTCCTTGTGGCCGCAAACCAGCGTTTGGTTGAACAGCAGATCATCGTCCAGCGCGAGTCCGAGGGGTTCAAGAAGCAGGCCGAGGAATTCGAACAGGCCGCCACCACCGACGGGCTGACCGGCATCGCGAATCGCAAGCGTTTCGACGAAGTCGCAGAAGAAGCCATGGCGACTGCGACCCGCACCGGGCAGCCGATCGCGGTGCTCTTCAGCGACGCCGACAAGTTCAAGTTTGTCAACGATACCTACGGCCACCATGCCGGAGACCTTGTCCTCATCGAGCTAGCCAGACGGCTCGTGCAGACCGTCGGCGAAAAGGGGACCGTCTGCCGTTACGGCGGCGAAGAGTTTGCCATCGTGATGCCCGGCGCGTCCCTGGAGGCGGCGAGCCAGATGGGCGAGGCGATGCGTTGTGCGATCGCGCAAGGGCCATTCGATTTAGCCGAGGTCCCGAACTGCCCCGATACCTTGCCGCGTACGGTCAGTGTGGGCGTGGCCGCCTGGATACCCGGGCAGCCGCAGGTGTCGGCGCAGGAATTGGTTCAGCAGGCCGACAAAGCTGTGTATTTCGCGAAGGAAAGTGGGCGAAACAATGTGAAGCGGTGGGGCGTTGATTTGGGCGATGAGATCGCCCAGCCGATGCCTGGCGATGAGCCTGCGCAGGCTGCCGTTCCAGCCGCAGCAGCCCTGGCTACGCACAATGATGCCGACCCATTCGCCGGCGAAATCGTCCCCGACCTGAGCCCGGTCGGCCAGACCATCCGGGTGCTGATCGTTGATGATGACGCTCTCGCGGCACACCTGATGAAGACGATGTTCGAGCGGTTGGGTGGGGTCGAGATCACGGTCGCGAGGGACGGCCGATCGGCGGTCGAGTTCCTCCGTGACGCCCAGCGACCCAGCAATAGCCTGCCGGACCTGATCGTCTGCGATGTCAATATGCCGGGCTTTACGGGTCTTCAAATCGTCAAAGCGCTCAAGGCCAATCCGGTCTTCAAACACATCCCGGTTGCGATGGTGACCGCGGTGGATGACAGTCAGATGTTGGTCGCGTGCCGGGAGGCCGGCGCGACCGACGTATATGACAAGGCGACTATCAGCGTAGACTTGGATGCCTGGTGCAGGTCGATCGTCGCTGTGCTCACACCAGCCGCCTAGAACGACGAAGTGAGTTGAGATGATTCGACGCACCGTTGTGATTTCTGATACTCACCTTGCCGGGGACGGCCGCGGGGCATCCAGCGTCGCGGCGCTCCGCCCCCTGTGGCAGGGGGCGGATGAGCTGATCGTCAACGGTGATTTTGCCGAGCTCTCCGACGCACGTTGGCGCGGTTCAGCGGCTCGGCAAATCCTCGAGATCGGTGAGCTCTGCGAGAAGGACGGTGTCAGGCTCACGTTCCTGTCGGGGAATCACGACCCGCTCATCACAGACCGGCGTTACCTGAGACTTCACGGCGGTGAAGTGTTCCTGACACATGGAGACATGCTGCACCCTTCGATCTCCCCCTGGGTGCGCGACGCCAGCAAACTCCGTGCGCTGCACAACGATGCGATCGCCAGCCTCGATCCACAGCAACGCGGCGCATTGGACGAGCAGGCGAGTGTGGTCCAGCACGTCTCGGGGCAGAAGTGGGACGATCTCGCGGAAAACAACGGTCCTTCGGCTGGTAAAGCCAGACGGCTCGTCTGCTATGCGGGCACCTGTGCTCGCGTGCTTTGGTACTGGCATCGGCTCCCAAAGCTCGCGGCGCAGTTCGCAGACCGCTACGCACCGGAAGCCCGATACTTCGTCTTCGGCCATTTTCACCGTGCCGGCGTCTGGCAGATCGGAGGGCGAACGATCATCAACACGGGGTCTTTCCACGCCCCGCGTCGGCCACATGCACTTGTGATCGACGGCCGTCAGATGGCGCTGCACCGTATCGCGTTCAACCCCGCAGGGCATACGCTGATCGAAAAGCCACGCGCAGCATTCACCCTCGAAAATCCCGCACACGCCGAAGCCATTCCCGCGCAGCTAACACGCACAACACGCCGAAAAAGTGGCAAAAACACCGCCGCATGAACGCAAGCGCATAAAGTTACGCGTACCGAGATCTCATCAAGACGGTTGTCATTCGCGCGGGATACCTCGTCACGCCCGCGCGGATGTTCTGCGATCGTGACTACGAGCTGCATTAGGTTGTGTCTGACGGCTCCTCATTGCCCAGTATGGTGGCCGGGGTCAGGCGCAGCCTGCCCCCGGAACGGGTCGGTGAGTTAGTCCGGGGTTCGCTGCGCTCAACCCCGGCCACCATGTGAGTCGTCAGACACAACCTGGCCGTACACCGCATCATCTCTGCCTGTGCTATGCCGCTTGGCTCGCCAGGCCTTCGTGGTAGCGTACCAGCTCGTCAAACTTCGTAAAGTCCAGAGCAACGAACGGGCCCGTGAGTCGCGGGTCAAACTGCGATCCGGCGCAGCGCACGATCTCGGCAAGGACCTTGTCGCGCGGCATGGCCTGCCGATACGAACGCGTCGAGCTCATCGCGTCGAATGTGTCTGCGACCGCGAGGATTCGCCCGTAGAGCGGGATGTTTTCGCCAGCGATCCGGTCGGGGTAGCCTCGGCCGTCCCAGCGTTCGTGGTGATAGAGGACGCCGTCGAGGACGTCTTCCATCTGCGGGATACCTTTGAGGATGTTGTAGCCGATGCGGGGGTGGAGCTTGATCTGCTCGTACTCTTCATCGGTGAGCTTGCCGGTTTTGCACAGGACAGATTCCGGGACACCGATCTTGCCCACATCGTGCACGAGTCCCGCGATCCGGAGACGCTCGACCTCCTGCTCTTCGAGGCCGATCGCCCGAGCGAGTTCCACCGCGAGGTGGGCGACCCGGTCGGAGTGGCCGTAGGTGTATGGGTCTTTGGCGTCCAGTGCGGTGGAGACCGCTTCGAGCGTGCCGATAAACATCATTTGTTGCTCGTTGAAACGTGCTGCGTTCTCGTGGAAGGTGCCTAGGAAGGCGGCGATGGCGTCGACCAACTGCGTGTCGTTGCTCGTGGCTTCGGGATCGACCCCGGTCTTCCCGCCGGCAAGCACCGCGCCGATGACGCGGCCGTCGTGCTGGATCGGATCGAGGATGATCTCGCTTTGCGCGAGGTCTGCCAGTGGGTGTTCACCGATCTGCAGCAGCTTGCTCCACTGGTCATCCCGCCACTCGCGGACCATGTGCTCCAGATGCGCCTTGAACTGCTCGCGATCGCCCGGAAGATCCCCAGCTACCAGGCATCGGCCCGCCAGGTCCGGAACGCCCTGGTTCCCGTCGAGGAAGAATGCTGAAACCCACCCGAAGTCCTGCGTTTCAAGAAGCTGCGTGCATATGGTTTGAGCGACCAGGTGCGGCGAATCCAGCGAACTCAACGACCGGCCGAGGCGGTAAAGCAGCGTGATATTCTCGTAGTTCTGGCCGAGTTGCTCGGTCAGGTCCTCGGCCGCGAAGTTGGCGTGATCAACACGGCGCAGGTCCGCGAGGTTCCAGGCCAGTGTCTGCGCGAGTGTATCGTGCTCGTTTGGCGTATGCCGTGGGATCGATTGCAAAGCGGCCGATACCGCGTCGGCTTCCAGGCCAGCCCTTTCACAACGCTCGTCGAATCCGGTGTCGGATTCGGCGTCGGGGCCCAGGGAAAGGACGCCGAAACGTGTGCCGGTCCCCAAGTCATCCGGAATCACCATCAGGAAGATGCCGGGCTCTACCTCCAGTGTTTCGGTGGAATCGCCTGCAAGTGCTGCTTCAATCTTTCGCGTTAGTGCATCCCGCATGAACCAGGGTTCTAGCGGAGTTTGTTTAGCAAGCGGGCACTCGAGTGTCCCTGCGGGGCCATCGCAATAGAGCGAAAGTCCGAGGGCATGGCATCGCTGCTCGAACAACTGCGTCGCGGTATCGGTGAATGTGCGATTAAGACTGCCTTGCATAGCGCATGGGCTCGTTCGTGATTAGTTGAGTTGTTCGCGGACGTTGTCAAGAAGTTGACGAGGGCTGAATGGCTTGTCGATCACCTGCCGGATCCCGGTTTCGGCTAACTCCGCCAGGCCGATCTTGTGGCTGCGCGCGGTGAGCAGGATGATAGGGATGTTTAGTGTTTCGTCGTTTTCGCTGAGCCTTTGGCTCATTTCGAACCCGGACATGATCGGCATCTGGAAGTCGGTCACGATGAGCGCAGGCCGGTGTTCGTTCGCGAGCGCGAGCGCGTCTTTGCCGTTGTTCGCCTCGATAACGTTGTACCCCGCGGTACGCAGCTTGGTGCCGACGAGGTGACGGATGTGCGGCTCGTCGTCGGCGATCAAGATCGTTTGGCCCGAGGTCTCAGGGGCGTTGGAGTCAGTTGAGGGCTGCATCTGCATGGGACTTCCTTATCTGCCTCTGGAGTATCGGCCATCCCGCGAGCGAGGTTTATCGCCGTAAGCAGGCCAGTTGTGGCTTTAGGCCCGGTTTCTGATGACCGATACCCTGATTGGCCTACGATCCGAAAGTGGGCCGGAGGCACACATGCAAAGGCAGGATACGGCGGAAAAACCGCGGGAAAATGCGCGGCAAGAGGTGCGCCCGGGGCGTGCCGAGGCCTTGACCTGGCCGATCGGGGCGGCGTTTCTTGGGCTCCTCATCGCGACGTTTGCGGTCGGTGTGTGGTGGATGTCGCGCTCGGCGGCGGACCAGGCAAGCAAAGATGCGGTCCACCGTGCCGAGGCTCTGGCCGATAACCTATCGAGTGCCGTGGAGCCGCTGTTAGCCGCCGGAGAACTCTCGGCGGTACGGCGGCTGCTGAGCGAATCGGCGTTGCACAACACCTTCGAGACCTGCCAGCTTACGCTTGGTGACGGCACAACGCTGGCCGACGCCGACCTGTCCCGTCCGCAGATGACGGTGATGCCGGTGTCTTGGCCTCAGGCGGGCACGCAGACCACCGAGACACGTGTCGTCGCCAGCCGTGTACATCTTACGCGTCCGGTCCCTGTCCCCGGGAATGGTGTGGCGACGCTGCAGATCGAGATGCCACTGCCCCGAGCCAATGCCACGTTGGGGCCTGCGCTTCCCGGGGTGGGTGTCATCGGCGCGGTGGGGCTTATCGGGATGTTGCTGCTGTACCGCAAGCTGCGTTGCCGACTCGGCGTCTTGACGATGATCCGTGGCGCGATATGTGATGCCGAGCAGGGTGTTGAACTCGACGCCCTGCGTTTAGATCCGCGCTGGGGGTACGAGTCCGCCGGGTGGAACCGGATCCTTGGACGCCGTATCGCCGAAGAAGAAGCGGACCTGGACCAGCAACTGGAGCACTTTGGCCAACGCACTGGCTTAGGCGGACTGCTGGACTTGGGCTGTGACAGCCTCTGGCAGGGCCTTGCCGTCTTCGATGCACTGGGGAAACTGGCCTACATCAACGGCGCGGGCTGCGCCGCGATGGGCTGGGATCGTGAAGAATCCGCAGGCCAACGCTTGAGCGAGTTGCAGGTCGACCAAGAGGTCGGCAAGGCCTTGCAAGCGGCGTGCTCGGGCCAGGGGCCTGCACGCGTCGCGATCGAGCGGGAGATGGGCGAGGGCTCAGACAATGTGTTGCGGTACAACATTCGGCCGATCGGCAGCGGCGACACCACAGGCGCTTTGTTGGTCGTCGAAGATATCACGCAGCAGCGTGTCGCCGAGGGGGCGCGGCACGACTTCGTGGCACAGGCAACACATGAGCTGCGCACCCCGCTGACAAATATCCGCATGTATCTCGAGCAAGCCCAGGACGAAGGCACGGGCAATCCTGTCGTGCTGGGCGAATGCCTGAATGTCATCGGCCGTGAATCGCAGCGGCTCGAACGGCTGGTGAGTGAGATGCTCTCGGTCTCCGAGATCGAGGCCGGGGCGATCGAACTGAACCGCGATGATGTTCGGCTCGATGCGCTGTTCCAGCAGGCAGAATCGGACTACAGCGCAAACGCACAAGAGAAGCAGATCGAACTCACCTTCGACCTGCCCCCCAAGCTCCCCGTGGTGCGCGGGGACCGTGACAAGCTCGCCGTTGTGATCCAGAACCTGCTCGGCAATGCGATCAAGTACTCGCCCGACGGTGGCGAGGTCCGAGTCCATGTCGATGTCTCGCCCGGCCAACTCACCTTCGAAGTCTCGGACACCGGGATCGGGATCAGTGAGGAAGACCAGGCACGCATCTTTGAGAAGTTTCAACGCGCCAACGATCCACGCATCGGCGACATCACCGGCTCGGGCCTGGGCCTGGCGCTTGCGCGGGAGGTCATCCGGCTTCACGGCGGCGACCTGACGGTCGAGTCCGTGTTGAACGAAGGCAGCACCTTCAAAGCCGTGCTCCCGATCAAAGTGGAAGGGGCCTGATGTATGCCGGCGTTGACAGAGATCAAACACGGAGCGGTGCAGGTGTTGCGTCCCGAAGGGCCATTGGTCCTTGAGGACGCGGATCAACTGCGCGCCCGTGGGCTCGACGCGGTGGGCTCGACGCTAGGCCGGCTTGCTATCGACATGTCCGAGGCGAAGTATGTCGACAGCAAAGGCCTGGAGGCCCTGCTGGATATCGCTGATCGCCTGGCTTCCTGCGGTCAGACGCTGCGCCTGGTCGGGATCACGCCGACCGTCCGCGAGGTGCTCCTGCTGACTGAAATCGAGCAACAGTTCGAGTATTACGAGAACACAAACAGTGCGGTGAGGAGTTTCCTTTGAAGCTACGCGCCCCACAAAAACGCCTGGGAGAGCTGCTGATCCACGCAGGACTGCTCACGGATGAGCAGTTGTCGCAAGCCTTGTCGTTGCAGAAACGTTCCGGCTCGATGCTTGGCTCGGTGCTTATCGAAGAAGGCATGGTCACCGGGACCGCGCTGGTCAACGTCCTCGCAGAACAGTTAGGCATCCGCGGTGTCACGCTACGCCTCGGCCTGATCGACACGACGCTGCTTAAGGAGATCGGCCAGGAAGAAGCCATGCGACTCAAGGCCGTGCCGATGTTCCGTGTGCGAGAGACGCTGACGGTCGCGATGGCTGAGCCGCAGTCGTTGCCAACGATTGACCGCCTGCGGGAGTTGACGGGCTGTAAGATCCGGCCGGTGCTCGCACTGCCACAGAACATCGAGCAGTTCATTGAGCGCAATGCCGGGGAACATCTCGACGTCGATGATTTCCTGGCGAAGCTCAACCAGTCGGATGAAGTCGAAGTAATCGAGCAGGAAGAAGCGAACGAGGAGGCGGCCGCAAACCTCGACCGCCTGATCGAAGGCAGCCCGATCGTGAACCTCGTCAACATCGCGCTGTTGCAGGCCGTGAAAGACGGGGCAAGCGACATCCACATCGAGCCAGAGCGCAAGGGCACGCGCATCCGTTACCGCATCGATGGGTCGATGCGTGAGTTGATGAAGCCGCCTTCGGGGATGCACGCGGCGATCGTGTCGCGGGTCAAGGTCGTCGGGAAGATGGATATCTCCGAGAAACGCCTGCCTCAGGAGGGCCGTGTCCGCATTGTCGCCGAGGGGCGTGATGTTGATCTGCGTGTGTCCTCCATCCCGACGCTCTTGGGCGAGAAGCTCGTAATCCGTCTGCTGGATAAATCGAATCTGAATGTGCGTATGGAGCAACTCGGCTTCCGTCCCGAGGCGCTGAGTACTTTCAAGCACATGTTGGCGCAGCCCAACGGGCTTGTCCTTGTGACCGGGCCGACGGGGAGCGGGAAGACAACGACACTCTACTCAGCGCTCGACCTGCTGCGAAGCCCGGAGGTCAACCTCGTCACCGTCGAAGACCCGGTCGAGTACCAGATGGACCTGATCAATCAGATCCATGTCAATGAGTCGGTCGGGATGACGTTCGGTCGTGCGCTGCGCTCGATCCTTCGTCAGGACCCGGACATCATCATGGTGGGTGAGATCCGCGACGAGGAGACTGCTCGCGTTGCGGTGCAGGCGGCGCTCACGGGCCACCTCGTGCTCGCGACGCTGCATACGAATGACGCCCCGGGTGCAGTATCGCGGCTGTTGGATATGGGGATTGAGCCGTACCTGCTTTCCGGTGCGCTGGTGGGTGTGGTTGCGCAGCGTTTGGCACGCAAGGTATGCAAAGAATGCCAGACCAAGTATTACCCCGAGCAGGAGATCCTCGAGGAGGCGGGCCTTTTGGACAAGACCGGCCGCGCGTTTCGGAAGGGGGCCGGCTGCCGGGCGTGCCACGACACCGGTTTCCGTGGGCGCGTGGGGGTCTACGAGGTCATGAAAGTGACGTCGCCTCTGCGGCGTCTGATCCACCGCGCCGCGGCCTCACACGAGCTACGCGACCAGGCGCGGGCGGGCGGTGCGACCACATTGCATGACGAGGGTATCGCGCTGGCGCTTTCGGGCGAGACTTCGTTGGAAGAGATTATCCGAGTGACACGCTGCGAAGATGTGGGTGAAGATGCGTTGCCCCAGGCGAATGCGGCAACGGATGAGCCACGGAAGGGGGCGGCATGAAACTGGCATACCAGGCCGTCGATCAGTCCGGGACCGCGGTGAACGCGACGGTGGAGGCGGGGAGCATCGAGGAGGCCTCCGAGGTGCTGCGCGCCAAGGGGCTATTCGTGACGGAGCTGCTGCCCGAGAGCGAGTCGGAGTCGATGGCCAAAGTGCCCGGCGTCACGGGCGGGTGGTCGGGCGGTAAGACGAAAAGGCTCCGGCATGTTGCGATGTTCTCGCGCCAGCTCCAGGTTCTGGTGGCGACGGGCACCCCGTTGGCGGATGCGATCGCTGCGCTTCGGCGGCAGACACGCGATGCGGTGTTTTCTGCGGTGATCGCCGACATCCAATCCCGCGTCGAGGAAGGCGTGCCGTTGAGCGACGCGCTCGCGCAGCACCCGAGCTACTTTGATCAGGTCTACCGCAACGTCGTTCTTGCGGGCGAGTCGTCGGGATCGCTGGACACCATGCTGGACCGCCTGGCATCACTGAGCCGGAAGCAGGCCCAGCTTCGCACGCAGTTGGCCGGCGCGATGGTGTATCCGGCAGTGCTGATCCTGGTTTCGATCGGCGTGACCGTCTTGATGCTGACGCTCGTGATGCCGCGGTTTACCGGCCTGTTCGATACGCTTGATACGCCGCTGCCGGCCACGACGCAAGGCCTGATGTGGTTGTCCGGCCTGCTTCGTGTGTATTGGTGGGTCGGCCTGATCGTGTTGGCAGCCAGCGCGGCCGGGGTGGCGGCGTGGTCGAAGACCCCGGCGGGGAAGGCGAAGATCGATCTTGCCATGGTTCGGGTGCCCAAGCTCTCACTACTGACACGTTCGTTCGCGACAGCCAAAATCGCCCGCCTGATGGGTGTTCTGGTTGAGTGCAACATCTCGCTGCTCGAAGCGATCGAGCTCTCGCGCTATGCGACCGGGAGCACCGTCTACGCAAAACTCATGAAAGATGCGCAGGAGACGGTCGTGCGCGGGGAGCTGGCAAGCTCCGCGTTTAGTGATGACACGCTGATCGACCCGGCGTTTTACGAAGCGGTCCGCAACGGGGAGCAGAGCGGTAAGCTCGGCCCGTTGCTTCTCACGATCGCGGACTTCCTGGATGAAGACAACGAGGTTCGGTTACGGTCTGTCACCGGGTTGATTGAGCCGTTGATCCTGGTTGTGCTGGGCTTGGTCGTCGGTGGCATCGCCATCAGCATGTTCCTGCCGCTCTTCGATCTCACCGCTAGTGCAGGGGGTGGATAATGCGATGGATGATGTCAAGGCCCGGGCCGATCGGGCTCGATATCGGCAGCGACACCGTCAAGGCGGCGCAGCTCATTCGCAACGGCGAGGGCTTTTCGGCACACGCCCTGGCCTCTTTTGCCCGGCGTGAGCCCGGCGCTCCGCTCTCCGCCCGGGAAGCTGTGGGCATCGCGGATGTATTGCGGCGTCGGGGATTCGTGGGTAGCCGTGTTGCGCTGTCTGCCCCGGAAGAGTCCGTCGTTCGTGGTTTGCTGGACCTTCCGCTCAAAAGCACGGAGGAGTCGCGTGAGCGGATCGTGCGCATGGAGATTGCGCGCGTGCACCGATTGCCTGCAGATTCGTTTACCTGCTGCTGGTCGCAACTGCCCGCGCCGACTTACAACACGGGGCAGCAACAAGCGCTGTGTTGGGCGCTGACGCATGCCAGTATCGACCCGGTGTTGTCGAGCCTGGATTCTGCCGGGCTGAAGGTAGCAGCAATAGAGCCGATGTCCGCGGCTCTATCACGGAGTTGCGCATCGCACATACCCGATTGGACGAGGATTTCGGCGATCGCAGACCTCGGCGCGTCGTCGGTGCGGGTGATTCTGCTTTATCAGGGCCGCGTCGTGCATGAGCGCCGGCTCACCGAGTGGAGCGGCGCCAAGATTGCCGATGCCTTATCGGAAAAATGGTCTGCCCCCAGGCCGGTGGCTCAAAGAGCGATGCAGCGCTACGGGGTAGAGCGGGGCGGGACGGCGGGGGTACTTGCTTCCGAGACCGCGGGGACGATCGCAGGGGTGTTTGATGAGATGATCGAACAGATCACCCTGTCGTTTTCGTTTGTCAGTCACCAGTACCCGGACGCCGAGCTTGGCCCGCTGCTGTTGACCGGCGGCGTCGCGGGGATGCCCGGGTTGGCCGGGCTGCTGGCTCAGGCATTACAACTCGAGGTTGTCCCGGTCGCGCCTGCTGCGCTGTTGTCGGACTGCCCGCAGGGCGATGCCGCGTCATCGAGTGCGGCGGTTGCGGCGGTCGGGCTTGCGATGCAGGAGGAGGGGCGTCATGGATAATCTGAGTTTGTTGCCCAAGCAGTACACGTCACGTGCAGCGGTCCAGCGTGCCAAACGTCTATGGACTGTTGCGGCTGCGGCTTCCGCGCTCCTTGCGGCGGGCGTGATCGGCTGGTCCGGGATGCAGGCGGGGCCTGTGGATCAGGGGCGTCATGCCGACCAGGTCGCACTTGCCGAGCGACGCATCGAAGAATCGAAGCAAGAGGCACTTGTGCTTGGTGCGCGTCTTGCGCAGAACCGGCACGCGCTCTCCGCGATTGATGCGGTGTCCGGCCAGCCGGACTGGAAAGCACTACTTGACCGCATCAGTATCGAGCTCGGGGACAAAGTGTTACTCACGGACTGCCGTTTCGGCGCGATCGTGGACCCAGCGATGCGGCAAGCCGTGGGGGCGGAAGGCCACGGCGGCGATTCTGCATGGCTGGTGCTGGGGGGCCTGGCCGAGTCTTACCAAGAAGTTCCCGCATTGCTCCTGCGCCTTGAGTCGATCGGTCTTTTCAAGCAGGTTTTGCTGATTGATACGCGGGGCGAATCCTTTGGGGACCAGCAGCGGATTGGGTTCCGGATTGCTTGCCGGGCACAGTAGGAGTGAGGTCGATGGCGATGAGTTCGAACGCAACACAGCCTGTTTGGCCGTTCCATGTGGTGGGTGGGGCGGTCTGTGCGCTGCTTTGGGCGTCGGGGTATCTGTTTGGGATTGCGCCGCTGGATTCGGGCGGTGAGTCGCAGGGGGATCAGCTCGCCGCAGTGCGTGAGGCCGAGCAGCGGGCCGCGTTGCAGGACGCGGTGACGCAGCGGCTTTCGCAGGAACTCTCGGGTATCGAGGCCGAGTTGTCGGCCCGCCCGATGCAGCTACTTCAATCGACGTACGCCAACCGGCGGGTTGCGGAGCTCTCGGAGTTGGCTCATGCGTATGGGCTGACACTGGAGTCCACGCAGCCGGGTACCGAGACGATGATGGCGTACTACGCCTTCGTGCCGGTCGAGGTCGGCGGCGAGGGGCGACTCAACGACTTCGTTGAATTCATGGGCGCACTGCACCGCCGCTTCCCGGATATGGGTGTTCAGGCGTTCGAGGTGGTTCGAGACCCCACGGGGGGTGGCCGGTTTACGCTGGCGTTGAACTGGTTTGTGGAGCCGACGCAGACGGCCGAGGCTTCTTGACAGGCAGGAGGGATGGCGATGAGCAAGATGACAAAGCAACGCAAGGTGTTGGTCGCCGTGCTGGGGGTCGGCGTGTGTGCGGTTGTGATCGACCGTATGGTGCTGGGTGGCCCCAAGGCAGCGAACGCTTCCGAGCAAGTGCCCGGCGTGATCGGCGAGGCGGATGGGGCGGCGCTGGCGAATGAGACCGCGCCCACTGTCGGCGATTTTGATGCTTCAGCCTCGCAGCCCGAAATGGGGCCGGTAGATCTAAGCGACTTTGCCCGCCGTTTGGAGGGTGTTTCTGTCTCCACGAGCGGTGTGTTGGGGCGGGGCGATGTTTTTGAGCCGCCCGCCGACTGGCAGCCGAGCCTGGAAGAAGAAGTTGATTCCGAGCCCGATCCCGAGCCCGAGTCGCAGATCGCAGACGGGCGTTTGGGGCGTGCGTTCCAGGCCAGCCACACACACGATGGGCGGATGGAAGTGGGGGACATTGAGTACGCCATCATTAACGGCAACCGGGTCAGCATCGGTGACCGGCTTGATGGCTTTGTCCTGAGGGCGTTTAACAGTTATCAGTCGATCTGGCAGGCAGAAGCCACGGGCGAGTTTGTGCGTTTGCCGGAAACACCGTAGACAAATGTTCTCAAAATCGGGGAGGCCTGATTAAGCGGGGGTGGTGTGTTGTCGATATCAGGATTGGATTCAGGCCGGACCGTGATTGCCGGCACTAAAGAGAGTTCCCCCACGGAGGTTACCC
Organism: Planctomycetota bacterium; assembly: GCA_039193915.1. Lineage (GTDB taxonomy): Bacteria > Planctomycetota > Phycisphaerae > Phycisphaerales > Phycisphaeraceae > JAHQVV01. The sequence goes on from JBCCWH010000002.1 coordinate 27,705, forward strand.
ATGCACGCCTTGTCCCCTCGCCGATCTGCCGGCTTCAGCCTGATCGAACTGGTGATCGTTGTCGTCATCATCGGCATTATCGGTGCCATCGCAATCCCACGCTTGAGCCGAGGTGCTGCCGGCGCCGCAGACTCGAAGCTTGCGGGCGACCTCGCCGTCCTGCGCAACGCGATTGATCTCTACGCGGCCGAGCACAACGGCACGTTCCCGACGCTGGCCCACATCCGACAGCAACTGACGATGTACACCGATTCTCAGGGTGGGTATGCAGCGTCGAAAACCGCTAATCATATCTACGGCCCCTATATCCGAAAGATCCCGGCGGTTTCTGTCGGGCCCCGGCAAGGTGCCACAGGTTTCGGTACGGCCGATGGGGCTAATGTTGGATGGTTCTACAACGAGACGACCGGCGTGATCACTTGTAATGCTTCGACCGAGACGGATACGTCGGGCAAGCTATACATCGACTACTAGACAAGTTCGAACACACGGCTTTAGCCGCATAACGACCCAGGCCGCCGTCTAGTTCTCTGAGCTGCGGCGGCCTTTCCTATGACCACGAGATCGGCTCTGCATCCCGCGCCCTGCGCGAAAGCGGATGGATAGACCAGGGCGAAGCGGCCAGGCGCATGTACGAAGTGGTCGAACAGCAGGGCGGCAATCAGAGGATGTGGCTGATGAGGAAGACAGTGCCGACCAACGTAGGGCGTGTGGCCTTGCCTCAACGACGCGGTTTTTCGCTGATTGAGCTGACGTTGGTCGTTGCGCTGGTCGCGGTCCTAGCCGCGATCGCGGGGCCGCGGTTCGCCAATGCTTCGGCGCGGCAGCGTGCAGTGGCTGCGGCCAACCGGATCGAGGCCGACATCGCTTTGGCTCAGAACCTGGCCCAGGCGACAAGCGATGACTACACCCTGCGTTTTACGACGAAAAGCAGCTACCAGTGTATTGCCGCCGATGCGACGACGGACCAGACGGTTGATCTGAGGGCCGATCCTTACGGGGTTTCGTTGGCCTATACGCTCGATAATGCGGGCAGCGACCTGGTCTTCAACGGGTTCGGCCTGCCCAACAGTGGGGGGGAACTCACTGTCTCCGGCGGTGGCAAGGTGATCGTCCTGACGCTCAACCCTGTCACGGGAGAGGTGACCCGGCAATGATGGTTTGAAGCGCACGGGGTTGTGGGAAGAACGTGTTTGAGACGTTTGAAGATGACGCAGAAGAGAAACAAACAGCGACGCCGAGCGGGTGCCACGATGATCGAAGCCGTGGCCTCGATGATCATCGTGAGCGGCGCGATGGTTGCGGCGCTGAACGCGGTCTCGGCAGCGCGGGCCTCGCAGGTCATGGTCGGCGAGCGCGGGCAGGCACGCCTCTTGGCTGAGGCGATGATGAACGAAGTGCTGGCGATGGACTATGCCGAGGCCGGCACAAACACGATCGGCCCAGACAACGGCGAGGCGGGCACCACGAAGCGGAATCAGTACGACGATGTCGATGACTTCAACGGTTGGAGCAACACCGTTAGCAACGCCGACGGCACGCCGATCGCGGGCTTTGAGGCCTATCGGCTTAGCTTCACGGTCGAATGGGTCGCTCCCGCTCAACCTGGCACGGCCGTCGGCAGCGACCAGGGCGTGAAGCGTGTCACCGTAACGATCTTGCGGGATGGACGAAACGTTGCCCAACTCCACGGCTGGGCCGTCGCTCCCTGACCCCGCCTGTGTGCGAAAGCCAGCTATGAATCGACGATCCAGAACCCGGCAACGCGGCACCGTCTACCTGCTTGTGCTGGTGGTGACCGCGATGCTTGTAGGCATCGGTGTGACGGCGGTGATGGTGGGGCGCATCGATCTTCAAGGCGCGTCCCTCGAAGAAGATCAAACCCAGGCCCGCCTTCTCGCACGCGGCGGGCTTGAGATCGTCCGCAAACGCTTGGAGTCACAAAGCAACTGGCGCACAAGCCACACGCACGGCGCCTGGTCGTCCCAGACGGTGGTCGGCCATGGGGCCTTTGTCTACAAACTGGTCGACGAGGCGGACGGCTCCCTTTCGGACGATCCGGACGACCCCGTCCGCCTGTACGTCAAGGCGACTGTCGGCCAGGCCGTGCGCATCTATAGCGCGGTGGTCTATATGGCGACGCCCGAGACCGCACAGGTCCCAGTGATACGATCTACCGATGACGGTGGGGAGGGGCTGCTGGGGCTTATGGCGACGGGGGCGGACTCGATGCTGATCGGGCAGGACGGATTGGTCACTGCGACCGCGGGGGTGCGATTTGACGACCTACCGGTTGCGCCGGGTGGTACAGTCCAGTCGGCGCAGATCCAGTTCACGTCGAAGGACAGCCGTAGTGATGCCACCGCGATTTCGATCCAGGCCCAGGCGTCAGACGATGCATCGCCACTGTCGCTGGTCGTGTTCAACCTTTCGTCACGCTCCAAGACGACTGCGCAGGCGGTCTGGGGGCCCGGGGCCTGGTCCATCGACGCTCGTGGTGCGGAGCAACTCACGCCGGACCTCTCTGCGGTGATGCAGGAGGTCATTGGCCGCCCGGGCTGGCGGCAAGGCAACGCGGTCCTATTCATCCTCGAGGGCACCAAGGCCCGCAACGCCCGCACGTTCGACCACGACCCGGCGGAGGGCCCCGTCCTGCACCTGACCTACCTCAACCCCGGATACGCGATCGACTACACCACGCTGCGTCGCGAAATGGCGGAGTAGGTTGCGGTGTGCTACGCCTGTGTTAGCGAGACGAGCTTGGTCATGCTCTCGAGTGCGTCGCCGAACAGCATGTCCGTGCCGTCCTCGAAGAACAAGGGGTTTTCGATCCCCGCGTAGCCCGCGCCTCGGCCGCGCTTGAGCACGACGACCTGTTTCGACTTCCAGACCTCCAGCACAGGCATGCCCGCGATGGGGGAGCCGGGGTCGGTTAGCGCGCTGGGGTTCACGATGTCGTTGGCGCCGATCACGAGCACGATATCGACCTCGGGGAAGTCGTCGTTGACCTCGTCCATCTCGAAGACGATGTCGTAGGGCACCGACGCCTCGGCGAGCAGCACGTTCATGTGCCCGGGCAGCCGACCCGCGACGGGGTGGATGGCGAAACGCACATCAATGCCCTGGTCCCGCAGGCGTTTGGTGAGGTCGCATACCGCGTGCTGCGCCCGGGCGACCGCCATGCCGTAGCCCGGGACGATCATGACCTGCTTGGCGTTCTTGAGCGCGTCGGCGGTCTGCTCGGCGGAGAGCTCGGTCATCTCGCCCTGGACTTCGCCGTTGGCCGCCGAGGCGGTGGTGGGGGCTGCGCCGAACTGGCCGAAGACGACGTTCCAGATCGAGCGGTTCATGGCCTTGCACATGATGTAGCTGAGGATGGCCCCGCTTGAGCCGACCAGTGCGCCGGTGATGATGAGCAGGTCGTTGCCGAGCATGAAGCCCGCGGCCGCGGCGGTCCAGCCCGAGTAGCTGTTCAAGAGCGAGACGACGACGGGCATGTCGGCCCCGCCGATCGCGAGGACCAGGTGGGCCCCGAGTACACACGCGATCAGCGTCGCGATCAGCAGGCAAGGCCCGGCCCAGGCACCTTCACCGCCCGGCCCGGCGACGACGGCCAGGCACACGGCACTCACCGCGACCATCCCGCCGTTGAGCGCGTGGCGTGCGGGCAGGATCAAGGCCTTGCCGCTCAGCGAGCCGCGGAGCTTGGCGAACGCGACCAGCGAGCCGGTGAAGGTGATCGCGCCGATCCAGACCGCGAGGAAGGTCTCGGTCGCGTGGATCACATCATGCGCGGTGCTGTGGTCGAGGAAGCCCGCCCAGCCGACGAGGACCGCCGCGAGGCCGACGAAGCTGTGCAGCAGCGCGACCATCTCCGGCATGCTCGTCATGGCGACGCGGCCCGCCATCCATGCGCCGATCACCGTAGCGATCGCAGCGACGGCAAGCACCCAGGGCAGCGCGCCGAGTGTCATCTGGCTGGACGTGAACACCGCGACCAGCGCGATGGCCATCCCCAACATGCCGAGCAGGTTGCCCTTGCGCGCGGTCTCCTGGCTGCCCAGCCCGCGCAGCGACAGGATGAACAGCACTGCCGCGATCAGGTAGGCCAGGCCCATTGCCATGTGTTCCAAGGCGGAGTCTCCGTGCGATGCGAAGCGGGGTGGACAGGCTTACGGCCTGTTGACCGGCAAGTTGCCTGTCCCGCTGATGGGTTAGTCAAAAACTAGGTCTGTTTGCGGAACATCTTGAGCATGCGTTGCGTGACGAGGAAGCCGCCCGAGATGTTGATCATGGCGAAGAAGACGGCGAGCAGCCCGAGGGCCGGGGCCCACGCGAAGCCGCCGCCGGACGAGGCGAAGCCGTGCCCGCTGTAGAGCAGGCCGCCGAGGATGATGATGCCACTGATCGCGTTGGTGACGGCCATGAGCGGGGTGTGCAGCGCGGGGGTGACGTTCCAGATGACCTGCCAGCCGACGAAGCAGGCCATGATGAACACGGTGAGGTGCTGGGTGAACGCGATGGAAGCGTGCGTCGATGCGCTGGTGCCGCCGTCGCCCGCGCCCCATCTCAGCCAGACCCACAGCGCGGCGAGTGCGACGCCAACGAGCACAGGGACCCACGCCTTGCTTGCGGCCGACTGCGGCTGCGCTTCGGGAGCGGCGGGCTCTGCCTTCGCCTGGGGTGTCGCTGCGGCGGGGGGTGGGGCGGGGGCCTTGGGTGCGGGCGGGGGCCAGAGGATCTCGCCGGCGTGCGTCACCGTCATCGCGCGGACGATTTCGTCGTCCATCGGGTAGGTGAGCGGGGCGTCGGCGTTTTCGATGCCCAGCAGCTTGAGGTAGTTCATACACGCGTTGGCGTAGAGGGTGCTGGCGACCTTGGGCATCCGGCTGGGCCAGTCGGTGTAGCCGAGGATCTTCACGCCGTGGTGCTCGGCCATCTTGCCCGGCTCGGTGAGTTCGCAGTTGCCCCCGCGCTCGGCCGCAAGATCGACCACGACCGAGCCGGGCTTCATCTTCTCGACCATGTCGGTGAGCCAGAGCTTCGGGGCCGGTTTGCCCGGGATCAGTGCGGTGGTGATGACGAGGTCGACCTCTTTGGCTTGCTCGCGGAACAGGGCGTACTCGGCGTCGAGGAAGGCCTGGCTCATTTCTTTGGCGTAGCCGCCCTGGCCGTCGCCCGATTCTTCAAGCTCGACGGTGAGGAACTCGCCGCCCATCGATTCGACTTGCTCGCGCGTTGCGGCGCGGGTATCGAAACCCCGCACGACCGCGCCAAGGTTTTTGGCAGCACCGATCGCCGCGAGCCCCGCGACGCCTGCGCCGACGACCAGCACCTTCGCCGGCGGGAGCTTGCCCGCGGCGGTCATCTGCCCGGAGAAGAAGCTGCCGTAGGCGTGGGCCGCCTCGATGAGCGAGCGGTAGCCGACGAGGTTGGCGGTCGCGCTGAGCACGTCCATGCTCTGGGCGCGGGTGATACGGGGGACAGCGTCGACGGCCATCGCCGTGACGTTCTTCTCCGCGAGCTTAGAGAGCAGCTCCCCATTCAGCGCGGGTTGGAGGTAGCACAAGAGCGCCGCGTCCTGCGAAAGCCAGTCCGCTTCGTGACCGCCGTCGGGCAGGCTCATCGGCTCGCGGATTTTCAGAACCAGCTCGGCGTCCTGCCAGACCTTGGCCGAGTCTGTCTCGACCGTTGCCCCGGCGTCGCGGTAGTCGTCGTCGGAGAAGCTGCATCCCCCGCCGGCCCCGGCCTCGACGGTGACTTGATGCCCGAACTCGACCAGCCGCTGCACACTCGCGGGTGTCGCAGCAACGCGCTTCTCCAGCGGGTCGATTTCCTTGGGTACGCCGATACGCATCTGGGTTTCTCCAGGGGGCAGGGGCTCCGGGGCGGGTTGCGGATCGTACAGGAAACCCCTGTGTTTCGCAGGGGGCGATCAGGCTGTGGATCGTTTTGCAATAGGCTGCTGGGTGCCACATAGCGAAGCTATGTGTGAGCTCCAAACGAAATTGTGATAGACAGCACACAGCTCCCTCCGCTGTGTGGCACCCGCTGGACCCGCCGATGCTGCGGTCTACCCGACCTCGACCGCCTCGAAGTACGCCCCAGGGAACACCGGCTGGGACGGCGGTGCGCTATCGTCCAGCTTGCGGACCTCCGCGGCGCAGACCTTGTACTCGGCTGTGCCGGTGACCGCGTCGCCGACGTCGTTGGTCAGTACGTTCGCGCGGGCCTCGGCGAAATGCAGCGGCATCCAGATGCAGCCCGGCCGGACCTGCCGGGAGATGACCGCACGCAGTGTGACGCTCCCGCGTCGGGACGCCAGCTCGACCTTGTCGTTGTGCTGGATCCCGCGTTTACGCGCATCGCGCGGGTGGATCTCGACGAAGGCCTCGCTTTGCTTGGCGTGTAGGCCGCTCTCACGCCGGGTCTGTGTTGCGGCGTTGTAGTGGTACAGCGTTCGGCCCGTCGATAGCAGCAGGCCGTACTCCTCGTCGGGCAGTTCTTCGGACGGGCGGTAGGCCACGGCGTGGAAGAGCCCTTTGCCGCGGAGGATGCCGCCTTCGTGGAGGAACTTCGTGCCGGGGTGGTCCTTGTCGGGGCAGGGCCACTGGATGCCGGACAGCCCCGGGCCTTGCTCGGTCGCGTCGAGGCGGGCGTGGCTGATGCCCGCGAACTTGGGCGCATCACGCACGAACTCGTCGAACACCTCTGCCGGGCCGCTGAAGTCCCAGCCCGCGCCGCAGGCATTCGCCAGTTGGACCAGGATGTCCCAGTCGGCCTTGGCCTCGCCCGGCGGATCGACCGCTTTGCGCACCCGCTGCATCCGCCGCTCGGAGTTCGCAAACACCCCGTCCTTCTCCGCGAAGACGCTGGAGGGGAACACCACGTCCGCGAAGCGGGCCGTCTCGTTCAGGAACGGCTCCTGGATCACGATGAAGTCGACGTTGTTCAGGCCCTCCTCAAGCTTCAGGACGTTGGGCTCGGACAGCACGATATCCTCGCCCATGACGAAGAACCCGCGGATTTTTTTGCCCGCCTCCTTCATCATCACGTTGAGGTTCATGCCGGGGTTGGGGTCGAGTTTGACGCCCCAGGACTGCTCGTACTTCGCCTGGGCGGCGGGGTCATCGACGCTCTGGTAGCCGGGGTAGTAGACGGGCGTCGCGCCGGCGTCGTTGGCGCCTTGCACGTTGTTCTGCCCACGCAGCGGGTTGAGCCCGGAGGAGGGCTTGCCGAGGTGGCCTGTCATGAGCACGAGGTTCGACAGCGCGTAGACGTTGTCGCTGCCGTGCGAGTGCTCGGTGATGCCCAGGGTGTAGTAGATGCCGGCCTTGTCGGTGGTGGCGTACTTCCGCGCCGCCCAGCGGATGTCGTCGGCCGGGACGCCGGTGATTTTTTCCGCTTCTTCCGGCGTGTAGTCGGCGACCATCGCCTTGACCGACTCAAAGCCCTCGGTCTGCTCGCGGATGAAGGTCTCGTCGACGAGGCCTTCCTCGATGATGACGTGCGCCATCGCGTTGAGCAGCCAGACGTCTGTGCCCGGCTGGAGCTGGAGGTGTTTCTCGGCGATCGAGGCCATGAAGATCGCGCGTGGGTCGGCGACCACCATCGTCGCGCCGCGACGCACCGCCCGCTTCATCTCCATCGCGATGATCGGGTGTGCCTCGCTCGTGTTGCTACCGATCACGAACAGGAACTCGGCGTCTCGGATCTCGCCGATGGAGTTTGTCATCGCACCCGCACCAAATGTGTTGACCAGACCGGCCACAGTTGGAGCGTGTCACGTCGCGGCACATTGGTGCACATTATTCGTTTGGAACACCGCCCGTGCGAGCTTCTGCACGAGGTAGTTTTCTTCCATCGTGCATCGCGAGGAGCTGACGAAGCCCAGGGCGTCCTTGCCGTGCTTCTCGACGACACCCTTGAGCCCGGCCGCGGCTTTGGCGATCGCTTCCTTCCAGGTCGCGGGGTGCAGTTCGCCGTCGTCGCCGCGGATGAGCGGGGTCGTCAGCCGGTCTTCGTGGTGGACAAAGTCGTAGGCGAATCGGCCCTTGACGCAGAGGTTGCCGTCGTTGGTCGTCGTGCCCGGCGGGGGGCTGGTGACCTTGGTGATCAGGCCTTGGCCGTTGTTCGCTTCCTTGTCGATGTTCAGGTCGACCTGGCAGCCCACGCCGCAGAAGTTGCAGGTCGAGCGGACCTTGGTCAGCTCGCGTTCGGGCTTGAGGCCGCGTGTCAGCGGGAGTTTCTCGTTCATCGCGCCTGTTGGGCAGACGTCGATGCAGCCGCCGCACATCTCGCAGGTCGTGTCCAGGAGCGAGGCGTTGTCGGCCGTGGCGATGGTCGTGCGCGAGCCGCGGCCGGCGAGCGTGATCGCGCTGACGCCCTCGACCTCTTCGCAGTAGCGCACACAGCGGGCACACGCGATGCACGTCGCGGGGTTGAAGTCGATGTAGGGGTTGCGGTCGACATCGCGCGACGCGCGGGTGACTTCCATCTGGCCCCAGTCCATCGGCGCGTCATAGCGGAAAGCCATGTCGATCAACTCGTCCGGCGACCCGACCTCCGACGCTTCGCGGTCGTGCGGGTGGTCGGTCATGTAGAGGGCCATGAGCGTCTGCCGATGCCGCTCGATGCGTGCGTTTTCGGTGGTGACTTCCATCCCGTCCGCCGCCTGGTGTGCACAGGCCGGGACCAGGCGGCGCGAGCCCGATGCCTCGACCAGGCAGCTCCGGCAAGCGCCCGCGGGGTCGAGCCGGGGGTCGTGGCAAAGCGTGGGGATATCGACACCCGCTCGGCTCGCGACATCGAGCACGGTTTCGCCGGGCGTGAATGGGACCGTCTTGCCGTTGAGGGTGATCTGGCAGTCGCTCATCGGAAATCCTCGGGGAAGTATTTTTGCGCACTGGTTAGCGGAAGCGCGGCGATCTGGCCGAGCCCACAGATCGAGCCTTCGGCCATTTGCCAGGCGACATCGTCGGTGAATTGTAGATCGGGTTTACCGGGGGAGGCGTCGCTTTCGACCGCCGCGTCGAGCGCTTCCTTGAGGTAGCGCGTCCCGATTCGGCAAGGGGCGCACTGGCCACAGCTCTCTTCCTCGAAGAACAGGAGCTGCAGCGCCGCGGCCCATCGCATATCGACGGTGTCGTTGAGCACGACCACGCCCGCCGACCCGAGCATCGAGCCAACCTCCGCGAGGCCTTTGAAATCCAGCGGGCGGTCGCTCATCGACGCCGGCAGGAAACCGGAGCTCGCGCCCCCGGGGCTGAACGCCTTGAGCGTGCCGACATAGCCCCCAGCGGCTTCCACCAGCTCGTCGAGCGACACGCCCAGCGGAAGCTCGTAGGTCCCCGGCCGCGCGACGTGGCCGCTGATGCAATAGAGCTTCGTGCCCGGCTCGGTCCGTCCCAACTGACGGAACCAGTCGCCCCCCTTGCGGATGATGGCCGGCAGGCACGCGATCGTCTCCACGTTATGGATCAGCGTGGGCTTGTCCCACAGGCCCTTCTCGACAGGGAAGGGCGGCTTCAGGCGCGGCATGCCGCGTTTGCCTTCCAGCGCTTCAAGCAGCGCGGTTTCTTCGCCGCAGATGTACGCGCCTTGGCCGTCATGGAAGTGGAACGCAAGCCCGTCGAGATGGCCCGCCTCGCGCAAGGCCTCGATCGTCTCACGCAGCACCTGCTTGGGGATCGCAAACTCGCCGCGGAGGTAGAGGTACACCTCGTCGGCGCCCACGGCCCGCGCGGCGATGGCGAGCCCTTCGACCACAAGGTCGGGCCGACGCATGATGATCTCACGGTCCTTGAACGTGCCCGGCTCGCCCTCGTCGGCATTGAGCACGACGTAGCGCTTGGCCTCCGCCTGCCCACGCACCGCCGACCATTTGATGTGAGCCGGGAAACCCGCGCCGCCCCGGCCCTGAAGGCCTGCGGCTTTGACGGCTTCGATCACCGCTTGAGCGCCCATGGCCTCGGCCTGCGCCAGGGCGCTGCCCGAGTGGTCCCGATCGCCTGGCAGGTTGATCGCGAGTGCTTCTTCATCCGGCTGGGTCGGACCGATCGTGCCCAGCCAGCGATCCCCATCGGCGCTGATGTGTGGCTTGACCTGACGCCAGTCGCCTTGGGCCGTGTCCGCGTCTTCAAGCGTAACCGCCGGGATCACTTCACGCTCACGCAGCGCGGCGGGCGGTTGGTCACACGCCGCCAGACAAGAGCAGCCCTCAACTGGCATGCCCGCCTTTTGCAGCTTCGCGAGCAGCTTCGAGCCCCCCGCGAGTTGGCAGGACAGCCCCGTGCACACACGGATCTTCGTATCGGGGTTGGCGAGCAGGTGGAAGAAGCTGCCGACACCATACACCGCCGCTTCGGGGGCAAGGGTCTTGAGCGAAACCGTCCGGGCCGCGCCGGGAACCAGCCCGCCGGCCTCTTGCAGTTGCTCAGGGACAGCTGCCTTATCGTGTTTCAATCCGATTGCCTTCCTTCCGGCCTCTGGCGATAACAGGCCCATTGACAGACGCTACCCGCTGAGGCGTTTCGATCCTCGTGATATTGTAGCCGGTCGTGCCATCTCGCTGGCTTGATCCGGCACGATTCTCAGGATGCGGGGCATACAAACACAATCAAAACGCGCAGTAGCAGCCATCGATCGCGCAGTGCGGAGTCAGGTCCATTTGTATCGTCAGAGTTCGCCCAGGGCTTGATCCCGTCAGCGATCGAGCTTTACCGTGACAAGGAACGATGCCGCAAAGCCGGATGTTTCTGCCATGCAGTGGACAGGCGGGCCATCAACACCGCGTTGGCCAGTTGACAAATAGGTTCACCGCGAGTGGGTACCTCAGGCGATTTGTAAAAAGCCTGTTTGCTAAAGAACGGGCCTTATGATGTCCAGGTTGGGGAAGGCGATAGGATACCTCCCGAAGCAAGCGGCGACTCCATCGACCGCCACAGCGACTGCGCTTGAGCACTCAGCGTGGGGTTCCTTAAGCCAAACATTCCACGCCACTAAGGTCGCCCCTTCAGGATGCGTGCCGAGAAGCCGTTTCAGAAACCACCGATCTGATCGCGCCGCCTCGAAAACTCGATGGAGCAGAGGCGGGATTTGAATGTGCTGCACACGCATCGCATGAAATCGGCCACACCCGCACGACGAAAGGACACTGGGCATACTCCGGATCCTGAATCCGAAGCTGTTGGCAAGAGAATGCTATGGCCTGTCCCATCGATGTGATAAACTTCAGTCTTATTGTTTCGGTGGCGTATCCAGATAGCCTAGATTGTCACATCGGATGAGAAATGATCTAGAATCAGGTACTTTGCACCTTCTGGGCTGCGGGCGATTTATCGCAGTTTTTGAATCATTCCGGGAGATTCCCATGCGTATAGACCATCACGCCCGGCTGGCTTGCTGCTTGGCAACCGCCGTCTCGCTGCCGATCGCGCTGCACGCTTCTGGTGGAGGCGGGATCTTATGGGATCCGGCCGGAGGCATTGGTGACCTTGCGGATCCGGCGAACTGGGCAGGCGGCTTCCCCGGTCCCGGAGACTCGGTGGTCTTCGATACGCCCGGCGGTTCGACGACGGCGACGATGTCGCTGCCGGCGTTGGTGGTCTCGGGGATCAGCGTCGTTTCGGGGGACACGACGTTTGATTTGGGCGGTGGGACGTATGCGGGCGATGCGGGCACCGTCGGCTCGGGCGGTGGGGCGGCGGGAGTGCTGGTGCTTGATGGCACGCTGGGCATGTCGTCGTTTGCGATAGGCAATGGGGTCGGGTCGGATGTCGATCTGATCATCAGCAACGGTGGGGGGGTTACGACGACGGGCGCACTCACGGCGATGTCGGATGCGACGGTCTTGATCGACGGCGGGACACTGACGACGGCGTCGTTGTCGCTGGCGAACGCGGTTGACTTTCAGTCCGGCGCGATCGTTGTCAACGGCGACCTCACGTGGGCGGACCTGGGCACGCCCGGACCGATCGTGCTGGACGCGACGCGAACGCTGACGGTCGGGCAAGCCTTCACCGGCGGCGCGGCGGGGACGCTCACTCTCGATGGCGGCGCACTGTCCGTCGGCTCGTTCGCGGCGGGCAGTTCGCTCGATTACCAGTCCGGCGACCTCACCGTGGCGACCGGCTCGATCGGGGTCGGCGGGGCGCACGTGATCGCCGGGAGCGCCTCGCTTGGCACGGGCGATCAGTGGGACATCGGCGACACGCTGCACACAGTGGTCGGCTTCTCGCTGACGGTCGATGGCGGCGCAGTCATGGCCGACGGCCTGACCAATGCCGGGACATACACGCAGAACAGCGGGAGCACGACGGCCAACGTCTTTCTCAACACCGCGAGCGGGTCGTTCAACCTGGCGGGCGGGAGCATGACGGTCGGGCAGGTGGCTGGGAATCAAGGCACGTTCAACCTGTCGGGCCCGGCGACCTTCCGGCTCACGGGTGAGAACCTGATGATCGATGCCGGCGGCGACTTCGGCGACCAGTTCACGGTCGCGCAGGGCGGCACGCTGCGGGTGGATATGAACACACAGGTCGGGGCATCGGGGCCCGGCACACTGACACTCGATGCCGGCGCGACCCTGATTACGTCGGCCCTCGTGGTCGGCGATGGCACGGCGATCGACCGCAATCCGACGGCAGTCATCCGCGCCAATCAAATCAGCAACCTCGGTACGATCGGCCTCGACACGGTCGCCGGGTGGGATGTCCTGCCCTGGACGAGCAGCTCCATCGCGCTGATCAATAGCGGCACGCTGACGCACAACACTTCGGCAGTCACAACGCTGTCGGCACGGGTTGTCGGCACCGGCGCGGTCGCTGTGCACGCGGGTACGGTGGTCTTGGACAACCGGGACGCAGCGTTCGACTGGACGACGTCCAACGACTTTGACATCGCCATCGACGCGGAGCTGGCGTTCCAGAGCGTGTTCGGCCCAGTCGGCAACTTCTCAGACCTGACCCTCGCGAGTCCCGCGGCGATCACGAACAATGGCACGCTTCGGCTGGTCGACCAGCACCTTGGCCTGCGCGGCGACTATACCGGCACGGGTCGGCTGGTGATGGAGCAGGACGCGCGTGTCACACTCGACCCCGCCAACGGCCCGGTCACAATCCACGACCTGAGCGCAGGCGGTGGGCCGACCTTCCGGCGGTATGGCGGCGGCATGGTTGACCTGACGGTCCTGCGTTCGGACGGGATGAATGTGGACTTCGGCGTTGGGATCGACGTGACGTTCGTTGAAGACGTCACGCTCACCGGCGGCACGTTCAACGAAGCGATCACGAACAGCGGGGTGTTGCGGCTGGCCGAGGGGGCGCAGGTGGTGCGGCAGCCCGACGGGCAAGGCGACGAAGGGCTGGCCCACAACATGGCGGGGGCGTCGATCCTGCTTGGGGACGACTCCGAGTTTAGGCCTTATGGCGAGTTGCAAAACGACGGGCTGATTTCTCTCTCGGGAGCCGACATCGCGTTGCTCGAGCCGCGCGAGTTGGAAGGCACGGGTGTGGTGTCTTCTGGTGACGGGACACTGGACCTGTTGGTCTCGGACCTCGACAACTGGGCGGGCACCTTCGCAGGCAACGCGGGCTCGACGTTGAACGTGACCTATCGTGGGGCCGGGCCGCTGGCCGGCCCGGCATCGATCGACACGGACGGCGGCCTCTTTCTGTGGCTGGTAGAGACGCTCGCGCTGGACGACACCCTCCGCGTCGGCGGCTTGCTGACGATCAACCGTACACCCAACTTTGAGCTTGACCTGAGTACGGCGACGGTGGAGTTGCACGACGTTCGGATGATCGATGTCGATACCTGGCAGATCCATTCGGCGCCCACACTCGTACTCGACAGTCTGACGATCCACGATAACGCGGCAGGCGACCCGGGCCACCTGACCATCAACTATGACGGCGAGTTGACAATCGGCGCGGGCGGGATCGTGGCCGGGACTGGCGTCACGTTAGATGGCGGCGGGACCGTTAGGGTCTTGGGAGCAAGCGTCCCGCGTTACTACGAGGTGCGAGACAACGGTACGCTTGAGGTCGGTGCTGGGCTAGCGCCCGATGTGGTCAACGATGTGCAGCTACATGGCAACACGCACCTAATCAATCATGCTGGTTCCACGATCGAATCACTGTTCCTCGTCTCCCGGGGCAGCGGCGAACGGTTCACCAACCATGGGACAGTGACGACGACGCTGATCGATGAAACGGTCGATTGGTCGAACATCAGCAGCGTGGTCAACCACGGCACGATCGTGTTCAGCGTAGACGAGAGGTTTATCCTGCCCGACGGCTTCGAGAACCATGGCACGCTGAGTGTCGAGGCCGGTGCAGACCTGCGTTTCCTCGATATGTCGCAGTCGGCGACCGGCTCGCTGGCCGTGCAGAACGCCGCCGTGTTGTTTACGAACTCATCGGGTGGTGCAAACGTCCTCAACGGGAGCATCGATTTCACAGGTGCGGATGTCACCATTGGGGGCACGGTTCTGATCGAGGCCGGTACCGTCGTGGCCTCGCTGGGTACGATCATCAGCTCGGGCGACAGCACGTTGACGAGTTTTACGGGGCAGACACTGGATGTCGAGGACGTTTTCTTGCCTACTCGACTCAACACCGCGAGCAACTTGACCGACGCCTTCCGTGTCCACGGCACCATCAGCTCCGGGCACGGCGGGCGACTGTCGATCCCGGCTTTCATCGCGGGCACTGTTGCGCCGGGGGACTCAGTCGTCGGAGACTATGCCGTGCTGCGCTTCGACCGCGATCTGGTCTTTGAGACCGGCTCCCGGCTGGAAATGGGTTTCATCGACGGCCCACTCCACGATCGGCTCTGGACCGGCAGAGACCTGATCATCGAGCCAGGCGTAACACTCGACTTAGACACATTGATGTTGTCGGCCACCTCCCTCGATTTGGGTGCAGTCTTGCAATTGATCTTTGCGGACGCTCCGATGACCGGCGCATTCGATGTGGTTTCTGGGCTCGATTTAGGCGATGGGCGACGTTTTACACTGAACTACGAAACCGCGGGCCTCTTACTGGAGGTTCATCTCGCCGGCGATGTCGATGGCGACGGGTTTGTCGGCGCGGTGGACCTCGATGTCCTGCTCGCGGAGTGGGGCGATCGTGTCGCGGCCGGGACCGGCGCGGACCTCACGGGTGACGGGCTTGTCGGGCAGTCAGACCTGGACATCGTCACCAGCCATTGGGGCCAGGGCACACCGCCGAGCCCGAACGTGCCCGAGCCGGGCTCGCTGGCGGTGCTGCTCGCCGGCGGTGTGCTGCTGCAACGCCGAAGACGTAACCTACGACACGCTTGATCGAATACTAAACCACACTTGCGGCGATCGGCCGCGCGATACACCGCCTGGAGGGCGAACCTATGCGGACCAACCGACGATTCCGAACACCCACGACCGCTCTGCTGCTCGCGGCGCTCACTGCGGCGCCCGCTTCGCTAGCAAGCGCCTCCGACTGGCTACCCACCATCGGCGGCCTGTGGGACGACGCGGCGAACTGGAGCGCCGGCGTCCCCAACGGCACCGAAGATACCGCCGTCTTCGACTTCGGCTTCCCCGCCGGCTCCGCCAACATCAACCTCGACGGCGGCACCTTCACCGTCAACGCGATCACCGCCAACAACTTCGGCATCCTCAGCTTCTCCAACGGCACCCTCGCGTTCAGCGAGACCGGCCTGGGTATCGACCCCCGCGTCGCCACCGGCCCCGACGATGGT
Organism: Planctomycetota bacterium; assembly: GCA_039193915.1. Classification (GTDB taxonomy): domain Bacteria; phylum Planctomycetota; class Phycisphaerae; order Phycisphaerales; family Phycisphaeraceae; genus JAHQVV01. The sequence goes on from JBCCWH010000002.1 coordinate 43,446, forward strand.
TTCGTCTCGCTCAACTCCAACATCCTGCTCAACGATACGCTCCGGCTCGACGCGGCCACAGACACAACCATCCGCCTGTTCGGAGTCCAATCGGGCGGCGGCGGCATCACCGCCTCGGGCGACGGTGTGGTCGTCCTCGGCAACAACGCCTCGGCCTGGACCGGCAACCTCACCGTCGAGGCGGGCATCGTCCGCGTCGCCAACGCCAACGCGCTGGGCTCCGCGGGTCTCACCACGATCACAGGCGGCCTGCTCCAGCTCGACGTGAGTACGATCGAGTCGTTTATTGCCTTCGGCGGTGCGGTCGCGATCAACGGCTCCTCGAACCAGCAAGGAGACCTGACCCTGCTGGGCGATAGTGAATTGCAATCCAACGGCGGAACACTGTCGGGCCAGCTCGGCCTCGCGGCGGGCAACACCTCGGTCGTCCGTGTCAACGCGGCCCGCACACTCACCCTCGCCGGCGGGACCACCGGCCCCGGGGCGATGCGGATCGACGCCGCCGGCACCGTGCGGTTCACCGGCCAACCCGTCGCGCACACAGGCGGCCTGACCCTCGAACGCGGCACCGTCCATCTCCAAACCACCGCGACCTTCGGCGGCGACCTCCAACTCAACGGCGGCACCTTCGACATTGCAACCACCGGGTCGCTCGCCGGCATCGGCGGGTCAACCTTCGTCGAAGCCGACAGCACGCTCATCGTCCGCGAAGACGCCGGCGCAGACCCCGCCAACCACAGCGTCGCTCTCAACGCCGTCCGGCTCAACGGCGGGACACTGCGAATGGTGGGGGACTTCGACCTCGCCGGTTTTCTGCAGGCCGGCTCAACCGGCGGGACGTTCCTCCTCGACACCCCCGCCAACTACACCGCCGGCGGCACGAATGTGCTCGACCTCAACGCGCTGCCCGGCGGCGCGGGGATCACCCTCGGCGCCGCTAGCAGCTCGAGCTACGCTGCCGGCCTACAGCTCACCCCGCACGCCTCCAACCACACGCTGCGCTTCGGCAACGGCAGCGCGACTCTCCGCGTCCGTGGCGTGATCGCAGACGTCGGTGCAAACCCCACACACATCGACATCACCGGGCCGGCTATCACCCAGTTCGACGGTGCCAACACCTACACCGGCGAGACCGTCATCCACAGCGGCACCCTCTTCGCCGCCGACCCCGATGCGCTCGGTGCCGGCTCGCTCACACGCGTCCTCGGCGGGCAGCTCCGCCTCAACGGAAACGTGAACGAATCGATCTTCCTCGACGGCGGCGACCTGCGCCTTCTCAACACCGCGACGTATTCGATGCCGATCGATATCACCCACGGCACGATCCTCGCCAACAACCGCGCGACCCTGACTGGGCCGATCCAACTTCTACCCGGCGGCGACGCGCGTCTTGAAGGCATCTTTACACTCGACGGCACGATCACGGGCGCTGGCGGGCTGACCTGGGACCTGGGCCCCGGATTCATCGGAAGCCCAAACGAGATCAATGCTCCGCTGGCCTTTGCCGGCGACCTTGTCATCGATGCGCCAGGAGAAAACTACTATCTCAGTTTCAACGCCGCGAGTACTTACACCGGCGTGACGGAACTCTCAACCGCGGATTACAGGGTGCATCACGCGATGGGGCTGGGCTCCGACACCGCGGGCACCGTCCTCCACTCGGGGGAACTCGAAATCTATGCCGCGACGAACGAAGACATCACGATCCACCCCGGCGCCCGGCTCTTCCTCTCCAGTGGCGGCGACATCGGCTCGCTGACTTCACACGGCGGCCTGTTCCAGCACGTCGATGCGTTCGTCGGCACGGCGACGCTCGTCGAGGGTGTCACCGTCTGGAGCGCTGTCAACGGCCAACTCGACAGCGTCATCAGCGGCCCGGGCGACCTGAGCCTCAGCGGGGTTACGCTCAATATCGGGAACACCTACACCGGTACCACCTTCATCGGCAGCCCAAGCGTGATCGCGAACCATGTCGATGCGCTGGGCTCGACCGCCGGTGAGACAATCGTGACCTCAGACGGGCTGCTGCGTATCGATGTCGCGTCGCTGGAACCAATTCGCGTCATCGGCGGGAACGTCGAATTCCGCGCGACCGACGCGCCGAACATGAACCCACTCATACTCGAAGGCGGGGGCTCAGCCACCGCAACCACCGATTTTGTCGGCGCAATCTCTGTCGGCGACCGAGGTGTCTTACGCAGCGGCCGATTCACTGGCCCAATCCTGGGCAACAACGAGCTAATCCTGAACCACCGGGAGTCCGATCCAGACACAGTGATCGCTGGCGTTAGTCCCTTCACCGGCATCGTTACATCGTCGAGCGACACAACTTTCGAACGCCCCGACGTATTCAACCACGCCCAACGCATCGCACAGACCCGCGACGACCTCACGCTCCTCGACGGCTCGGACAGAGCTATCCTCGTCAACGGCGCCAACCTCCGCTTCGAAAACAGCACTAACCTCGATGGGCTCTGGCTGGTCCAAGGCGGATTCACCGGCCCGGGCGCAGTCACGGTAGATCGCCTGGCGGTCGAAGATCTCCACGACGACAATCAGCCCGCGGGGATGGTCACCGTCAACGACTTCGTCATGCTCACCGGTGGCTCGCGCATCGAGTCCCGCCTCCAAGGGACCGGCGACCTGATCGTAGACGGGGTCGGGGTCGGCAACTACGCGAACATCATCGGGCTCACCGGCGACATCGTCCTGGTCAACGGCGGCTACGCCGGCTACCTCCCAAGTTCGTTTGCCAGCGGAGGCACCACGATCCGGTTCACCCCGGGCAGCACCAGTTCCCTCCACGCACCCACCAGTCAGTCCGCCAACAACCGCATCGCCCGTACGATCGACGCCACCGACACCTACTTCGCTGAGATCTCGGGCCGAGTGACCGGTGACATCAACCTCAGCGACGGCTTCGAGCTCGTCTCGAATGGCCTCGAAGCCGCAGGCCGGGTCAATGCCCACGACCTCTTCCTCTCCGGCGGTGCACTGACCGGCTCGGACCTCAGCGGGCTTACGGGCGACCTGACGATCACGCCCGAGTTCGAACGCGCCGACGGGCCGTCGGGTAATCCGCCGACCGCGACTCTTACCCTCGGCGATTTCGCCTCACTGCAAGCCATCGATACGGTCACGATCCGAGCCAACGCGACGCTCTACCTGAACAACGACTTCCAGCCGGGCCCATCCGCGATCGCCTCGCAGGACCGTGTTGGGGACCAAGTCGAAATCATCTCCAATGGCGGGGGCTTGCGGCTCTATGGACACCGTACCGAGGCGATCACCGAGACCGTCGGCACGATCGTTCTCAACGCCGGCCGAACGCGCATCATCCCAGGCAGTGTCGGGCAAGACACGACACTCGCAATCAGTGGGCTCCAACGGATGGGGCGGAGTTCCATCGGGTTCCACTTCGAAGACTTCCGACCCGGCGAGGTACGGCTTCTCAACCCCGGTGTCCTGCCGGGAGAGATGCTGGGGGGCTGGGCCACGACTTCAGATGGTTTTGCAACCGTCGATGCTCAAGGACTCGTCTCTACCCTGGGTACGACATCGACCGACATCAATACCGCGGGAGTTACAGACCACCTGCGTGTCAGCACGATGCAAACGCTGTCGGCCTCCAACACCGTGCTATCGGCAGTCATCGGCACGGACGGAGCAGAGGTTGAACTTGACCTCGATGGCAACACACTCACCGTTCAAAGCGGCGGTGTCTTTCTGCCGAACAACATCTTCCTCCATAACGGCGTCATCACATCGGGCGGGGACGAGTTGATCTTCGCCGCGCCGCCCGGGTTTTTTGCCGGTAACGATGCCCAGCGGCTGACGCTCAACGCCGAGGTCGCCGACAACGGCGCCCCCGTCGCGCTCGTCTTCGACTCGGTCATGGGCGAATTCGGCGGCGACTTCAACCACACCGGCGGGACCTGGATCCACAACAGCGAGATCGACATCAACGACGCCTCGGCCGTCCCCGTCGGCGGCGACCTCCACCTCTCGGGCACCGAGTACGAGTTCCGCCTCACCGCCGCCACCGCGCCGGTGGAGTACGGCACGATCACGATCGACGGCGGGTCAAGCTTCAACGGCCCGTACTTCGATGGCACGGAAATCGGCGTCGAATTCACCCAAATCAATATGGGTTCGGGATATCTCAGCGCCAACCTGACTGGCGACGGGCTCATCCTAAAAGATAAGCCCGGGTACCTATGGATGAACGGCGACTACCTCAACTTTACCGGCGACATCCGGGTCGAAGAGGGGCACCTGCGCGTCGTCGGCGATTTGAACGATGCGGTCGACATCACGATCACCGGCGGCATGTTTTCTTCAGGTCAGACCCTGGCCGCCACAGGCAGTGCGATCGAACTCGCCGGCGGCACGCTGTCGGGCGGCGACCGCGGTTATCTCCGCGATATCAATGTCACCGCCGACTCGTTCCTGCTCGGCGTCGAGATCGACAGCACCATCACCGGCAGCGGCCAACTCACCGTCCGCCATGACCTCGAGTCGTCCTCGGGTATCGAGACCGTCGTCCTCGAAGACGCCGACCTCTCCGCGTTCACCGGCGACTGGTTCCTGGAGTCCGGCTACGCCTCGCTACGCCCCGAGCTCAGCGGCTTAGGCACCGGCGATATCACGATCAACCCCGGCGCGACACTTCAGTTGTTCGGCAATACCAACGCCACCGCCGGCAACAACACGATCCTGTTCGACGGCGGCGGCACCCTCTACGCCAATGGCGAAGCTATCCACACCGGCGATGTCGACGCATCTGGCATCGTCTGGCTGGGCGTGCGTGACGACACCGACGTCTTCCTTGACCTCGCCGGGCAGGTCCGCCTCCACGACGGGCTCAGCATCCTCGGCCGCGGCGACGACGACGACGACGACCTCAGACGCATAGGCACCGTCCGCCTCTCGGGCGATGTCCTTGTCGGCAGCGACGTGCAGTGGAACCCCGGCTTCACCAACATCGACATCACTGGCAACGTCCGGCCCGACACGGCCGACGCCTCGATCCGGTTCGCCGGGCTCGCAAGCATCCCCGCCTCGACCGCAACCATCGACACGATCGCCGGCCGAACCCTGACGCTGCTTGACGACGTCGGGCCCGGCTCGCTCACCCTCCAGGACGGCGGGGCCGTCGTCGGCGACGGAACACTCCGCGCCGATGTCGTCGCGGCCAACAACGCACTCGTAGCGCCCGGACACTCCGCGGGCGTACTCACGGTCGACGGCGAACTCACGATGCTCGACGGCAGCACCCTGCGCACCGAACTCATCGACAGCACCGCCCCCGCAGGCACGGGTTTCGACCAACTTGTTGTGAGCGGCACCTTCACCGCCGGCGGCACACTCGACCTCGCCCCCTTGGCGGGCTTCGCCCCCAACATCGGTGATACCTTTGACCTCGTCCTCGCCGACAGCGTCGCTGGCACCTTTGACGCCGTCACCGGCAACGCGATCGACGGGCTGCTCGGGCTCACCCTCCGGTACGGCCCGACCACGATCCAGGTCGAGGCCGGCCTGCTGGGCGACCTGACGGGCGACGGCTTCGTCGGTGTTGAAGACCTCGACCTGCTCCTCGCCAACTGGGGGGACCAAGCCGACGCAGGCGACTGGCGTGTCGGCGACGCCGACGGCAGCGGCATCATCGGGCAGGGCGACCTCCAGGTCGTCCTCGACCACTGGAGCAACGGCGCACCGCCCGACACCAACATCCCCGAGCCCGGCTCCCTGGCTCTGCTGGCCCTCAGTTCACTCACACTGCTACGACGACGCGAGAAAAACTCAAGGTAGCTTGCTCGCAATTGCGGCGGAAGAAGATGGCCCCCAAGCGGGGGCTACTTTCACACTGTGGGTAACAAGTCCATAGCAGTCACTTTCGCCGAAACGAATCGCCAGCATCGCAGGGCCGCGTGATGTAGCGATAGTGATCCACACTCTTAGACAGGCAGCTCCCCACAGGACGTGCGGGCGATCAGGATAGCCCGCTTGATGCACGCCTTGCGGGTGTCGTTGATACGGCGCTTGCTAGTGGTGACGTCGCTCAATGTGACGGCAGCGCGACCAAATGCCTTGTGACGGCGAAGTCGGGGAAGGGTGTGGGGCGGCCATTCGGAACAGCGTTACTCGCTGCGCGTTAAACACCGAAAGTTATCCGAGTTTCGATCGGCACCGCGACCACGGCGGGGTGTCGCGAAGAGGCGACCCTGGCAAGGTTTCCTGAAAAGCGGGTGAAGAGATTCGAACTCTCGACATTCAGCTTGGGAAGCTGACGCTCTACCAACTGAGCTACACCCGCGTTTGCGAGGCCGGTGCAGCGGCCTCCTACGATTGGCCGGCAAGGCGGCCAGGCGCCTCGGCAGGTGGTCTGCTAAGGCACATCATGGCCCTTAATGGTCGGGCCAAGACCACGGGATCATACCAGTCTCGTGCAGTTGCGCCTACCTCGTGGATCATTCGGCACCTACGCCGCCACCAGTCACGCTTTGAGTGCCCTGTGTCCGATGTTGATTGCCTAATCGCGTCGTCGGATTTCAATTGGTCGGGAGAAACAACGCAGCGACTGCTCATAGTAAACGGCCTAGAAGCTGAAGCCTCGTGCAAGGGCCAGAGATCATTCAGGCAGAAGCTGCTGCGGCTTGGTGTCAACGAGTTGCTGCTGCTCAATGAGCCTGCGGGCAAGGAACGATTCATCGATCGCGACCTGATAGAGATCGAGGTTCCCCTCGCTGATTAGCTTAGGTGTTGCTGGCGTGTTCGCGGCTGGAGTTCCGCCTCCTGCTGATACTAGGGATCCAGGGGCTGCGATTCACGGATGCTTCATACGCTCATAAGGGCTTCTTGGGAAGGGAATATGCGCAAGTGTCTTTACATTGACTGAGTCGTATTTTTTGACGGTCCATAGTCCGAACACAATTGCTAGATCGGACAAAGGACATAGTCAGGCGGAACAGAGTCTACGAGCCAGACATTGTTCTTCGTCACGAAGAACTCGAAGCCATCCGCGTGCATGCGCTTGGCATCCACCTCCAGAATCACCGGTTTGCCGTGACGCTGCGCGACCGCCAGCATCGTCTCTTTGCTTGTTGAGAGGTGGACATGGTGGCGATTCATCTTCAGTAGTCCCTTCTTGCGGATAGAGTCCAGATTCCGGGTCGCGGTGCCATGGAACAACACGTCCGGGGGTGCAGCAGGCTCGTAGCCCAGGTCGACATTGATGGAGTGGCCTTGCCGGGCACGTATACGGGTGCCGTCTTCGCTGAACTCGAAACGCTGTTTGTCGTTCTCGGCGACGGCACGGTCGATGCATCGGCGGGTATAGCGCTTCCCATCGCGTTGGAAGGCGGCCAGGAGGTCATCGACATCGACCCAGCCATTCGGGTCCAGTGTGATACCTATCGCATCGGGCTTGTGCCGGAGCACATAACTCATCGATTTACTAACTGATTTGATCTTAGGATCCATTTTGCTTCTCTTTCGTATGCTGGTTTAGCAGGCCCAGGCCGGCATAAACCTTCATGTCTATTTTCTTACCTGCATGCTTCATTGCTTCGATCCATCCTGCCAGTTCATCTGGCCGGACTTCATGCTTTGTGATGTTCTCGCCTTCCACACCTCCGCCGTTGGCAACACGGCGAAGGTCTTGGGCGAGGTAGAAAACGACGGCCTCGTCGGTCAGCCCAGCGGAAGACATGCCTTCCCCGACCTGCTCCCAGGCCTTGGCCTCGTAGCCGGTCTCTTCCAGTAGCTCGCGCTTTGCAGCTTCGAGATGCGACTCGGCACCGCCTTCATCACCGACGAGGCCCGCAGGCCATTCAATGACCGGTGCCCCTGCCGCCAGCCGAGTCTGTTCAACCAGAACGAGTCGGCCGTCGGCATGCACAGGGAGGATCGCGACCACGCCCGCTGCGTTTGAACGCCTTGCATACTCCCAGCCCCTAAGGCTGACCAACTCAACGAACCGCCCGCGGTAGAGGAGGTCGGGTGTTTCGGAGGTCTTGTTGTCCATCGCCCATCTCCTATTGGTCATGCAGGTGTAGCTGAGTCCGGGTGCGGGCACTGTCGCCGGCGATCCGGATCAGGCGGTCCGGGTTCTGGTACTGAGCCACGAGGTAGCGGGTCAGGTCGACCTGCATCTGCTGCATCGACTGGAGCAAGGCGGCTTGCTCGGCGTTCTTGGCCTTGATGTGCTCCAACTCGACCGCGTTGGTTTCCTGCTGGAAACGCACCTGCTGCTTTTGCTCGTCCGATTGCTGACGCATCATCTGAGCGTGCTCGCTGGCCTGCTCTCGGAGAGACTGGTCGTGGCTAAGCTGTTTCATCTGCTGCTCGTGCTCGGCCTGCTGTCGCTGCATCTCGCGATGCTGCTTCGCACGCTCGGCCTCACGCTGCAACTTCAGGTCGGCCAACTCCTGGGCCTGTCGCTCGGTCTCGGCTTCGAGTTGTAAGGAGGTGCGGGCCTCGATCGCGCTGTCGTGCATGCCCTGCAGCTTCGGGTTGGCCTCATACCCGCGGTAGACCACCTTGTTGATACGGTAGCCGATCCGCTCGGCCCGGCCGACCAGGTTGGGGTAAGCCGAGAGTTCATTCAGCCGCTCGGTGTCCTTCTTGAACTGCTCGAACGGCCGGCCCGCGGCGAAGTCGATGACATCGGCCGTGACCGCGTTGATGAAGTCCGCGATCGGGTCGTGCGTCTGGTCGAGCATGCGATCGATGTCGGCCAACTCAAAGAAGATCATGACCTGGACCATCAGCAGGGCGTCATCTGCCGTGCGGACATCCTTAACACTGAAGTAGGTCTGGTCCGGGATCACCCGCAGCTTCTGGAACTGCAAAGCGTGCGGCGTCTTTTTTCGCGGTTGGTTGTGATCCGCCCCGTGCCAGGAGAAGCTGTGCAGCCACTCGTTGGGCTCGGGCATGTACAACGCAGGCCCACGCAGGACCCGGCGATGGACGACACCCTCTTCGCCACGAGCGTAGATCACCACCGCCTCGTTGGCATCAAGCGGCGTCAAGTCCATTACGCCGATCTGCTCGTGGAGGACGGGGTCAAACCAGACCTCCGCCGGCCCACGGACGTGCTCTGCAACACCATCCTGGCGACGGATGACAAGGTACTGGTCTTCCTCTGCACTGTGGCGTCGTAACGGTACGACCTGCTCTTGCAAGAGCCAGAGCCGACTCGGGCCGTCCACGAACCGGACACGCCCTGACTTGTTCCAGACCGCAACGCGTTCGCCTTGTCGGATGGTTTTGATGCCGGTCATGGTTAGGCCCTCCACCGGATCGGATTTTCGTCTTGAGGCAGGTCATAGACCACGACTTCGATGCTGTGTTCAAGCAACTCGTCAGCGACGATCTTCTCTATCTCGTGCCAACGCCCACCAGCCAAGCCACAACCGATACGGGGCATGTGGACGCTTGCTGCGTGTAGGGAGCAGTGCGCTCGAACTTGCTGAAGGCACTGCCGAATCGCTTCGTACCTGACGGGCGGCACGCCATTGATCGTCTTGTGGTCTCGCTGGCCGATCATGTTCGCAACCCAGAGCCCCTCGTCGACACTGACAAAGCGAACCTGGCCAAGAGCAAACTCCACCCCACCTTCAGCCGCCCACTGTCGGTAGGCAGCTTCTGGCTCTGGCCACTTCGCTGATAGGGCGAGCACAAACCCGCGTCCCCAGCCGCCGACATCATTGCAGACGTGTGTGATCACTTTTGGACCAGCGCCGATTGGGTCGGTCGCATCACCGGTGACATAGCGTAGGAGTTGTGTTGCACTCATCGGATTTTCACCCCGTTCGTTTTCATCTCTTCGATTGCTTGTTCAATATCGCCCTCATTCAGCTCGACGCCGCGGCAGCCTTCTTCAATCAGCCTTGTTGCGAAGCCTTCCTTCGCCGCATCCAGGGCGGTGAACTTCACGCAGTAGTCTGTCGCTAAGCCCATGACATCGACGGCGTCAACGCTATGCTCACGGAGCAGGTCGGCCAGCCCGGTGGACTTCTTGTGGCCGTTGTCGTGGAAACCGCTGTAGCTGTCGATCTCCGGGTCTGTCCCCTTCACCACGACCGCGTCGATGCCGTCGCGGTTCAGCTCGAGACACAGGTCAGCGCCGCTAGTGCCCTGCACACAGTGGTCGGGCCAGAGCATCTGGTCCAAGCCATGGAGGACGATGGCCTCGCCAACTTCTTTGCCATCATGGGCGGAAGCAAAAGACTTGTGTCCTGCCGGGTGGTAGTCCTGTGTCGCGACCACCAGGTCGTAGTCCGGCATCAAGCGGTTCGCTACCGAAACTACGGCGTTTCCATCGGGTACGGCCAAGGCGCCGTCGGGCTTGTTCGCGGTTGCGGGGGTGAAGTCATTTTGGATGTCGACGAGGATGAGGGCGCGCATGTCTATGGGTCCATTAGTAAGGCGGAAGCAGCCGACGAAATCCGTGCGACAGAACAACTGCCGTAAACATCACGTTACGAATCAGTGCGAGGATGTTGGGATACCGCGGGCAAGCGGGTGATCCCCCAGCTTGCAAATCCGTGAGCGCCTCTGCCAGCCTGGTCATCCACGCGACCGAGCAGGGCCATTCAATGAGGTTGCTAAGCCACTCATCGGGAATCGCATCGACGCCAAGCTCTGCCCCCGCCAAGGCACCGGTGATTGCCGCGACCGTGTCACTGTCACCACCCAGGCGTACGGCTGTCTCGACCGCGTCACGGTAAGAGCCGCGATGTAAGAGCCAGCAATACACCGCTGCTGGAACCGTGTGGTTCACGAAGCCGCTGATGCCTTTAGGTTGGCCAAGCTGCCTGGCAAAGGCCTGTGGTTCAACTCCTTCTTGAGCGGCCTCCATCGCCAATGTCAGGTTGCTCTGTAGCTGTGCATCGTTGGCATCACGAATCAAAACGGAGTCTAGCGCCACGCGTTTTTGCTCGTCGGTGCTGACCCATCGGGCCAGATTGGCAACTACGCTCGCTCCCTGATGTGCCCTTGGGTCTTGATGTGTTACTGCAGTGGAAGCCTGCGCCAACTGCTCCAGGTGCTGCCGGCTGTTCGCGACAAGGCCGAGGAGTGCGCTGCGCATCGCGGGGCCATTGCCCGCACTGCGAACACCACTTCGGTCTGGACGTACGCCCAGCCATAATCGGATGCAGGCTTTGGCTGTTCCCAAGCCGACCCCGGCAGGGATGCGTGCGAACCACCAGCGAAGCCGACGGGCAAACGCATTTACGAACATCCCGGGTTCCCCCGCCGATTCGAGGAGTGCTAAGCCAACCATGACCGTGTGCTCAGTGTCGTCGCTACACATGCCCCGGCCGAGCAGAAAGCGATGGCTTAGCGGCGACGCGCCAAACATCCGCTGCGCCCGTCGCGGGCTCAGCCCCTCACGTGGCAGCCCGATCGCATCGCCTGCGGCGGTGCCGAGGATGCAGCCCAGGATGTGGTCTTGGCGGTTCATGATCAAATCTCAAAGTGGTATCCCTGTCGCACCAGCCGGTCGTATTTCTTTTTGTCGAAGCGGTAGAGCTTTGCGGCGCGGTGGGCGACGTCTTTCTCGATCTCGTTCAGCTCGACCAGGATGTCCATGTTGAGGATCTTTTTCCGGAAGTTCCGCTTGTCCAGTCCTCTGTCGAGCACGATCTCGTAGAGCCGCTGCAGATCACGCAGCGGGAACTTCTTGGGTAACAACTCGAAGCCGATCGGCTGGTAGCGGACCTTGCCTTGCAGTCTTTCGAGTGCTGCGTCGAGGATCTGTTCGTGGTCGAAGGCCAGTTCGGGTAGGTCGTCGACGTTGAACCATGCGGCGTTCCGGGCGTCGGTGCTCGCTTTTACGTCGTGGCCTTGGAGGTTGACCAGTGCGTAGTAGGCCACGGTCACGACGCGTTCACGCGGGTCGCGGTTCAGGCCGCCGAAGGTGTAGAGCTGCTCCAAGTAGATGTCCCGCAGCCCGGTCTCTTCCTGAAGCTCACGGCGGGCAGCTCCGTCCAGCGTCTCATTGACGCGGACGAAGCCCCCCGGGATTGCCCACCGCCCGGCAAAGGGTTCGAGATCACGTTCGATCAGCATGACCTTCAGGCCGTCTTCATCCAAGGCGAAGACGACGATGTCCACGGTCAGTGCAGGTCTTTCAAATTCGTAGCAGTAGTTCATGGGGCCGCCTATGTGTCTTTCACACACCTAGTATCGTGTCAGATAGACACTAAGTCAAGCGTGCGGCTTGTTTTTCTTGAGATTCTTTGAAAACAATCTCTAATCGTCTTCTCTGCCGCTTTCAAGCTCTCTCAGCTCTCGGCTGAATCCGCCGGAGAGTATGGGGAAGCGGCACCAGGTCTTGGGGGCCAGGTTCTTGTCATCGACGTGGAAACTCGGTGCGAAACGTTCACGCTTCCACTGGTTGCGCGCCCACAGGGTGAAGAATCGTTTGATCCACCCCCGGACATTGGCCTCGGGGATCTCGGGGTATTGCGAGGACATCGTGGCGAGCACCTCCGCCGGGGATCGCTTCAGGCCGATCGCCTCGTGTTCGATCGCGTCGAGGATGTCGTAGGGCATCAAGTCGTCTTCATCGGTCTGGTTCTGATCCTGCGGCCTCAGTTCCGCAGTAGGTGTCAGCCTGTTGATGACGCCTGCCGCGGCGATGGGTCCGACGCCTAGCGGGCCGGTCGTTTCAACCCAGCGAAGCCACTGACGGAGGAAGGCTTTGTCGATCCCGGCGATCGGGCTGAGCCCGCCGCAGGTATCACCGTCCATGGTGGTGTAGCCGACGGCCGCTTCGGAGCGGTTGCTTGTCGCGAGCAGGAGCTTGTTCTCGAGGTTGGCCAGCATCCATACGCCGGGTGCACGGACGCGGGCCTGAATGTTCTGCAGGGCAATGTCATCCGTGCGCCAGTCGAGTGGACGGCCGACCGCCTGCTCTATCATCGCGGTGTACTGGCTGTTGATGCCTTCGATGTCGAGCTCATGGTGTCGGGCTCCGATCGCCTCGGCGATGGAGCGTGCGGCATCACGCGTAGTTTGCGAACTATTGCGTGTGCCTTGGTATGCGGTGGTCAAAACCTGTTGGGCCATGTGCTCCAGCGTCGCGGGCTGATCGGCGGATAGTCCGAGGCGTTGTCGCGCCGCTTCCATTCCAAGCTCGGCGACGGCCAGATCAAGCATCAGCCTGACAAGGCATACCACAGCGGCAGAGTCTGCGCCGCCACTGAGCGAGACGATGAAGCCTGCCGAACGGCTCTTCCTCATGTAATCAAACAGGCCAAGGGCGACCGCACGGGTAAACTCCTCTTCCTGGTGGCACTCAGCGGTTTCCCAGGCCGCCTGATTGGGGGTCGCCGTGGGTTGCATATTGGCGACAGGGAGCGTCCATTCGACGTCGACAACACCGCAGTCAACATCGGGCGAAGGGACACGGCTCGCAAGCTGGGCACGCCGCGTCCGCGTGGCATCGATGTCGATCACTGTGTCGATCAGGGCAAATGGCACATACCGCAAGCGTTCGCTTCGGGCGACGATCTTGCCCCGACTGCCAATCATGCAGCCGCCGTCGTAGATGGCTCGGCCCGCTTCGTTGCCAAGCAGGTTGGCGTAGAGGTAGGTGACGCCAAAGGCGCGTGAGCCGTCGATCACCAGCCGTTCGCGGGCCGCTTGTTTCCCGAATGCGAAGTGGCTTGCACTCGGGTTCAGGACAACATCGACCGCGCGGTCGGCAAGGCCGGCCCCGGGCCGGTCTGCCGCCCAGGCATCTTCACAGATTTCAAAACCGATTCGCACGCCACGCAGATCGAAGGCAAGGTCGCCGATAGGCACAGCGGCGCCGTCCCAATCAAAGGTTGAGACCTGCCCTGAACGCCAGGCCCTGAACCAGCGCGGTTCATAGTGCAGGCCGTCGCCGGCAAGGTGCTGCTTGGCGACTAAGCCGACGATTTGCCTGTCGATGATTAGGGCGACCGCATTGAACAATGCCCCGCGGTGCAACACGGGGAGCCCCAGGCAGACTGCAATACCCTTGGTTTCAGGAACGATCGATTCAACGACCCTGCGAGCCATCCGCCGTGTGGCCGAGGAGAAAAATGCGTCCTCGCAGCCATAGCCCGTCACACATAACTCTGGCAGGCACAACAATGCTACCCCCCGAGCGCGGGCCTCTCGGATCGCGTCACGGATGTTGGCTTCATTGCCATCCCAGTCGAGCGGGGTCTGATTGAGTGCGGCTGCACCAACATGTAACGTCTTCATTGAACTACCCCTGTGCTATCAGAGCATTCGCCTTAGCGTCCCTGATCATCCGACCGCGCAGCGCGTGCAGGCCCGGTTCGAGGCCGACCGGATAGGCATGTGCGTTCATAAATCGGCGGATGCCGGGGTGCAGCCGGCGGAGTTCGCGCCGAGCCCGATCGCGTGCTGCTTCGAGTGAATCTTCAACGTCTTGCATCACGCCGCCTCTTGCAATGGGGATTAGCAGGTCACGCGCATCAGCACGGGGATCCACCTGCTTCCTGCGGTTGGGGTCGCCGGGATCAACCAGCAGCCGGCCGGGTTCGGGTGTGCTTATCTCGTCGTAGATCAGGTCGCCTATCAACCCATGCTCATCTTCGAATCGACGGACTTGTAGCGTGCCGGGGATCGAGGTCTTGATCGCTTGATCAGACAGCTTGACCCTGGGCTTCCAGGTGCCGTCTTCACTGCGGATTGCCCCAAGTTTGTAGACCCCGCCCAGGGCCGGCTGGTCGTATGCTGTAGCGAGTTTGGTGCCGACGCCCCAGAGCGCGATCGTCGCACCCTGTTGCTTGAGGTCGTTGATGATGTGTTCGTCCAGGCCGTTCGATGCAACGATCACCGCGTCTGGGAAGCCCGCCTCATCCAGCAGCTTGCGTGCCTCAATGCTGAGGTAGGCCAGGTCGCCGGAGTCGAGGCGGATGCCCACCATCTCGTGCCCGCGCTCACGTAACCGCCGCCCGGCTTCGATCGCGTTGCGGACGCCGGCCAATGTGTCGTAGGTATCGACCAGGAATACGCAGTTGTTCGGCATCGCCTGTGCATACGCTTCGAATGCCTCTGGCTCTGCATCAAACGACATCACCCAGCTGTGTGCGTGCGTTCCTTTGACCGGGATACCAAACAGCTTGCCGGCCAAAACGTTCGAGGTTGCGGCGCATCCGCCAAGGTACGCCGCCCGGCTTGCTGCCAGCGCGCCATCAATCCCTTGGGCACGCCGTAGGCCGAACTCCATCACCGGCTCGCCGTCCGCAGCCTCGCATACACGCGCCGCCTTGGTTGCGATCAGCGTCTGGAAATTCACAATATTGAGTAACGCCGTCTCCAGGATCTGTGCCTGCAGAATCGGGCCTCTAATCCGGACCATGGGCTGGTGTGGGAAAACGACAGTGCCCTCTGGCACTGCGTCGACATCGCAGGCAAACTCGATACCCGCGAGGTAGTCGAGGAACCCCCGCTCAAAGAGCGGCTGTCCATCGTTTCCTGTGAGCGTCGCCAGGTAGTCCAAGTCGGCCTGGACAAACCTGAACTGCCGCATCACATCGACCGCGTAAGCGAGGCCCGCCGCGATCGCGTAGCCCCCGCCAAACGGCGTCTTGCGGAAGAACAGATGGAAGACCGCCTCCTGCTCGGCCCGGCCCATCTTCCAGTAGCCATGGGCCATCGTCAGCTGATATAGGTCGGTTAGCAGCCCGAGTGGGGTACGGTAGATGGTGCTGGGTTTTTGCATATCTCACCTTAGTGTCGAAACAACACTAACATGCACGCAGCCTCGCGTCAAGTCAGGGCAGAGAAAATCTGCTTGCAAACCACCCGCTGGACGGAGGATCGGCCAGGCTTGCAGCCAGGTGGCGATTGGGAGGTGGGGGTGGCCGTGGAACGGCTGGCGGCATGAGCAATCGCTTACGAATGCCGATGCGTCGCAGGCTGCGGTTTACGGGATGTCAGGCGGATCGCTTTCGGCGATGCAATGCGATGCCTGTTAGTGCGAGCAAGGCCAGGCTGCCGGGCTCGGGGACGTTGGTGTTTGGGGGGGCGGTTGATTCGCCCCAGTGGGTGAGGACGATCTGCAGGTCGGCCTGGCCAACACTGCCGTCGGCATTGAGGTCGCCCTGGGACCAGTTGCCGGGGGTGACGCTGGCCCCCCAGTTGGCGAGGATGAGGTCGAGGTCCTCGACGCCGACGAAGCTGTCGAGCGTGGCGTCGCCTAAGAACGCGAAGTAGACCGAGGTCCGCCGCCCTTGCGTCAGGACAAACAGGTCGCTTGCTGCGCTGCCGTCGAGTGTGACGGCGTCGAACGTGCCGAAGGTGTTGCGGGCGTCGGAGAGCAGGAGTGTGTCGCCGCGCTCGGGTGTGTAGCCTTTCGCAGTGACGAGGTCGAGTGTGCCGCCGAGGGTGAGGTCTTCGCCGATGTCGAGCAAGGGTGCTTGGCCGGGCTGAGTCGAGGCGTCCCAGTCCACACGGAGCGTGCCCGCGGCCTGCAGGGTCAGGTCGTCTTCGACGGTTGTCTGGGTGTTGGAAGTGGCGATGCGGATCGTCCCTTCGTTCGACCAGCTTCCCTCGAAAGCGATCGCGGTGTCGGCGAATGACTCGATTAGGCCGATGTTGGTGCCGACATTTTTGGTCAGGAGGCGGATCACAGCGCCCGGGTTTTCCGCGCGGATCGTACCGTTATTGATTGTGGTCACGCCGGGCAGGCCGACGCGGGCCTCGCCGCCCAGGGCTCGCAGGGTCATGCCGGAGCCAAGATCGAATGGCCCATGGATCGAGTTGCTGTAGAAGTAGGTCTTGCCTGCGCCTTCGAAACGGACCTCCGCGTTGCCGGTCGAGATCGTGTGGGCATGCAGGCTGACCGTTGCGAAGTCATCGTCGGCAATGAGGCGGATGACTTGGCCGTTGAATGGTGCGGGGTTGAAGAGCTGCGCCACGGCTTCATTATGGACCTGGAGTTCGCCTGCGAATGCCGCGTAGATCTTGCCTACGCCGTGGCTGATCCGTATTGCCGGGCCCGCCGTCGCATCGACCAGTCCGTTGCGGACGGTCCCGCCGTCGCGGAGGGCCAGTCCGCCTTCTACGCCAGACGTTTGCCAGGTCTGCCCGAGCAGGTCCATGTCGCCGATCACTTCGAGGTGCCCGTTGTTTTGCGATGAGTAGTCCGGCAGGTCATCGACGGTGAACACGTTTGTGACGCGGAGTGTGCCATTGTCCAGAAGGATAGAGCCGGTGCTGTTCAGGTTGTTGGGGTCGAGTTGGATCACGCCGCCATTGCGCGCTTCGATCGCGCCGGTGTTGTTCACCTGTAAGTCGAGGTGGATGCGATTGCCGTTGCCCTGGGCCAGGATCGTCCCCTGGTTGTTCAGGATGCCGCTGTGGACTCGCCCCGACCCTGTGCCTGTGCGAAGGGTGACGCCTGAGCCGAGTGTGAGTTCGCCGGTGTTGAAGAGCGATACCTGCGTCGGTGAGTTAGGCGTATCGAACACGAGGTCGCCATCGCCCAGGATGCTTTGGACCTCTGCGAATCGGACCTCGGTCGCGACGTTGGGTTGGAAGTGAATCTCCGCTCCGTTGGTCAGGACAGTGTCCCCCAGGAACCGGACACGGCTCGCGTCGATGGCGTCGATTCGGCCGTCAAGGGCGAGTTGATCGAATACGGCATTGTCCGTGACGATCATGCGGCCGCTGTTGATGGTCGTCAATGCGCCACGGAATGTGGCTTCGGGTGATTCGGAGGGGAGTCCGCCGAGGATCCAGTTGCTGTTGTCGTTTCCGTCGATGACGAGTGGGGCGGTGGTGGCGTCGAGTTCGCCGATGAGTCGAACTTGGGCGTTGTTGAGGGTGAGCCCGTTGAGTTGGGCGGTATCAAACTGGCCGTTCAGCCGGAGCGTGGCCTGGTCGATGTGGATCGTGCCGGTGTTGGACCAGTTGCCGTCGAGGTAGATGGCGCCGAAGGTGTTGGCTTCGAGGTGGCCGGTGTTGGTGAATGCGGCGAGGTTGGTGAGGTCGAGGACGCCGGCCTGGCTGGCGCGGAGGGTACCCTGGTTGTCGAGGGTGCCGAAGCCGCCAGAGAGGGTGTAGGGGTTGTGGGCGTGGATCGTGCCAAGGTTCGTGATCAGATTGGCAGAGAGCGATCCGTGGGCACTTTCGGTGCGGACCGTGAAGTCGCTGCCAATGACCAGCGTACCGTTTTCGCCGAACAGGGCACCGGGGTTTCCGGAGATGACCTGGTCGCGTTCAAACCGCAGTTCG
This sequence comes from Planctomycetota bacterium, assembly GCA_039193915.1. Lineage (GTDB taxonomy): Bacteria > Planctomycetota > Phycisphaerae > Phycisphaerales > Phycisphaeraceae > JAHQVV01. The sequence goes on from JBCCWH010000002.1 coordinate 61,698, forward strand.
CCTGCGCCGGTGAGCGAGCTGGTGGTGAACCAGGGCTGATAGTTGTGTCCTGCGTCGCCGGTGCGTTGGAGGACGATCGCGTGTCCGGCGGTGACCTCGATCCCGCCCGGTGCGGTAACTCGAGCCGTTGGCCCAACAACCATATCCCGATCCAGCGTGACATTGCTGAACGCGACATCGGAGTAATCGACCCGGAGTGATCCGCCGAGCGTGTCGGTGATCGTTCCGTTACTGATTTGGCCGTCGGCGTAGAAAATCCAATCGGCACCGCCCAGGTCGTAACTTGTGTTCTGGAGGTCCAATGACCCTCCGAATCGGACCGATGCGCCCTGGACGTTGAGTGTGCCCATCCCGCTCGCCGTCGCGCCTCCGATGTAATTGAACGCAAGCTGTGCGCCGGGCTCGGCAGTGATCGTGCCGGTGTTCCCCGCCAGTGTCAGCGTCATCTCCGAGCCGGTGCCGACAAAGACCTGGCCGCGGTTATCGATCCTGCCATCGATGGTCGCGCCGTTGACCGCCCGGATCTCTCCGAGGGCTGTGTTGAGGGCTGTGCCCCCGTCCAGGCGGATCCGGCCGCCATCGATGTCGGCGATGATGGACCCGCGGTTGATCAGTGTGCCGGCCTCGATCTCATTGAACGTCGCTGACGCGGTGCGGACGATGATGTTGCGGGAGATCTCGATCTGTCCGCCGGAGAGGCGTGCGTAGTTGAGGCGGTAGGTCGCGTTGCCGTCGAGTCCACTGGTGGCGAGTTCGGCGATCGCTCCGCCCTCGCCTTCACCCATGAAGACGTTGCCGCTGTTGATGACGAGGTCGTTAGGGGCCGAGATGGTCTGTCCGGCAGCGATGTTGAGGTCGATCTGCTCAAAGGTGATGCCGTCGAAGGTGTGGTCGCCCGTGCCAAAGCCGATCGTGCCCCCCGAGGAGGTGACGGTCATGTTGGCCAGCGTTCCGCCATCGAGCAGGTAGTGGCCCGCGCGGAGATCGAGCGTTCCGCCGTTGAGGTTGAGTTGGTTGGCGGTGTGGTGGACGGTGGCGTCGGCGCTGTCGAGGGTGAGGTCGTCGATCTCGATGTTGAAATCGAGCATGACGGTGTAGGGTGAACCCGTCGTGTTGATCCAGGCGTGGTAGCGGTCCAGGGGGTTGGGGAACCCATTGAATGGCACCGCCGGGTCGACCGACCAGTTGCTTGCGGTGGTCCAACTGCCGTCTGCGGCGCTGTTCCAGAACGCGTCGATCTGCGCAGCGGCGGTGGAAGCGGGCAATGCGGTCAGGGCGCCGCAGGCGATCAGCCGCTGAAGAAGGGGTGGCATTGAGTGTGACATGGATTTACCCCGGTTTTTGTATGACTAACAACAAAGTCGGTCTGTGAGTTTATCACCAAGTGTGGGCCGCTTCAGTAGGACCCGCGCTGTCGGCGGGGCATCGAATACGCCTTCGTTTGCGTGCAGATCGGGCGGTCTCGGTTGATGCCGTTTTTCTTTTTTAGGCCCTGCGGCGTCGGAGTAGTGCCAGGCCACCGAGCCCGAACAGGGCGAGCGTGCCCGGTTCGGGGATGGGGACCACTGTCAGGAAACTTGGGTCTTCGAGCGCGGCACCCGCGCCGACGCCAAAGCCGCTGACGATGGTGCGGTTGCCTGTGGCGGGGTCGACGGAGTAGATGGCACTGGTGGCTGAGAATCCGTCTGCGACCAAGAAGTTCCCGTTCGCGTCAATGTCAAGGCCGACCGGTCCGCTGAACTCGGTGCCGAAGCCGACGCCGGGCCCAGAGATGATCGATCGGTCGCCGGTCACCGGGTCGATGGCAACGATAGCGAGGAGACCACTGTCGAGGGCAAAGATGGTGGCGTCATCTCCGACAGCAACGCCGGTGGTCAGGATGAAGTCGGGGCCAGAGCCGGTAGATGCGTTGGACAGAACGGAGCGTTGGCCGGTATCGATATCTACGGAGTAGATGGAGTCGTTTTGGATGTTGGAGACGATCAGGTCCCCGTCCGCCTCGAACGCGAGCCCGATAGGCCGTTCGAACGCCGGCCCGGCGTTGACGCCGAAGCCGGAAAAAACGGTGCGGTTTCCGGTGATGGGGTCGATCGTAAAAATGACATCGTTGGGTTGTTGATCCGCGACGTAGATAGTGCCGTCCGCACTGACCGCGAGGTTGACGGGTTGTGCGAAAGCCTGCCCGGTGCCGATACCGTTGCCCGAGATGACGGTGCGGTTGCCGGTCATCGGGTCGATAGAGATCAGTGCTTCTAAGCCGTTGTCGATGACCAGGATGTTGCCGTTGGGTGTGAGTGCGATCCCGTTGGGCGCATCCATATCGACGCCGGTGCCGATGCCTTCGCCGGTGATGACGGTGCGGTCACCGGTGATCGGGTCGATGGCGATGACAATATCGCGGTCGGCGTCAGTGGCCAGGATCGTGCCGGGCGTAAGGCCTGCGGCTGTCGCGTCGTTCGGAGTGAGTAGCATCACAGCCAGCAGGAGCGAAGCGGTACGGTGAAACATGGTTTGAATCCGGGTATAGATTTAATCGTGCAGGGGGTGCCGAGGGAAACGTCAGCAAACGATCATAGCATGCGTTTTAGGGCATACAATCCTCATCGCAATCACACCTGCGGTTGGTAAGCTGGGACATTTGTATTCTTGCCGTGGCGGCATGAAAGCCAAAAAGTTACAAACAATCGGCGGTTTAATTTGGAAGGTTCATCGAAACAAGGCGGTAGTCGGCCGGCAGCCGTGCTGGTAAACTGCCCGAGGCTTGTGCCGCAGTCTTGATTCACAGAAAAGGTGGCGTTCCGGATGGTGAGACAATTGTTTCTGAGTAGTTTGGTCGTTGGCGTCGTCGTCCCTGCAGCTTCGGGTGCTTCCGCGCAGGTCACCGCCGACGTGATTATGGCGACTGGGCCTGCGCCGGGGTTTGGGGCTAATGTTTTCGTTTCACCTTCATACGCAGGCATTAATGAAAGCGGCGACCTTGTGTTCCAAGGCTACCTTTCGGGTGCGGGGGTCACCAACGACAATCACGAGGCCCTCTGGGTATACCAAGACGCGACGGGTCCCGTGCTATTGGCACGGACCGGCCGACCCGCCGCGGGTTACGACATCTTCACGACCTACGAAGACTTCACACACATCTCGATCGACGACAGCGGCGTCGTGGCGTTTGGGGCGTTCTTAGAAGGTCCCGAGATCAACAGCTCCAACGACACCGCCTACTGGTCGGGGACGCCTGTGCAGTTGGACCTGATCGCGAGTCACGGTGCGCCGATCCCTGGCACCGATCCTGCCGAACAGTACTGGCACCTCAGCGGCTCGTTCTTCCACGGCGCTGGGGGGCATTGGTCATTTTCGCACGCGTATCGCCCGTCTGTTGCGCCCGAAACGTATGACCGGATCACGATGCTCGGTATGCCCGATGCGTTGATGCCGTATTGGTCCGAGGATGGTCAAGGCGTTGATACCGGGTTCCATTTTACCTCCCTCGGCGCGCCGCAGGTCAATGCCTCGGGCCAGCTCGCCTATGGCGCACGCACGTTTGAGGGTGCGGTCGGGATCTATACCGACGCGACGGGCACGGTTCAGGAGATCGCTCGCCTAACGCAGCAGGCGCCGGGGTTCGATCCGTTCGTGACGATGCAGACACTCAACCTGCATGAACTCCTTGACAACGGGGCGGTCAGTTTCTTCGCTGAATTGGTCGGGCCCGGTGTGCATGTCAACAGCGACCGAACCTACTGGGTGGCCGATCCGGGGCAGACCCCCCGGCTCATGATCCGCGAGTGGGAGTACCTGCCATATCAGGGTGGCACGGCCCGGCTGCGCATCCTCGAAGATGCGACTCACAATGAGAACGGCAATGCCCTGTTCACGGGTCGGCTCAACGGCCTGCCCGGCGAGAGCGACTACGGCGTCTGGTTCGGATCTCACGACAACTACGAACTCGTCATCCAGGAAGGCGACACCGATCCCGGCATCTCCGGCATGAACGCGCATGTGTTCTACAACCCTGTCCTGAACGACCGCGACTTGGTTGTTGTGTCTTCTCAACTCAGGTTGGATTTTCATCAAGATCCCTTTGGTTCAGCGGTCTGGGCATACCGTGACGGCGTCCGGACGCTCGTCGTTGCAACCGGCATGATGGTCAACATCGCAAGCCCCGGCGAGACTCCTGACTTCCGAGAGGTCGAGGTTGTCGCCTCCAATGGGACCGGCCTCGATGGGGGTTCAGTGCATGTGCTCAACGATGCGGATCAGCTTGCCCTCCTCGTCTACTTCACCGACGATACACAAGCTCTGATCCGTTACGACCTCACCGGCGTCTTCGCGCCGGGCGACCCCGGGGACCTCACCGGCGACGGCTTTGTCGGTGTCGAAGACCTCGACGTCCTGCTCGCCAACTGGGGCAACACCACCTTCGCAGGCTCGTGGCGCGACGGCGATGCGGACGGCGATGGGGTCGTCGGCCAAGGGGACCTCAATGTCATCCGTGCCAATTGGAGTACCGGTACCCCGCCCGGCGGTGTTGTCCCCGAGCCCGCGGGTGCTGCGATGCTGCTGGCCCTGATCGGGTTGGCGACACGCCGACGCCGGCGCTGACCTAGTGGCCACCACGCAACGATCAAGATCGGCTGTACGACGGACCCGGCATTGCGAGGGACAAACATGCAGACACGGAGCTGTCCAATTCGATGCACGATCCCGACTCGCAGGCTGCTTGCCGCCGCGCTCCTCGTGCCGCTTGCTTCCACGCCTGATGCGCTGGCCGAGGTCACTACGACCGGCTCGGTGAGCCCCAATCCGCTGTTTGTCACGGCGCAGGACAACCTGTTCGTCGGGTATGGCGGTATCGGCAGCGGGCCGAGCGGGACGATGGACATCACCAACGGCAGCATCGTCGCCAGCAATCGCGGGTTCGTCGGACGCGCCGGGTCCCGCGTCACCATCGACGGCCCCGGCTCGCGCTGGCTCATGTTCGGCGAACTCAACATCGGGCGATACGGCGCCGCGACGCTTGATGTCCTCAACGGGGGAACCCTTGACAGCGCCGGCGCGTACTTCGCGGGGAATGGGGTCCATACCGGGTTCGTCACCATCGACGGCGCGGGATCGACCTGGACCAATGACGGAGACATGTCCCTCGGCGGGCTCGACGGATTCAACATCAGCGACGGGTTCCTCACCCTCTCCAATGGCGGTGTGGTCCATAACACCGGCGGCGTCCTGATCGGCCCGCTGGTGAACCATACCGGGGCGATCATCTTCAGTAACGGGACGCTCAATACCGCGTGGGGCCTGGCCCCGATTAATGCGCTACGCGGCACCGGCACGATCAACGCCGACCACTGGCTGCTCTACGGCGACTACACGGTCTCGTCCGCCGCCGACCTGCCTTCGTCGATCGCGCTTGAGCCGTTCTCGGGGTATGACATCACGCTCAATCTCGACTGGTCCGCCCCGCTGGATACGCTCAGCATCTTCGGCATCGACCGAGGCAGCCTGACACTCAACAGCGGGATCGACATCGCGAGCGATCGCGGCAACATCCATTTTTCGGTCGGCGGCCCGGCCGCGATGATGACGATCGACGGCGTGGGCACGACCTGGACCGTCCGGGACACGCTCGACATCGGCATCCGCGGTGAGGGCATACTCAATATCACCAACGGCGGCGCGGTGGATCTAGGCAGCAGCCCGGCAGTGAGCTACGACCGCGACATCACACTGGGTGACCAAGCCGATGGGGTTGGCCGGCTGCATGTGCAAGGCGCGGGCTCTGTATTCAACGCCAACGCGATGATCGAGATGGGGTACGAGGGGGAGGGCCATCTCGCGGTTTCGCAGGGGGGGGCGGCGAATGTGACGGGGATTCAACTCTTCAACGGCAGCCTGCGCGTTTCCGATGCCGGTTCGTCGCTCACGATACTCGACTGGCTCGATGTGCAGCAGGCGGATGGGACCGGGGCTGAGCTAGTCCCCGCAGTACGCATCGAGAACGGCGCAGCGATGGAGGTGGGCGTGTTCTCCTTACGGGGCGATCCGTCCAACCCTGCGACGGTGTTGGTCACCGGCGCGGGGTCGTCGCTCACGATGAGTGATAGCTCCCATATCGGCTCTAACGGGGGGCTCGGCGTCCTGCTTATCGAAGACGGCGCGACGGTGACCTCTGAACAGGTGTGGATCGGGCGTAACACACGCCGCAACCCGCCGAGCAGCGTGCGGGTCAGTGGTGCAGGCTCTCGGTGGACCGTTGCCGGCGACCTTTACCTCGGCTACGAAGGGAGCGGTATCCTATCGATCGCCGATGGTGCTCAGGTTGAGGTGCAGGGCTCTTTGGTCCTTAGCCGTCTGGAAAACGACCTGGTGGGTTTAGGGCCGCCGATCGTCCTGGACAACGGCACGATTACCTTCGGCTCGCAGAGTTCGATCTTTGCCGACGATGTCACCGGTGTTGGTACTGTCAATGCGAATACCTGGCTGCTCGAAGGTAATCACATCATCAACAGCTTCGCCGACTTGCCCGGCACGATCAGCGTCGCGCAGTTTGCGGGCCAGAACCTCACCGTCAACCTCGCGTGGGAGCGGGGCCAGTCCAGCGACTTCCGGGATTTTGGTGTCAACAATGGCCAGGTCACACTCGGCGGCGGGATGGACCTGGACACTTCTAACAGCTACCTCGGCTACTTCGAGGGTGCTCAGGGTGAGTTGATACTGACCGGCGCGGCGACACGCTGGGACGCGGGTCATGCCATCATCGGCCGCGCGGGTGTCGGCACGCTACGCGTCGAAAACGGCGCAACATTTGAAGCCAGCATCACCCAAATCGGCGATTTGGCCACAGGCGTCGGGAGCGTAACCGTCACCGGGGTGGGGACCCGCTGGGCAGTGGGCCGACACTACATCGGCGATTTCGGACACGGCACGCTCCGCATTGAGGGCGGTGCGTCCGCCACCATCGACCGGGTCTACCTCGGCAGCGAGCACGGCTCCTCCGGCGAAATCATCGTGTCCGGTGCCGGATCGGCCATGAGTAGTCTCCAGGAAATCCGGTTTGGCAACGAAAGCCGTGACGCAGACGGCACGCTCCGAGTCCTCGACGGCGCCTCCGCCTCGTTCAACAGCATCTACATCCCACGATCGACCGGCACGCACACGATCCAAATCGACGGCGCGGGCTCGCAGCTAACCCTGAACGACGAGATCTTTGCCGACGACATGTCTGGCGCATGGCTGACGATCACCAACGGCGGTGCGTTCCTGTCCGCGGAAGAAAACCGGGTCACGGGCGGGGTGACTATCGACGGCGTCGGCTCGTCCTGGCAGGTCGATGGGGACCTCTTTCTGGGGGTGGGCGAAGCCGCCACGCTGGACCTGACGGGCGGCGCCACCCTGGGCTCACACAACGCGGTCGTCGGCCAGAACCGCGCGGGAGAATCGGGGGCCGCCGCCGACGTGTTGGTCGATGGTGTCGGCAGCCATTGGCGGGTCGATGAAAACCTATACCTCGGCGGATCGACAAGCGACAACCCGTTTGCCCCGGGCCAATATCGCGGGACGATGACTATCGCCAACGGCGGTGAAGTGACTGTTGGCGGCGCGGTGTTGGTCGACTCGGGCGTATCGGGCAGCTTCATTGCGTTCGATCATGGAACGCTCAATGTCGGCAGCGCGCTGATCCTCGCCCAGGGGCTCCGCGGCACCGGCACGATCAACGCGGACTACTGGCTGATCTCCGGCGACGTCACCTTGAGCGATTTCTCTGCGTTGCCTGCGCAGCTTGTCTATGACCAACTGCCCGACCAGAACATCACCGTCAACCTGGCATGGTCCGACCCGACGCAGCAGTTTGCGTTTTTCGGTATCGACGAAGGCAGCGTCACACTCAACAACGGGCTCGCGATCAGCAGCGATACGGGCTATGTCGCGCTGACTCCGGGCTCGGACGGGGTGATGACTCTGAGCGGTGCAGGGACGGATTGGCAGGTGGCCGGAGATCTCTACGCCGGCTTCCGAGGCGAGGGTACGCTGAGGATCGAAGGCGGTGCGCAACTCACCGCTGAGCAGTTCAATATCGGCGAATACGCGGGGGCTATCGGCCTGCTCGAAGTTAGCGGCGCGGGGTCCCATGCCATGGCAGAGGAATTGTTTATGGGTCAGGGCGGCTCGGGCACACTGCGCGTGACGGATGGCGGGGCAGTGACGATCGAGTCGAACCAGGCGAATCATTTTGTCACCCTGGGCGAGGGTGAAAACACCGACTCCGAGATCGAGATCGTCGGCGCAGGCTCGCGGCTGGACGTCATCGACGCTCGTTGGATGACGGTCGGGTACCGCTCCGACAGTGCGCTGCGTATCGAAGACGGCGGGGCCTTTTCGACGACCCTCATCCGTCTTTCTTTGCAGCATGGCAGCACCGGTAGCGTGCTGGTCGATGCCGGCACGTTCAATGCAGCCGACCTGCGGATCGGGGAGTACGGCAACGGATTGTTCGAGCTTCGAAACGGCGGGCTGGCGAGTACGCCGCGCGTCTGCTTGGGGATGGAGAGCCAGGGCTCAAGCGCCAACCAACGGCGGAGTATGGGCCAGGCACGCGTGGCCGGCACGGGCACGACTTGGGTGATCGACGACTTTATCGGCGTAGGCTGCGAGGGTGACGGCACACTTGAGATCACAAGCGGCGCGCGGGTCATCAGTCATAACGGCTTTGTCTCTTCCAATGATGGCGGGACGGGGCATGTCACTGTCTCGGGGGCCGGTTCGATCTGGGAAAGTACCGGGAATCTCACGATGTTCGAGGAGGCTGAACTCCGGGTCGAAAACGGCGGGCGTGTCGATGTCGGCGGTTCGTGGTTCCTGTTCGAGGACAGTCTCGTGACCCTTCAACTCGGCGACCCCGCGACGCCGGCGGTGACGGTCGGGCAAGACGCGCTGCTGCGCGGCGCGTTGGTTGTTGAGATCCCGTCGGGCACGGAAATCGAGGCCGATGACACGTTTGCTCTGATTTCGATCGAGGGTACACGCACAGGCGAGTTCTTTGGCCGGGCTGAAAACGCCACGGTTGGGAGCCACGCCGGCCTCGATCTCCTGCTCACCTACGTGGCTGGTGATGGCAATGACATCGGCCTGACCGCCGTGTTGTCGGGCGATGTCGACGGCGACCACACGGTCGGCACAACGGACCTCGACATCCTGCTGGCGAACTGGGGAGATGTCGTCGCGCCGTTCGACCGTGCCATGGGTGATCTTTCGGGCGACGGGCGCGTGGGGCAGGCAGACCTCCAACTCGTCGCCGCACACTGGGGGAACAACGCATCGAACACAGGCGTGGTCCCTGAGCCGGCTTCGGCGATACCTCTGCTGTCGCTGCTTTGGATCAGCCGTCGGCGTCGATCATTGCGCTAAACTGGTAGATCGCATAAGCGACCAGGCGATCTGTATCCGCCACCGCACCGATGAATACTTTCAGCGGCGGCTTGGTGTCGCAGATGCTGGGCGGGGCTTCAGAACTGCCGCAGGAATCGTACGTCGTTCTCGAACAGCCAGCGGATGTCCTGGATGTTGTGTTTACGCATGGCGAGGCGTTCGATGCCTAAGCCGAACGCGAAGCCGGTCCACTCTTCCGGGTCGTAGCCGACGTGCTCGAACACGGCCGGGTCGACCATGCCGCAGCCGCCGATCTCCATCCACTCCAGCCCCTTGCCCAGGTCCATCTTGACGTACAACTCGGCGGAGGGCTCGGTGAAGGGGAAGTAGCTGGGGACGAGTTTGACGTCCGCGTCCTGGCCGAACATGGCCTTGGCGAACTGGATGAGCGTGCTCTTCAGGTCGACCATGCTCACGTTCTTATCGACGTACAGCCCCTCGACCTGGTGGAACATGGAGTAGTGCGTCGCGTCGTGCTCATCCGGCCGATACACTCGGCCCGTCGAGATGATGCGGACCGGCGGCTTGACCTCCTCCATCACGCGGATCTGCACGGTCGACGTCTGCGAGCGTAGCAGCGTCGGGTTCGGGCCGAACGGGTCGGAGAGGTAGAAGTTGTCGAGCGGGTCGCGGGCGGGATGGGTCTCGGGGATGTTGAGGGCGACGAAGTTGTGGTAGTCGTCCTCGACCTCGGGCCCCTCGGCGTGGTCGAAGCCCATGCGCGCGAAGACCTCGATCAGTTCGTCGATCGTCTGACTGATGATGTGGCGTCGGCCCATGACGGGCGGGGCGGGGGGCTCGGTGATGTCGAGCTGGGGGGCGCTCGTGGGAGCTGAAGCTCCCACGCCGAGGTTCGCTTTCTTCAAGTCAAACGCGGCCGTGAGGTCTTGTTTGAGGGCGTTGGCGTTTTGGCCGAAGTCGCGCTTCTGCTCCTTGGGTACGTCCTTCATCAGGCCCATGAGGGCTTTGAGTTCGCCTTTGGAGCCGAGGTACTTGATGCGGTACGCTTCGAGCGATTCGGCATCGGCGACGGCGTCGAGTTCGGCGGTCGCCCGCGTACGGATTTCATCGATCTTTTCAAGCATAAGACCGGACAGGATAGCGTATGAAGCCCACGCTCGGCGAGCGTGGGCTTCCTTGCCGTTTGTCCAGGTATCCCGCACAATCCCCGGATGGCTGACACCCCTTCGATCGTCCCTTCCGGCTCAGACGGTTCCGACAGCCCCGGGGGGCGCGGTCTCGCGGCGCGTCTGCTGAACCTTGTGGAGATGCTGGGCAACAAGCTGCCCGACCCGGTCACGCTGTTTGTGATCGGCGCGCTGCTGGTGCCGGTGGTGTCGCATGTGGCCTGGGCGATGGATTGGGAGGTGGCCAAGATTGCGGCCGAGCAGGTGGACGGCCAGACGGTGCTCGTGGAATCCGAGGACAAGATCACCGCGAAGCCCATGCTCAGCCGGGACGAGGCTTTCGGGATGCTCGCGGGGCTCAAAGACAACTTTATCGGCTTCGCGCCGTTGGGCGTTGTGCTGGTGGGCATGCTGGGGATCGGCGTCGCGGAGTTCACGGGGCTGATCGGCGCGTCGCTTAAGGCCTTCATGCTCATCACGCCCAAGAAGTTGTTGACGCCGGCGATGGTGTTTGTGGGTGTCATGAGCTCCGCGGGGATGGATGCGGGGTATGTCGTGCTCCCGCCGGTCGCGGCGCTGTTGTACCTCTCGGTGGGGCGGTCGCCCCTCGCGGGGATCGCGGCGGTGTTTGCCGGGGTGTCGGCGGGTTTCTGCGCGAACCTGGCGATCACCGGGCTGGACCCGATGCTGTCGGAGCTGAGCCAGGAAGGAGCCCGGCTGATCGACCCCGAATACACGGTGGTCCCGCAGTGCAACTACTACTTTGCAGCATTCTCTACGGTCTTTCTCACGCTCGTCGGCTGGGGCGTCACCGCTTGGTTTGTCGAGCCGCGACTCAATGCACGCTCGGCGGAGCATGGCGGACCCGGGGCAGTGCTCGAGGATCACACCGAGCACCAGCGCCTCAGCGCCCTGGAGGTCAGAGGCCTGATCTGGGCCGCATGCGCGCTGACCATCTTTGCGGTTGTACTGGTTTTGTTGATTATGGTTCCCTGCTCTTTCCTGCACGGCAAGGTGCCGGGTGCCGAGGAGGGCAAGGGGCTGGACCGCTGGGTGGTCGCGATCGTGCCGTTGATCTTCTTCGCCTTCCTCATCCCGGCCATGGCCTACGGCATCGCGGCAGGGACGATCCGAAACGATAAAGACGTGGCCAGCATGATGGGCAAGGCCATGGCGGGGATGGCCCCGATCATCGTCCTCGCCTTCTTCGCCGGCCAGTTCATCGCGTGGTTCAAGCACTCCAACCTCGGCGAGATGCTCGCGATCACCGGCGGGATGCAACTTGCCGAATCCGGCCTGCCGAGTTGGGCAGTCCTGGTCGGCTTTATCCTGCTCGTCTCTGTCCTAAACCTGTTTGTCGGATCGATGTCCGCCAAGTACACCGCACTGGCACCCATCTTCATCCCGATGTTCATGATCGGCGCGGGGCTCAGCCCGGAGCTGACCCAGGCGGCCTACCGCGTGGGCGACTCGTGCACGAACATCATCACGCCGCTGAACGCCTACCTCATCATCATCCTTGTCTTCGTGCAGAAGTACGACAAGAAGGCGGGCATGGGCACGATGATCGCGCTGATGCTGCCGTACTCGGTGGTGTTCCTGATTACGTGGACGGGGCTGCTGCTGGCGTGGACGACGTTTGATATCCCGCTTGGGTCCGGTGGGCCGTTGGAGTATGTCCCGCCGGCGGGTTGATCGCACAGACATGCGAGGAAGCCCACGTTCACTGAACGTGGGCTTCGGGCGAGTTTGGTTTTACTGATGTTGGCGGTTACATCACCCGAAACCCGATGTCGCGGCGGAAGAACGCGCCGTCGAACTTGATCTTGTCGCAGGCGGCGTTGGCCTTGTCGCGGGCTTCCTTGAGGGTCTTGCCAAAGGCGCAGACGTTGAGGACCCGGCCGCCGGCGGTGACGAGATCGCCGTTCTTGGCCAGCGCGGTGCCGGCGTGGAAGACCTTGACGTCCTTGTCTTCCTCCGCGTCTTCGATGCCTGTGATTTTCTTACCTTTTTCGTAGCTGCCCGGGTAGCCGCCCGAGCACATGCAGACGCAGACGCAGACGGTATTGGTGAACGAGAGATCGACTTCATCGAGCCGGCCCTCGCAGCAGGCGGCGAGCACGTCGTAGAGGTCGCCCTTCATCCGCATCATCAGGGTCTGCGTCTCGGGGTCGCCGAAGCGGGTGTTGTACTCAAGCACCTTCGGCCCGCCGGCGGTGAGCATCAGCCCGGCGTAGAGCACGCCCTTGAAGTCGATGCCGTCGCGGCGCATCGCGTCCACGGTCGGCACGAGCACCTCGCCCTCGATCGTGCCCATCAGGTTGTCATCCACCAGCGGCGTCGGGCAGTACACGCCCATCCCGCCGGTGTTCGGGCCGGTGTCGCCCTCGCCCGCCTGCTTGTGGTCCTGGCTGGGGTCGAGGACGAAGATGTTGCGCCCATCGACCAACGCGAGGATCGAGACTTCCTGCCCGACCAGACGCTCCTCGACGACGACGGTCTCGCCCGCCTCGCCAAACTCCTTGCCGACCATGCAGCGTTTGAGCGCGTCGAGCGCTTCGTCGGTGTTGCTCGTAACGATCGCGCCTTTGCCTTTGGCGAGCCCGGCGGCCTTAACGACGACGGGCGTCTCGCGGTTCTCGACGTAGGCGACCGCCTGCTCGTAGTTCTTGAAGGTCTTGGCGTCGGCGGTGGGGATGCGGCAGGCGCGCATCAGGTCCTTGGCGAAGGCCTTGTCGGCCTCGAGGCGTGCGCCGTCTTTCGTCGGGCCAAAGACGTGTCGGCCGGGCTTGGCCAGGCGGTCGGCGAGCCCGGCGGCGAGGGGGTCTTCGGGGCCGATGACGATCATCGTGATGTTGTTGTCACGGCAGAAGTAGTTGATGTCGTCGACGAGTTTGGTGGTGACGGTGTCGCAGTTGAACGGGACGTTTTCGCCGAGCTTCGCGGTGCCGCCGTTGCCGGGGGCGAAGAAGAGTTTCTTGGTTTTGGGGGACTGTTTGAGCTTCCAGCCGATGGCGTGTTCGCGGCCGCCGGAGCCGATGATGAGGACGTTGGTGGGGGTGTCGATGGGGGAGGGCTTGGGCATGGGGGTCTGTGCGGGCGTTTGGGGATGTCGTCGGGGAGCGTGGCCCCGCGGATAGGGTCCGCGGGTTTCGTTGTTGGTTGGGGGTGCGTGTGCTGCGTTGCAGCTTAGCGTGGTCGGCCTGGGTCGCGCCCTGGCCTGCGGCCGGGTTCGGAGCCGGGGCGGTCGCGGTCGCGGCCGGGGCGTGTGCCGGGGTTTCGGCCTGGCGGTGTCCGCCCGGGTTCGGAGCGTCCCGGGTCGCCGGGCTGGGCGTTGCGGCCGGGGTTGCTGTTTCGCCCGGCGTTGTTGTCTTGGAGGTGGGGCTCGAAGTCGTGTTCGAGCATGGCGGTGATGGCCGAGGCGGGGATGAAGAGCTGGACCGCCGCTTCGCCAGGCGCGGTGGTGATGGCGAAGCCGATTGGCTGGGTGTTGGCGTCGAGTTGGAGGCGCGGCGTGCTGCCGACAACGGAGTAGATCGGGCTCATGGTGTCGGCGATGCCGCCGAGGTCGAGCATGCCGAGCATGGGGGGGTTGTTGGGCAGGTGGTTCGCTCGGAGATCACGCAGTGGGCCGGCGTTGCCTAGCCCGTTGGCGTTGTTGAGGGTGTCGATCGCGTTGGTGATCGTGCTCAGGTCGTCGAAGGTGGTGACCAGGACGTGCCCGTCGATCACGGCGGCCTGGCCGGTGAAGCCGATCTCCCCCAGCGCGGCGGCGACGAGCATCATCGGTGTCGTGCGGAGCGATTCGGGGATGTGAGCCTTGAACGTGAACGTGTCGAAGCGCACGCCGCCCAGCAGCCGGTCTTCGGGTTTGTAGGTCGTGGTGAAGGTGATCGGTTCGTCGCCGCCGACGGGCAGCTCGGCGTCGTTGAGCGAGAGCACCGCTGTTTCGAGGGACTCGGCAAACGCGGCCTCGTCTTGCACTTCGAAGACCGTGATGGTGTTCATCCATCGGCTGTTGATTTCGGCGGGGTTGGTGATGGCGTAGTAGGCGGTCGCCATGCTGTCTGCCTGGGACAGGAGTTCCTGGAGCTGTGGTTTCGCGGTGCCCAGGGCGTGGCGTGCATCGAGCCCGATGAGCCCGCCCAGCCGATCGGCCCAGTCCGCCAGCCCGACGCGCGAAGGGTCGCCCGCCAGCGCGAAGACGACGGGTTCGTCGGGGAGTTTGGCGAGTGTGGCGGCGGGGCTGTCGCTGTTGTCGGCTTCTGCGACGCCGCCGGGGAAGATCTCTTGCATCGCCGGGTCGCTGCCGAGCTTGTACGCCTCGGTGTAGTGGATGCCTTGGGCGCTGAAGTCGATGCCGGCGACGACCGCATCGGTCCCGTTGGCGAGCAGCGTGCTGATGTTCGTGATGAGCGGGAGGAACTGCGTGGGTTCAAGATCGACGGCGAGCACATCGTCGGCGTAGCGCAGCGCGAGTGTCGCGAAGTACGTCATCTGCGCGGTCGCGTCGTCGGCGTCCATATTGTCGGTGTTGATAATGATCGCGATCTGAGACTGTGTGGCGGCTTGGGCGGCGGCTTGGCCGAGGCGCGTTTCGAGCGTGTCGGCGTCGCCTGCGGGGGTGTAGGCCTGGACGACCTGGCGGTTGGCGCCGAGCACGGCGTATCCCTCCATAGCGCGGAGGACGCCGGCCTCGCCGCTGGGCAGGGTGACGTTGGCAATCGGATCGGGCGCGGAGCCCAGGGAGGTGGCCAGCGTGTCGTAGTCTTCAACGGGCAGGAGCATGACGGCGATGGGGCGGTCGCCGCCTTCGATGATGACAATGGCGAAGGGGCCTGTCGCGTCCAGGCCGTGGGCCATACCCATTTCGCGCTTGAACCGGCCCACCGCGTCTTCCAGTTCACCGAGCCCGAGCCCGGCTGCGGATTCGAAGGCGGCGAGCCCGGTGTCGAGCGCGGCGAGGTCGGGGACCAACAACGCGGCGTCGTAGCTCGCGGGCAGGCGGTCAAGCAGCCCGGCCTCTTCTTGCTGGGCGGCGGCGTGCTGCGCGACGCATAGCAGCAGGGCGGTCAGGATCAGCGAGAAACAGGCGGGGGATCGCAACATGGCGGGCTCCGGCAGCGCGGGGGGATCGGCCAAACCGGCATGATACCCGACGACACGCCGGGCTCGCCTACAATGGGGCCATGCCACTGGCCAAGCCCGGCAACGGGAAAAAAGTCGTGCTCGCGATGTCCGGCGGGGTGGATTCGTCCGCCGCGGCCGCGCTGCTAAAAGAAGACGGCTACGAGGTCGTCGGCTGCTTCATGCGCCTGGGGAGCGACGACCCCGACGAGATCGCCGACGGCTACGACAACCTCCACCGTTCGCATAAGGGTAAGGACTGCGCGTTACCGATTTTGAATGCCCCCCACGCCGACGCTGAGGAGCATCGCGACGAAGCGTCTGGTACCCCCAAGAAAAACAAGCAGGGCTGCTGCTCGGTCAACGACGCCGCCGACGGCCGACTCGTCGCCGCGATCCTGGGTATCCCGTTCTATGTGGTCAACTTCCGCAAGGACTTTGGGCGCATCATGGACTACTTCGTCGACGAGTACAACGCGGGCAGGACACCGAACCCGTGCGTGCGCTGCAACGACTGGCTGAAGTTCGGCAAGCTCCACGACTACGCCAAGTCCATTGATGCCGACTACGTCGCCTCGGGCCACTACGCGCAGATCATCAGGCGCACGCTAAAGCACGGGGGTGGCTACCCCCGTGCTTCACTCGCACGCGGCGTCGACCGCAAGAAAGACCAGTCCTACGTCCTCTTCGGCACGCCGCGCGAACAGCTCGACCACACCCTCCTGCCCATCGGCCACCTGCAGAAATCCGAGACGCGCCAGATCGCGGAGGCCCACAACCTCCCGGTCTTCAACAAGCCCGACAGCATGGAGATCTGCTTCGTCCCCGACAACGATTACGCCCGGCTTGTCGAACGCCGAACACCCGGCGGGTTTACGCGGGGCAACATCATCGATACCGACGGCAACGTCCTGGGCGAACACGCAGGCCACCAGCACTTCACCCTCGGCCAGCGCCGCGGGCTGGGGATCGCCGCGGCCGCGCCGCTCTACGTCATCGACAAAGACCCCGCCACCAATACCGTCACCGTCGGCGGCAAGCACGATCTCCAATCCACCGGCTGCTCGGCCCGCGAGGTCAACTGGCTCGCACCGCCCCATGCCGGATGGCAGGCCTGCCTGGCCAAGGCACGCTACAACAGCGAACCCGTCCCCGCGCAGTGCCGGCTCGGTGTCGATGAACGCGGGCAAGACACCCTCGAGGTCCGGTTCGACCAGCCCCTCCAGGCCGTGACGCCCGGCCAGGCCGTGGTCTGCTACGAAGAAACCCCGGATGGCCAGGAACAAATCGTCTTGGGCGGCGGTTGGATCGACAAGGCGGTATCGGTCCAGGCCGGGGCGTGATTCCCGCTTGGGGCGGTGATGGGAGACGTTTCCTGGGTCTATTGAGCGATAGCGGGGCTAGAATGAACGGGATGGCCCCGAATCGCCGACATCAGAGTTTCGGTCTGTCTTTCGAACACGCACCCTCTTTTCTCACCCTATGAGGTCCTCTATGAAAACGCTTCCTCTGTTCCTGAGTGCCGGCCTGTTGTGTGCCGGGCTCGCCGTCGGCTGTTCCGAATCGGGCAGCGGCGAGGCCACCCCACCCGCTGAAGGCACTTCGGCCTCCGCTGACGGCAACCCCGCCTGGGTCGCCGACGCCAACATCACCCGCGCCCACCTCGAAGTCACCGGCATGGACTGAGGGGGCTGCGCCGCCACGGTTCGTGGCGCTCTCGAAGGTCTTGCAGGTGTTGAAGAGGTCCTGGTCGATCACGCGTCAGGCGATGTGCATGTGAAATGCGCCGACGGTGTCGAGCTGTCCGAAGAAGCCGTCACCACGGCCATCACCAGCGCCGACGCGAAGTTTGGCGTGGCCGCGTTCACGATGATGACCCCGGAAACGGACCCGGAAGCGGACACAGAAGCGGACCCGGAAGCCGAGTAACACGAGAGGGTTGACACATACCAGCCCACGGCCTTGGCACGCGTTTTTGTGTGTCAACGCCGTGGGTTTTTCTATGGCGAGGATCGAGCCCCGGGTTTTCACGCCGATGCTGGAGAGTCCGTAGTCAATCGCCGGGTGTGCCCCACAATCTCGACCCCGTCCGCCGATCTGGCCGATGGAGGTAGTACTTGTCCCTCCGTAGAATTTTTGTCTATGCCCGACGCCACGCCTGAAACACGCCCGGCCCCCGATTCCGCTGCACTGCACGCGCTGCTTGACGACCTGAGCATCCGTTGTGAAGACGATGCGCCGCTGGGGCCGCTCACTTGGTACCACGTCGGCGGCCACGCCCAGATGCTCGCCCACCCCGCGACCCCCGCGCAGTTGGGCGAGTTGGTCCGGCGCTGCCGTGAGCAGGGTGTCCCGCTGCGTGTGCTCGGCAGCGGCGCGAACCTGCTGGTCCGAGAGGGTGTCGTGCCCGGCGTCACCGTCCGGCTCGACGATCAGCACTGGAACACCATGCAAGTCGAGGGCAACACCGTCCGTGTCGGCGCGGGCTACGACCTCCACCGCCTGGTCATCGAGACCGCCAAACTCGGGCTCGATGGGCTCGTGCAGGTCGCGGGTATCCCCGCCTCGATCGGCGGCGCGATCCGCATGAACGCCGGGGGCACCTACGGCGACGTGGGCCAAGCCGTCAAGCGGGTGCAGGTGATGTCCGCCACGGGGCAGGTCTACTTCCGCGACCGTGACGACCTCGACTTTACCTACCGCAGCAGCAACATCGATGCTCCGTTCATCCTCGAGGCCGAGTTTGAGCTCCAGCCCGATGACGCCAAGGAGTTGCTTAGGCGCGTTAAGGAGATCTACTTCTACAAGACCAACAGCCAGCCGTTCGCCGAGAAGTCGGCCGGGTGCTGCTTCAAGAACCCGCCGGAGGACGACGCGACGGCGGGGGGGCGGCCGGCGGGGATGCTGATCGATCAGGCCGGGCTCAAGGGGTTCGCCCTGGGCACCGCTCGCGTCAGCGAGGTCCACGCGAACTTCATCGTCGCGGATAAGGAGGGTGCCCGAGCCGAGGACGTCTACCAGCTCATGAAGCACGTCCAGGCGGTGGTTCGTGACCGTTTTGGGGTCGCGTTGGAGCGGGAAGTTGTTGTGTGGCCTTGAGTTAGAGGTGTTGTTTTTTGCGTGAAGCCTGCGGATTGCATCCGTGGGTCCGCGTCGCCGTGCCGGCGACGGCTAACGAACACCCTGTTGCCCCCGACTTGCATCCCGCCGGGGGATTTGGCACAATACTCGGTCCCACGTAACCCCGACCCCCTGACGAAAGACCCATACGTATGGCCATCCGAATCAAAGCCCGCAATGGTGAATCCGCCGAGCAGATGATGCGCCGCTTCAAGAAGCTGTGCGAAAAAGAAGGTCTGACCAAGGACATCAAGAAGCGTGCCTACTACGAAAAGCCCTCGGAGCGCAAGCAGCGTGCCCTGCGCAAGATGGTCAAGCGGGCCACCATGCCGCCCCGCGGCCCGCGGCGCTGACCCAGCCGAATCGGCCTGGCCGACCCCAGTGATTTTTCTGCAAGCCCACGGGTCTACCGTGGGCTTGTTCGTTGCGGCGGGCGACACACTCAATCTTCAGCGATACGACGATGACGAACACCCCTGAACAACACGACGAAATGGCCGGGCAGACAGGCTCCGCCCCCGCCGACCGCCCCAAGCCCGGCAGCGATGACGCCAAGGCACGCGGTCTCGCGGCCCAGATCGCCCAGATGCTCGACGACTTCGACTGCACCGACGTCCTTGTCTATGACCTGCGCGCGGTGAGCCCGATCACCAGCTACATCGTCATCGCGTCGGGCACGAGCGATCGGCAGATCAAGGCGCTGGGCAGCCGGGCAACCGACCTCGCCGAGTCGCTGGGGGTCGAGCGCTACGGCAGCGACACCGACCAGACCACCCGCTGGGTCGTGCTCGACTTTGTCGATGTGATGGTCCACCTCTTCGAGCCCGAGACCCGGGCGGTCTACGACCTCGAAATGCTCTGGGGCGATGCGGAGCAGGTCGACTGGCGACGCGAAAAAGAGTAGTCACGGATCGACACGGATTAGAAGCAGCATGGATGGCGTCAGGCGAGTTGATTTTCGCGCTGCTTGTTTCTGATCTCTGTCGATCTGTGAAACCTGTGGCTGTTCCGCTTCCCCGATTCCGCGGTGGCTGTACGACTTCGTAATACCCGCTCGCCCGATACGTCAGGCAAGAGACGTACCCGTCCACGCGGAGTTGTATCGGTTTGCACGGCAGGCACCGGAAAACATGGCTCATCGGCGGGCTGCTGGCGATCGGCATGGTCGGCACCTCGGCGATCAGCTCCCTCTTCGCACAGGATGAAGATGCTGGGGCTGAGCCGCCGCCCGACTGGCTGCCCACCCTGTCGGACGACCCGGCCCAGATCGACTTCGCCGAGCACGCCCAGCCGATCCTCGAGTGGTACTGCTACGACTGCCACGACCGCGCGACACGCAAGGGCGGGGTGGTCCTGGCGGGGATCGACAGCGAGCGCGAACTGGTCGAGCACTTCCGTGAGTGGGAGAAGGTGCTGGACCAGCTCGAAGCACGCACGATGCCGCCGATGGACGCGGAGCAGCCCGACGAGGCCACGCGTCAACGCCTGGCGGCCTACCTCCGGCACGTCCTCGACAACTACATGCCCGAAGGCCCGCCCGACCCCGGGCCAACGCTCTCGCGTCGGCTGACCAACTTCGAATATGACAACACCGTCCGCGACTTGACGGGCCTGGATCTCCGCCTTGCCGCGCAGTTCCCGGCCGAGGGCGGGGGCGGCGAAGGCTTCACCAACAACGCAGACACGCTCTTCCTCTCCCCGCTGTTGATGGAGAAGTACCTCGACGCGTCGCAGCAGATCGTCGAGCACTTGGAGGTCTCGTTCACAGGCGGCCTGGTCTGGCATGAAACGCGGCTGGGTGATCGTGGCCGTCAGCAGTGGCGCGACGCGGCGACCCAGCGGCTCAAGCAGTACCGCTACGACCGGTTGGCCGAGTTGGATGTGTTTATCGACGACGCGGACCAGGCGGCGGTGTACGTCCCCGCGCTGTACCGGTATCGGCACGCGGTGCTTGCGGACGAAACGCTAACGATTGACCAGTTCGCCGAGGGCGAATCGCTGCACGCGGTGTACCTGCACGGGCTCAGCGCGTTCTTCGCGGCGGGCCCGGGCGAGGGGGACGAGCCGATCGCGCAGGTCGTCGCGGCGTGGCACGCACTGCCCGAACCCGACGCGGCGCGCACCGTGGCGGAGCAGGACGAACTCGCAGCGCCCGCGGCCCGGCAGATCGCTTCGGTGCTGCGACGCAAGCCCAAGGAGACCGCGCGGTGGTTCGGCGATGTGGAGGACAAACGGTCCTTCGTGTTGCAGGCGGGCTACGGCCGGCTGGAGCGCATGCCCTTTGCCTACAGCGATGCGCAGATGCGGGCGACGCTCGACGAGGCGCAGCGTGCAGAGCTCCAGCGGCTGCAGGATGAAGACTGGCTTCGCCGCGAGGGCAACGCCGACCACGAACGCGACGCGCTGCGGCGGATGATCGGGCCTTTCGTGCGCCGGGCGTATCGTCGGCCTTTGCTTGAAGGCGAACTCGACGCGTTGGCCGCGTTTTACGACGGGATTCGCGATGCGTCGCCTTCGTTTGAAGACGCTGTGCGTCAGACCGTTCGGCGTGTCCTGGTGTCGCCACACTTCCTGCTGCGGGTCGAGCAGGACCGCGCGGCGGACGACGGCGGCACGTCGGCGCGCATCAGCGATATCGAGTTGGCCAGCCGGCTGTCGTACATGCTCTGGGCGTCGATGCCGGACGAGGATCTGCTCGCGACGGCGGAGGCGGGTCGGCTAAGCGACGACGCGGAGTTGACGCGTCAGGTCCATCGGATGCTGGCGGACGAAAAGTCGTCGGGCTTTGCGGAGCAGATGCTGGGGCAGTGGCTCGGCCTGCCGGAGGTCGCGCGGACCGATGGGCCGGATGTCGAGGTGTTCCCGATGTACGACACCGCGCTGCGCGATGCGTTGGCCGGGGAGGCCCGTCTGTTCCTCGCCGAACTCGTGCGGACAGATACGCCGACGCTGTCGCTGATCGACGCAGACTTCACGGTGGTCAACGCGGCGCTGGCCGAGCACTATGGACTCCCCGTGGCCTTGGGTGATGAATCGCCAGACGCCTGGCATCGCGTCTCCACCGAGGGCTCCCCGCGTGGCGGGGTGCTGGGCATGGGCGCGTTCCACCTGCTGACGTCGTACCCGACACGGTCGAGTCCGGTGCTGCGCGGGCAGTGGGTGCTGGGCGCGCTGCTGGGTTCGCCGACGCCGCCCCCGCCGCCCGATGTGGGTGAGCTGCCCGAGGGCGAACACGTCGAGGGCCTCTCGCTGCGTGAGCGTTTGTCGCTGCACCGCGCGGACCCGGCCTGTGCGGTGTGCCACGACCGGCTCGACCCGGTGGGCTTCGCGATGCAGCGCTACGACGCCCTGGGCCGGTGGGTGGACAAAGACCACGCGGGGCAGCCGATCGACGACCACGGCACGATGCCCGACGGCTCGGAGCTTGCGGGGGTCGAGGGCTTGCGGGCGTATCTCGTCGACAACAAGGACCGGTTTTACCGACAGATCGCACGGAAAACCCTTGGCTATGCGCTGGGCCGAGAGCTAGAGTACACCGACCGCCCGACACTGCGTCGGCTTGAGCAACGCCTGGCGGAGGACGATTCGTTCTCTACGCTGTTGGTTGAAGTTGCATCGAGCTACCCGTTTCAGCATCGTCGCGCCCCGGAAACCCGGGACATTTCTCCAGACGAGGATTCGCCATGAACACGCCCAAGCCGATCAACCGACGGACGATGCTTAAGGGGATGGGGGTGACGCTCGCGCTGCCTTGGCTGGAGTCGATGAATGTCATCGGGGGCTCGGCGATGGCGCAGGGTGCGGCCGCCGCGGGGGGGGAGGCCGTGGGGGGACTCACGGCCTCCGGCGCGCCGCTACGCATGGCCGCGCTCTTCATGCCCAACGGCGTCAACACCCAGCACTGGGACGCGCAAGGCGAAGGCGACGCGATGACGCTGTCCGACACGCTCGCCCCGATGGATGGCATCAAGCAGGACATCCTCGTCTTGAAGGGCCTGCACAACCGAAACGCGGCCGGCGGCGACGGCCACTACGCCAAGACCGCCAACCTCCTCTCCGGCGAAACCGTCCGCAAGACCAAAGGCCGCGACCTCCACGTCGGCGTTTCCATGGACCAGCTCATCGCCCAGCAGTACGCCGGGCAGACCCCGCTGGATTCGCTCGTCCTCGCCACCGAACCCACCCGCGGCGGTGTCGACACCAACGTCGGCTTCACGCAGATCTACGGCGGGCACATCTCCTGGTCGTCGCCGACCACACCCGTCCCCAAAGAAATCTACCCCCGCCTCGCGTTCGACCGGCTGTTCCGTGACAGCACCGCTCGCGCGACCGACCGCAGCATCCTCGACGCCGTGCTCGACGACGCGAACCGCCTGCAAAACACCGTCAGCACCAACGACCGGCAGAAGCTCGGCGAGTTCTTCGAATCCATCCGCGCTGTCGAAAGCCGGATCGAAGCGCTCGAGGCCGAGGGCCGTGAGCAGTGGACACCCGACACCGCGGTCGACCCCGACGACCTCTCGCGCCCCGCGCCGGGACTACCCGACGACGCCACCGAGCACTACCGCCTGATGCTCGACATGATCGTGCTCGCGTTCCAGATGAACAAGACCCGCGTCGCCACGTTCATGTTCGGCAACTCGGTCTCGGGTCGGAACATGAGCTTTCTCGACGGTGTCAGCGGCGGCCACCACCACCTGTCCCACCACGAGAACAGCCCCGACAAACTCCGGCAGTACCAGATCATCAACCGGTACTTCATTGAGCAACTCGCGTACATCACCGGCCGAATGAAGGCGATCCCCGAAGCCGACGGCACACTGCTCGACCACACCATGCTGCTCTTCGGCTCCGGCCTGAGCGACGGCAACAGCCACAACTTCCGGAACCTGCCCGTCGTCCTCGCCGGCGGCCGCGGCGCAGGCGTCCGCACCGGCCGGGCGCTCGACTGCCACGACAACAACCGCCTCTGCGCTCTGCACCTGTCGCTATTGCAACGCATGGGGATCGTCGCCGAACACTTCGGCGACGCCGACACCCCCCTCGACCTCTCCTAACAACACCCGTAGGACAGGCATCCCTGCCAGTCATCCCAAAGTAGGACAGGCATTCCTGCCTGTCATTCGGCACAGCCGAACCCCGCAGAAAACCTCACGCAAAGCCGCAAAGCCGCGAAGCAGTTGAAACCGCCGATGGACGCCGATCAACGCAGATCGCGAAACCGACGCCGGGTCCACGGTGATCTGCAGCGCCTCGCGCTCCGCGTTGGTGATGCCCGGCCCGGCCTGGGCCTGCTTGACCAGCACACGCGTCGCCGCGATCAGCGTCTTCTTCGCCGTGTTCTTGTCTGCGCTGTTCGGCGCGTTGCACGTGCTAGTTCACCCCCAGCGCGCCGCATATCACCCCCGATACGTCGCATTACACCCCCAATACGCGGCAGTACACCCTCGATATGCGGCATATCACCTCCAATACGCCGCAGTACACCCCCAATCTGTCACGTTTCACCCCCGATATGCCACCGAACACCCCCGGCGCGCCGCAACATACCGCCCTCCAACCACGCCACACACCCGCCGGAATGCATGTCGGGGCCGCAGCGCCGCATTGCGGGGGCGTAGGGCCGTGTTCTGCCTTCGAATCACATTGTTCTCCTCTCGGAACACGGCATATCACCCCCAGATCGTCGCAGTTCACCCCCATTAAACCTCAGCACGCCTCAACCGTAGCGCACGCCAAGTGCGCAACGCCGCGTGATGACCTAACTGGCTCTGGACCTGCGTAGGCGCGGATAGCGCGAACAACACACACAGGTAGGCCTGCTCGGTGCGCAAGGCGTAGTGCATGGCTCGCAGCCATTCGCTGAGCGGGTCGTGGCGTTTCATCGGATAGGCGTATGCCATCGGCAATCCGCGATGCCAATGCTCGTGCTCGCATTTTGTTCTTAGCGTGGCTGTGCCTGCCTTGACGGCAGAAATCCCTTGCCAACTGGGCAGGATTGGGTAGGATGCCAGGCAGCTTTGATCCGTATACTTACTGTTATGTGTCTTAACACCCTTCACATCGGCGGACTCATAGCAATGGGATTCGATCCCGATGGTAAGTACCTTCTTGCAGTGTCTCATAACGGTCTGGGTGTATTTGATACCCGAACGTGGCAGAGAGTCGCTCGTGATCCCGAACCGAGCTATCCCAAAAATGGAAAAGTCGAGGGTATTGGGCCCCTTGCTGGCATGCTGATTCCGGTTCTCGAAAAGGATTACGAAACGGATCGGCTTGTGGTCACAGACCCGTCTAAAAAATACGAGTTGTCACTTGAAGATTTTGGGCATGTGCAAGTGCGAGCAACCGGCACCTAGCCACCGGCTGCAGTTGACCGGCGACGCCCGCGAGTAGAATGGGATTGCCGGTGGTACGCCCCCTCCCGCGGGCGGCCGGCAACTGAGCCTTTTACGTTAGGGGGACGCATGACGAACTACGCAATGTACGTAGATCTATCGCGTCTGCTATCGGATCAAGAAAGATCAGACGCTTTCGACGCGCTTGACGTAATTGTGCCGGGAAGCGGCTGTGTTGGCGTCCAGCGCGGACCTACTGACGAAGTTTATTTTTGCGTTGATGCCGTTTCTGAAACAGAAGCTAAAGCAATCACAGATCGATACATGCGTCGCATACTCGATCACGCCCGCTTAGATGTTGACTTCTCGATCGGGTACATCTGCCAAAGCAAAGCCCCCTAACCAGCGGCTGCAGTTGACCGGCTGTACCCGCGTTATGATGTTGTTGTCGGTTTGGAGCTTGCATTCCGCGGGCGGCCGGCAACTGAGCATTTTACGTTAGACCCCTATGCCTACTGTCACCTTTAAGCGACCACGTCAATACGCTGATATGTTACGGGCCTATAGCGTCGTCATAGACGGCGTCGTCGTAGGCACCCTGCGACGAGGTGAAGAACTTCAGCGTACGGTGTCTCCTGGTCGCCATGAGTTTCAAGCCAAAATTGACTGGTGCTCTTCTCCGTGTTTTGAATCTGAAGTCTTCGAAGATACGTGCATCGAAGTTAGCTCGAATCTAACTGGCTGGCGATGCCTCCTTGCTTTATGGCATATCACGCTAGGAACAAAAAGCTACCTCAGGATTGGCCGGGGTCTAACCACTGACTGCAGTTGACCGGCTGCGTCTACGATTGATAATGTGGTTGTTGGTTTGTAGCCCGCTCTCCGCGGGCGGCTGGCAACTGAGCCTTTTACGTTAGCCGTCTCATGTCCGACGACTCCAAATTCGAGAAGTTGCTTGATTTTGTTGAGCAACTGCCAGCCATTGACTTACCTGCGGGGCGCAAATCGATCGGCTGTGGTTTCTTTGAGAACGGCAACTGGTGGATGAAGTTTTCACTGGATACCACCCACGCGCTGGCTTGGCGTCACGTGCAAGAGCTTGGCCATGTAATGAATAATCTGTCGGTCGAAGAACGACTTCCCAGCGTCTTCATGCCCGTGTCACCGCCTCCCTATATGAATGGCGGGGAAGAGTTTCTTTCCTGGGTTATTGAATCAACAGAGCCGAGTTTCTCTCCCGACCTATGTGCCGAATGGCTTCAAGGACGCCTGCCACGTCCTGTAAACGATTTGTCGCAGTGGGGTGTCGACGATGATGAAGATGACGGCTAACCAATGGCTGCAGTTGACCAACTGCGCCCGCGATCGATAATGTGGTTGTTGGTCTGTAGCCTGCTCTCCGCGGGCGGCCGGCAACTGAGCCTGTTACGTTAGGCAGCATGGCTACTGAGCTATTAAAGATCGAGGATCGATTCACAGTTACGGGGCGTGGCGTTGTTCTTCTGCCTGATTTTGCAGTGCCAGATAAGTGGGAAAATCAGGACGCAGTGATATCCGTTGTCACGCCCAGCGGTGACGAGTATTCAACGACTGCACAGTTCTATCTCACGCATTTCAACATCTCAGATCCTTCGGTCCCAAGTGATCGCCGATGGCGTATCGTGGTTATGGTCACTGACCGGACCAGAGATGATTTACCTGTCGGAAGCGTCGTTTCCACGTCAGACAATTTGGTGGACACCCTTTTGCCAGGGAGTGCTGCCTAACCAACGGCTGCAGTTGAGCGGTTGCGCCCGCGATGGATGTTCAATGGTTGGTTGGGCACCTGCTTCCGCGGGCGGCCGGCAACTGAGTCGATTTACATAGGGGTCATTGTCTAAGCGTATTGAGCCGTTTGCGGAGGCGGGCGGCGAGGCGGGCGCCGACGAACTGTTCTTCGTCGATGACTTCGTGTGCGCCGCCGGCCTGGAGGTCGCCGTAGTAGCGGTGGTAGCGGGCGCGGGCGATGATGTGGGCCTCGGGGGCGATCGAACGGATGAGCTCGACGATCGCGCGGGCGGCGGTGGGGTCGGGGACAGCCAGGGGCGTGTGGGTTAGTGTTGCTCGGCCCGTTGGCGTGATCGGGGATGATGTTTGGGGTTATGGGTTTGCGCGCTGGGATAAGCCGGTAAGGAACTCCCACACCGTCAGGGCGGCGAGGCGGGCGGTTTGGTCGTCGCGGTCGTGGGGGGGGGAGAGCTCGACGAGGTCCATGGACCGGACGCTGGGCGATCGGCCGGCGGCGTAGGCGGCGTAGAGCCAGAGGCGTTTATCGAGGCCGCAGGCGTTGGGGGCGCTGACCCCGGGGGCCTGGGACTGGTCGACGGCGTCGAGGTCGAAGGTGGCGAGGACGTCGTCGGGCTGCTGGGTGTAGAGCTTGGCCATGAGCTCGGCGGTGAGCTCGCTGCGGAAGTAGGCCTGGCCTTCGTGGTCTTTGATCCACGCGACGTGTTCGGGCGCGGTGGTGTGCGGGTTGAGCCCGGCGGCGGTGTAGCGCGAGCAGCCCCCGGAAGTGTGTTGCGATGCGTATTCGATAGCTTGGCGGAAGGGGGAGCCGGAGTGGGGTTGGTTGTCCGGGGGTTCGAGGGGGCGGACGTCGGCGTGTGCGTCGAGGTTGACGATGCTGATGTTTTGTTGGGTGTTGGCGTAGCCGAGGAAGTGGCCGAAGGAGGTTTCGTGCCCGCCGCCGAGGACGATGGGGGTGATGCGCTGGTCGTAGGCGAGGAGTTCGGCGATCGCTTGGCCGAGGGTGTGTTGGTCGGCCGCGACGTCGCCGGTGCACGCGACATCGCCGAGGTCGATGGTGGAGCGGAGTAGTTCGGTGAAGCGGTCGGGCTCACTTCCGGGGGCGTTGCCGGGGGGTGTGAGCCGGTAGAGGTGGTGCCGGATGAGGGCGGGTGCGAGTGCGGCACCGGGTCGGCCGGCGTTGCGTTTGACGCCGGCGTCGGAGGGGAAGCCGAGGATGGCGACGCGTGTGGTGTGACGTGGCTCGTCGCTCAAGAGGTGCCCGACGCGCACATCCCCCGCGCGGCGAGGCGGCATCGCGACGGTGGGGGGGAGGAGGTCAGGCATGGGGGGGTTGCTCTGGCGCGTCCTGGTTGTGTGTTCGCCTTGCGGGGTTGCCCGCAATGTAGACGTCGATGTCGCAGGATGATGGCGCCTGCCAGTACAGCCAGGCGTCGATGCTGTGGCAGCGGAGCTGGATGAAGTCCGCTTGCATGCCGGGCTTCAGTGAGCCGATGCGGTCGCCGTGCTGGATCGCTTTGGCCGCGTAGGTGGTCGCTCCCTTGAGTGCCTCACAGGGCGTCATGTAGTTCATCGGGCAAGCCAACGACATCGACCGGGGGAGGTCGTCACAGGGCGCGCTGCCGGGGTTGAAATCGGTAGCGACCGCCACGGGCACCCCCGCGTCGATGAACCGCCGCGCATCGAGCGGTGGCTGGCGCAGTACGAGTGACGCCATCGGGAGCGTCACCGCGACGACGCCCGCTTTGGCCATCGCCGCGATGCCGGCGTCACTGGTGTACTCCAGGTGGTCGGCCGAGACGGCCCCGACGTCTGCGGCCAACTCGCCCCCGCCGCCATCACGAAGCTGATCGACGTGCAGTTTCGGGGCTAAGCCGTGCTGTTTACCACACTCGATCACACGCCTGGCCTCGTCGGGCGTGAACGCCCCGTCCTCGACAAACACATCGTTGAACTGTGCGAGGCCTTCCTCGGCAACCTGCGGGATCAGTTCTTCACATAAGAGATCGAGATAGCCGGCACGGTTGTCTTCAAACTCCGGCGGGACGACATGCGCGCCCAGGAACGTGGGGACCAGGCGTGTCGGCAGCGTCTGGCTCATCTGCTGGTACGCCCGGAGGATCTTCAGTTCGGTCTCGACATCGAGCCCGTACCCGCTCTTGCATTCGATCGTGGTGACGCCGTGCCGTCTCATCCTGACCGATCGGCTACAGACGCACCACTTGAGTCGGTCCAGGCTGACCTGCCGCGTCTGCCGGACGGTCTTCATGATCCCGCCGCCTTGCTTGGCGATATCGAGGTAGCTCGCGCCCTTGCAGCGCAGGGCGAACTCATCGGCACGCCAGCCGCCGAAGGTGAGGTGGGTGTGGCAGTCGATGAGGCCCGGCATAACGCAAGAACATTGGCCGTTGTGCGATTCGCCATCGCCGAGTCCCTCGACGCCATCGCTGGGCAGCTCGCTGTCCTTCCCCACCCACGTGATCGTGTCGCCGTGCCAGACGAGCGCGGCGTCGTGGATCGGCTGGACGTCGCCCTGGCCGCCTTCGTCGAGGCACTGGTAGAGCGTGCCGATGTTGCGCATCACGGGCATGGGGAGACCTTGCGGCGAGGGGTGAGCGGCGACAACCGCTGGGGCATCCAATGAGTGGGGAAATGTCCAATGACCAAGCCTAAATGACCAATGACGGAGAAGTCTGTCGGCTCATTGGACATTTGGGCTTGGACATTGGTCATTCTTACCGCAGCTCCGTGCCGGCGGCGGCGAGGGTGTCGATCACGACCGGGGTCTGCACGAGCGAGAGCGCGCCCTCGAGGTCATCGCGGAAGACGCCGTCGGCCTCGCGGTGCGGGATGCGCGAGCGGATGTACTCGTGCGCCGCGACGACACCGCGCCCGGCCTTGAGCGGCAGGCGGTAGTCAAGGGCCTGCGCGGCGGTCATCATCTCGATGGCCAGCACGTGCTCGACGTTCTTCAAGACCTGCACGAGCTTCAACGCGCCGATCGAGCCCATCGAGACGTGGTCCTCCTGCCCCAGGCACGTCGGGATCGAGTCGACGCTCGCGGGGTGGCAGAGGACTTTGTTTTCGCTGACCAGCGCGGCCGCGGTGTACTGCGGGATCATGAAGCCGGAGTTGACGCCGGTCTCCTGCATCAGCAGCCGGGGCAGGCCATCGTGGCCTTCGAGCAGGAGGAACGTGCGGCGTTCGGAGATGCTGGCAAGCTCGGCCAGCGCGATGGCGGCGTAGTCGATGACGAGCGCGAGCGGTTGGCCGTGGAAGTTGCCGCCAGAGACGATGCCACCACCCCCGGAATCGTCCTCGAACACCAGCGGGTTGTCGGTGACGGAGTTGATCTCTGTCTCGACAACGCCGTTGGCGTGGGCGAGCGCATCGCGTGAGGCGCCGTGGACCTGCGGGACGCAGCGCAGCGAGTAGGGGTCCTGCACCTTGCCGCAGTCGCGGTGGGATTCGAGGATCTCGCTGTCGATGAGCAGCTCGCGGATGTTGGCCGCGACTGCCTCGTGCCCGGGGTGGGGGCGGAGCCGGGCGATGCGCTCGTCGAACGGCGCGACGCTGCCCTGCAACGCTTCGAGCGACATCGCGGCGATGACGTCGGCCAGCTTGACCAGGTGCAAGGCGCGGTGGAGCGTGAACGCGGCGTGGGCGCTCATGAGCTGCGTGCCGTTGATGAGCGCCAGCCCGTCTTTCGCTTGCAGCTCGATCGGCTTGGTATCGCGGGCTGCGAGCGCCTCGGCGGTCGGCACGGCGTCGCTACAGCCCTCGACCCACACCCGCCCCTGCCCGAGCAGCGGCAGCGCGAGGTGCGCAAGCGGCGCGAGGTCGCCCGATGCGCCGACGCTGCCCCGGCTGGGGATGTAGGGCACGAGCCCCTGCTGGTCATGCCAGAGCAGCCGGTCGAACGTCGTGCGTGAGACGCCCGAGTAGCCCTGCGCCAGCGCGTGGATTTTCAGCCGGAGCATGAGCGACGACAGTTCGCGTGGCAGCGGCTCGCCGACACCGACCGAGTGGCTGAGGATCAGGTTGCGTTGCAGCTCGGCGACCTGCGCATCGCTGATGCGTTGGTTGGCCAGGACGCCGAAGCCGGTGTTGATGCCGTAGTAGGTGTTGCCGTCGCCCAGCGCGTTTTCGACTACGCCACGCGAGCGGTTGATCACGTTGCTGTCGGCCCGCAGCGCATCGAGGCGGGCGTCGAGGTCGGTGTACAGGTTGGCGAGGCGTACGCGGCCGGTCATTGAGATGCCTGGTTCGTTGTGTAAGTCATTTCTAACGCCAAGAGGCCAAGTCAGGCCAAGCAAGCCAAGGCAAGGCAGGGGAACGAGACGGGAGTTGCGGGG
The DNA here is from genome assembly GCA_039193915.1 of Planctomycetota bacterium. GTDB lineage: Bacteria > Planctomycetota > Phycisphaerae > Phycisphaerales > Phycisphaeraceae > JAHQVV01. The sequence goes on from JBCCWH010000002.1 coordinate 92,973, forward strand.
TTCCTGCCGTCATTTTTATCTTGGCATGCCCTTGGCTTTCTCTGCCCTTGGTTTCTCTTGGCTTCTTGGCGTTTAGGTTTCAGCCCGCCCGCAGTTCTGTTCATCATCCGTTCACCATGGGCAGGTCGACACCGCGCTGGTTCGAGGTTTCGATGGCCAGGTCGTACCCCGCGTCTGCGTGCCGCGCGACACCCATGCCCGGGTCGGCGGTGAGCACGCGTTGCAATCGTGCATCGCCCGTATCGGTACCGTCGGCGACGCTGACCATGCCCGCGTGGATCGAGTAGCCGATGCCGACCCCGCCGCCGTGGTGCAGCGACACCCAGCTCGCGCCGCAGGCCGTGTTGATCAGCGCGTTCAAGAGCGGCCAGTCGGCGATCGCGTCCGACCCGTCCTTCATCGCCTCGGTCTCGCGGTTGGGCGAGGCGACCGAGCCGCAATCCAGGTGGTCGCGCCCGATGACCAGCGGGGCCTTGACCCTGCCCTTCTTCACCAGCCAGTTGAACTTTAATCCCATCTCCGCGCGTTCGCCGTATTCGAGCCAGCAGATGCGGCAGGGCAGCCCCTGGAACTGCACCTTCTCGCGGGCCTTCTTGATCCAGCGTGCGAGGGCTTCGTTCTCGGGGAAGGTTTCGAGTACCGCGTCGTCGGTCACGGCGATGTCGCCGGGGTCGCCCGACAGCGCCGCCCAACGGAACGGGCCCGACCCCCTGCAAAACAAGGGGCGGATGAACGCCGGTACGAAGCCGGGGAAGTCGAAGGCTTCTTTCATGCCGCGCCGGTCGGCGACCTGCCCGCGGAGGTTGTTGCCGTAGTCGAACGTGACCGCGCCGTCCTTCTGGTAGGCGAGCATGGCGGCGACGTGCTGCTGCATCGCGTCGAGCACCGCCTCGTCGTATTGCTGCGGGTCCTCGGCACGGAAAGTATCGGCCTCGTCGAGCGAGTACCCAGCGGGGATGTAGCCCACGCGCAGGTCGTGGGCGCTGGTCTGGTCGGTGAGGACATCGATCACGACGCCGCGTTTGTGCAGTTCGGGCAGCACCTCGGCGATGTTGCCGACCAGCCCGACGGACAGCGCTTCGCCTTCGGCCCGTGCCTTCTCGACCTGTGCGATGGCGTCGTCGAGATCGTCGGTCATCACATCGCAGTAGCCGGTGTCGAGGCGTTTGCGGATGCGCGACGGGTCGACATCGACGCCGAGGCACGCCGCGCCGTTCATCGTTGCGGCGAGGGGTTGAGCGCCGCCCATCCCGCCGAGCCCGCCGGTGACGACGAGCTTGTCCGCGAGCGACCCGCCGAAGTGCTGACGGGCGCACTCGGCAAACGTCTCGTAGGTGCCCTGCAGAATGCCCTGCGACCCGATGTAGATCCACGAGCCGGCGGTCATCTGGCCGTACATCGTGAGCCCGATCGATTCGAGCCGGCGGAACTCGTCCCAGTTCGCCCAGTTGGGGACCAGGTGCGAGTTGGCGATGAGCACGCGCGGCGCCTGGTCGTGGGTCTTGAACACCGCGACGGGCTTGCCGCTCTGGACGATGAGCGTCTCGTCGTTTTCGAGGCGTTTGAGTGTGTCGATGATCTTGTGGAAGCACGCCCAGTTGCGCGCGGCCTTGCCCGTCCCGCCGTAGACCACCAGGTCGCCGGGGCGCTCGGCGACGTCCGGGTCGAGGTTGTTCATCAGCATGCGGAGGGCGGCCTCCTGGTGCCAGCCCTTGCAGGACAACTGGGGTCCGTGCGGTGCGCGGACGGTAGCGGGTTGTGTGGTCATATAGGTATTGTCCCTCAACTAGCCGATCGGGCAAGCGTGGTGCGGGACGCGGGTTTATGGCCGATACAGCGCGGTGCAGCCCGGCGCTTCGCCGACCGCCGCGCTGACGAGTCGGACGTTTTGGGGCAGTGCCGCCGCGACGGCATGTGCGAGGTGTTCCGCGACACGCTCGGCGGTGGGGTTGAGGGCGAGCCCGTGCCGACGCCGCGCGTCTGTGTTGCCTTCACTGCTCTCGGGGGGCGCGGCAAACGGCACGCACTCGTTGAGGTTGCGGTTGTGCCAAGTGGATGTGATGCGCTGCACGATGCGCTCGAGGTCGTGGAAGTCCATCACGGTCTCGATCCCGTCGAGCCCGTCCGCCGAGACCGTGACGGCCACCGCCCAGTTGTGTCCATGTACCGGCTCAAGCGACCCATCGGGCAGCACGATCGCGTGCGCCGCGGCAAACTCGGTTTCGTAAACAATCTCAAAAGCCATCGAGGTTCCTCATGCCGCGTGTACAATCGACCACATCACGCCGCTGCACATCGTAGCGTAGCCCGTGCCGAGGTCCGAGTCCGCGTATCCCAGGATCGAACGCCCGACGCTTCAAAACCACCATGCCGCCGACGCCGCCTCCCCCCCGTGACGCGAACTACCACCCGTTTGTCCGCAGTATTGCTCGCGGGCTGCGTCGGCGTTGTGAAGTCCCGGCCGAGGCCAACATCGTTGTCGCGGTGAGTGGTGGGGCGGACTCGGTCGCGCTGTTGCGGGCCTTGGCGCTGCTCGCGCCGCGTCGGAAGTTCAACCTCAAACTTACCGTCGGGCATGTCAACCACCACCTGCGTGGCGAGAGCTCGGACGCCGACGCTGTTTTTGTTCAGACCCTCGCCAATCAGCTCAAGGTCCCTTGCCACATCACCGGCGTCCACCTCGACGCCGACGCTTCGGGGGGCAATCTTGAAGCCGCTGCACGGGACGCACGTTACGACGCGCTGGGCGCGACCGCGCAGCACTGCGGCGCGTCCTACATCGCCACCGCCCACCATGCCGACGATCAGCTCGAAACCCTGCTCATGCGCATCATCCGCGGCAGCAGCGTCCAGGGGCTCCGCGGCATCGCCTCGACTCGCCCACTTGAAGGCGATCGGTCGTCCCTCGGTATCACCCTCGTTCGGCCGATGCTCGACGCAGACCGCGCGGCCGCCCTCGACTTCCTCAACACGGTCGGCCAACGATGGCGCGAAGACGCGACGAACTCGGATACCACCCGCGCCCGCAACCGCTTGCGTCACGAGGTGATCCCGATCATCAAGGACATTCGCAATGACGTGACGACCCGGGCCGTGAACCTCGCCGACCACTTCGCCGAACTGCACAACCTCGTGCAGGACAAGGCCGACGCTGTGCTCACACCTGATGCGCCCCACGCTACGGATAACCCGCCCCCGGCAGACTCAACCGCCACGACGTCGGGGGACACTACGCCCGACCCGCCCGCGCTCAGACCGATCTCGCGCGGACCTGCCCGCAGAATCAACCCGCTCGTCCTTACCCAGCAGCTCCGTCAGCAACTGATCCAGGCCGGCGCACCGCCCGACCAGCTCCCGGGTCATGCCCTGCGCCCCGTGATTGACGCCATCCGCGACGACGACGGCAGCACGCGCTTCTTCGAGTTTGCCAACGCCACCAGCATCACCCTCACCCGCGAGCTTATCGTGATCGACGGCCCACGGGCCTAGGTTGTGTCTGACGGCTCCTCATTGACCCGTATGGTGGCCGGGGTCAGGCGCAGCCTGCCCCCGGAACGGGCCGGTGAGTTGTTCCGGGGGTTCGCTGCGCTCAACCCCGGCCACCATGTGAGCCGTCAGACACAACCTAGGCGGTGCAAGGCCACGCTCACCGGCAGGCCCTCAGACGCTACCTTGCCCGCCCGCGTGCGCGGCCTGCCTCACCACCATGATTGACACAGTGGACCCACAAAAAAACCGACACCGTGAGGTGTCGGTTTGGGAAGCTCCCCCGGCTGGACTCGAACCAGCAACCAAGTGATTAACAGTCACCTACTCTACCAATTGAGCTACAGGGGAATCAGGTTTTTCGAGCCGGAAAGTGTAGCATGAACTCGCTGGGGGGCAAGTGGGGTCGTCGGGGTCTGTCAGTTTTTGTGGATGAAGGCCTGAGCGGGTGGTTAGTCGCGGAGGATCACGACGTCGCCGGGATCGACGCGGAAGTGGATGGGCTCGTTGTGGCGTCCGGAGGACACGGGGCGGGGGTTGAGCTCGACGGCCTTGATGGTGTGGTCGGACAGGGACAGGTGGTGCTGGGCGAGGGAGCCGAGGTAGATATGACGCTCCCATTTCGCGATGAAGGCGTTGTGCCCGGTGCCCGGCTGGTCCAGGAGGTGGATCGCCTCGGGGCGGATCGAGCAGGTGACGGCCCCGCCCTGGGGCAGGTTGTCGGGGAACACGGCGGAGTGGACCTCGCCAAAGGGCGTGGTCAGGACGATGTGTTCGCCTTCGGTGCCCTTGACCTCGGCGGGGAGGAAGTTGGTCTCGCCCAGGAAGTCGGCGACGAATCGCGAGTCGGGCCGGCGGTACAGCTCGCCCGGCGGGCCGGTCTGGCAGACTTTGCCGTCTTTGAGCACGGCGATGTTGTCGGCCATGCTGAGCGCCTCGTGCTGGTCATGTGTGACGTAGACGCCGGTGATGCCCGAGTCTTTGCAGATGTCGCGGATGGACTGGCGCATCTCGAGGCGGAGCTTGGCGTCGAGGTTGGATAAGGGTTCGTCGAGCAGCAGGACGGTGGGGCGGATGACAAGCGCGCGGGCGAGTGCGACGCGTTGCTGCTGGCCGCCGGAGAGCTGGTTGATCTTGCGGTCGGCGAGGTTCGCGAGTTGGACGGAGGCGAGTGCCTCGTCGACACGTTTTTTCATCTCGGCCTTGCCGACCTTGCGGACTTCGAGGCCGAATTGGACGTTTTGTCGGACGGTCATATGGGGCCAGAGCGCGTAGCCCTGGAAGACCATGCCGGTGTTGCGTTTGTTGGCGGGGGCGCGGGTGACGTCTTCGTCGCCGAAGTGGATCGTGCCGTGGGTGGGCTCGGTAAACCCGGCGAGCATGCGGAGCAGGGTGGTCTTGCCACAGCCCGAAGGCCCCAGCAGGAAGAAGAGGTCGCCCGCGGGGATCGTCAGATCGATTTTGTCGACGGCGACCGTGCTTCCGAAGTGCTTGCTGAGTTGGCGGATCGCGATCGGGGTCATGGGACAGATAGGGTATCGCCCCGGGGGCGCGGGGTCGAGGGCAGGGCGGTGTTGGCGAGGCTGGCCAGATGATCGAGTAGGTGCGACTTTTGAAGCGGGCATCACCTTGGGGCGATGAGGTGAGGCATGCGGCCGGTCTTTTTGGCGCCGTGGTGCGTGACGTCACGGCGGTGCGAGTAGAAGTCCTTTGCATCGCGGTAGGTGCAGCGGTCGGTGCGGTCGATGGCTTGGGTGCCCAGGGTGTAGAGCCTTGCGGCGGCGGCGGCGGAGAGGTCGACGTGGGGGTTGGCCCCGTGCTTCAGGATGACATGGGCGGGGTCGAAATGGTCTGCGACTTCGGGGCCGACTTCGAAATGCGAGGCGCTGATGCACGGTCCGATGGCGGCAATGAAAGGTGCGTTGAGTCGTGCCGCGGCTTGTTCGATGACGCCTGCGACGAGGCCGCGCCAGCCGGCGTGGATGGCGGCGACGCGTCTGCCGTCGGTCGATGCGAGGAGGATCGGGACGCAGTCGGCGGTGACGATGCGCGTCGCGTGGGCGGGGTCGTCGAGCACGACAGCGTCGGCGTCGCACCCGGGGGTGTTTTCAGCGCTGGCAACAGTGTTGCAGTGTACTTGCCTGACCGTGACCCACTGCCGGCTGTCGAGGCCCAGGGTCCGGGTGATCGCGTCGGCGTCGCCGTGTCGGGTGCCGAAGGCGTGGGGAACGCCCAGGCCGCGGAGCAGCGGGGACTGGTAGGCGATGACGGCGTCGTCGAGGGGGGCGCGTTCGAGCATGAGGGAGGTCGTGAAAAAAAGCAGATCAGGTCAAGCGTGCTTCACGTTTTTAGCCGCACCGCTACGCGGTGCCGGGATTGGGCATCGGGGGTCCGGCACCGCGTAGCGGTGCGGCTATTACGCCTCCGCGTCATCCGTGATTAGGCGCGATCGCGCAGGGTCTGCGCGATCGCGGTCTCGGCGAGCCGGATCGTCGCGTGGTCCATGTCGGTCATGGCTTGGTGGAACGCGTCGGCGTCGATGTTGTCGTTTTCGTCGGCGTCGATGTAGCCCTGCACCGTGGCGATATGCTGCTCGATCTCGTTGCGGTAGGCGGGGTCGAGTTCGTCGCCGACACGGTCGAGCTGCTTCTGGATGTTGCGGATGTCGAGCTTCGCGTTGAGCTTGAGGTCGATGAGGCGGTGGCGTTGCATGTCGTCCTTGGCATGGTCGTAGGCATCGCGTTCGATGCGGTCGACCTCATCGCGCGTGAGGCCGTGGTTGGGGATGACCTGGATGCGTGCGGCTCTGCCCGAGCGTTGCTCGGTGGCGTGGACGGTGAGGACGCCGTTGGCGTCGACGAGGAAAGTGACTTCGAGCTTTGGCAGGCCGGCGGGCATGGGGGGGATGCCGCCGAGCTCGAACTGGCCCAGCAGGCGGCAGTCCTGCACGAGTTCGCGTTCGCCCTGGTAGACATTGATCGCGACCTTGGTCTGCCCCTCGGCGTGGGTCGAGAATGTTTCAGTCGCGCGGGCGGGGATCGTGCTGTTGGCGGTGATGAGTTTGGCGACAGCGCCGCCCATCGTCTCGATCCCCAGCGAGAGCGGGATGACATCCAGCAGCAGCCCACCCCCGGCCCCGGAACCAGAGCCCGGGCTGTTGCCTGCGAGGCGTGCGGCCTGGACGCTTGCGCCCAGCGCGACGACCTGGTCGGGGTCGAGCGCGGTGTAGGGCTCGCGTTCGAAGAGGTCTTCGACTGCGCGCCGTACGGCGGGGATACGTGTCGAGCCACCGACGAGGACGACGCGGTCGATCGCGCTGGCGTCGAGCTTGGCGGCGTGCAGGGCCGACCGGCAGGCGGCCAGGGTGCGTTCGAGCCACGGCTCGATCATGGCTTCGAGTTCGTCGCGCGTGATGACGCGTTGGTACTTCCCCTGCTCGGAGCCGAGGTCGATCTCGATCGTGGCGCGGTCGTCGGTCGAGAGTTTGATCTTCGTCTGTTCAGCAAAACTCCGCAGGGCTTGCCGGGTGGCGGGGGGGAAGTCCACGGCCTGGCCCAGTTGCTCGCCGATCTCCCGGGTGACCAGATCGATAATCATGCGGTCGACGTCGTCGCCGCCGAGGTGGGTGTCGCCTGCGGTGGCGATGACCTGGTCGATCTGGCCCTGCTCGGTGTGCTGGAGTTTGAGGACTGAGATGTCGAAGGTGCCACCGCCGAGGTCGTAGACGGCGACGGTCTGGGCGGAAGGGGCCGAGGGACCAGGGGGCTGAGGGGCTGAAGGCTCGGCGTCTGACGCACACGCGGCGGGGTTGAGCTTGGTGGAAAGCGAGACGGTCCCCGGAGCCGTCGGTTTCGCAACACTGCACCCCTCGGCCCCTTGGCCCCTTGGCCCCTCTCCAAGCCCGTAGGCCAGCGCTGCGGCGGTCGGCTCGTTCACGATGCGGACGACTTCGAGCCCGGCGAGTCGGCCGGCGTCGCGCGTGGCCTGGCGCTGGGCGTCGTCGAAGTAGGCGGGGACGGTGACGACCGCGCGGCGGACTTCGGTCTGTAGCGCATGCTCGGCCCAGCGTTTGAGCTCCGAAAGGATCATTGCGCTGATCGCCTGCGGGCTGACGATATGTTCGCCGACCTTGATGCGTGCGGTGTGGTTGTCGCCTTCGACGACGGTGTAGGGGAGCTGCTCGGCGTCTTGCGCGACATCGGCGAGGCCGCGGCCCATGAGGCGTTTGGCGCTGTGGATCGTTTGGGTCGGGTGCGCGACAGCCGATGCGCGGGCCGGGGCGCCGATGGCCTCGGGGCGGCCGGTGTCCGGGTCGAGGCGGACGACGGAAGGCAGGGAGGCCTCGCCATCGGGCCCAATCAGGATGCGTGGGCCGGCTTCGTTGCACCAGGCTACGAGGGAGTTGGTCGTGCCCAAGTCGATGCCGACGATCGGGTCGGTAGGCGGCGTCGGTGTGTTGGTGTCGGGGGTCATGGGGGGCATGATAGCCCGCGGGTTTGGGGGGAGGTTGTGTGGCGTTCTTGTTTGTGGAGATCGCCCGCGGATGGAATCCGCCTGGTTCGGTGTTGTTGTTGCTCCAAGCGAAAGCGGTGCGCGATAGAATCTGGGTATGGCCCAGACGGTTGCGGACAACACGCCGACGCGGGTGGTAGAGCTGGTGGCGAACCTCGACGATACCACGGGCGAGTCGGTCGGCCATGCGTGCGTCGCGCTGCTGGATGCGGGGGCGCTGGATGTCTGGACAACCCCGATCGGGATGAAGCGTGGCCGACCCGGAGTGATGGTCAGTGTGCTCGTCGCTGAGGCGGATCATGACCGGTTTGTCCGGCTGTTGCTTGAAGCGACCGGGAGCTTCGGCGTGCGATCGCGGCCTTGGGATCGGGTGGTGCTCGAACGCGATTGGGTGGAGGTCGAAACACGACTAGGTTCGGTTCGGCTGAAGGTCGGCCGGATGGATGGCGCGGTCGTGAACGTGAAGCCCGAGTTTGCGGATGTCGAGCGGCTGGCCGATGCGGCGGGTGTGTCTTTTGGTGTCGCGATGTCGGCGGCGCAGGCACAGGCGGACTGCTGGCGGGCGACACAAGGGGGGGCGTGCTGATGCAGTGGACCGCAGGGATTTTTCTGCTGGGGGTGGTGCTGATCATTATGGCGTTGTTCTCGCTGGGCCGGGCGCGCAAGAAGCAGGCCGGGTCCAATGTGACGGCTCGCGAGCACCTGGAACGTGTCAAGCAGAAGCAGCGCGTGCGTGACGATATGCAGGGCCTGATGGTTGAGATCGAGCAGATGGCGAAGCGGCTGGGCGCGCAGCTCGACGCGAAGACGGTCCATATCGAGAAGGCGATCCGCGAGGCGGACGAACGCATCGCGCAGCTCGAAGCCTTGCGGGCGTTGTCGCCTGATGTGCAGCCGACGCAAGGCGAGGTACCCGAGGCGCCCGAGGAGTCGGCTCCGCCTGCCGTGTTGGCGATACCGCCGGACACTTCGGTGCCTGCCCAGCCGCCGCCCGAGGCCGAGCCGCCCGCCGATGCGCCATTCACCGACCCCTTGATGGGCCGGGTGTATGCCTTGGCAGATGCGGGCAAAGGCCCCCAGGCGATCGCGCAGGAACTGCAGGAGCAGGTCGGAAAGGTCGAGCTGATTCTCGCGTTGCGCTCGGCCTGATGTTAGATCGATACGGGTCATCCCGGTCGGCGGTGGGGTGTCGTTGGGGGTTGGTACAATGAGGCGTCCCTGAGGCCCCGCCTGTGGGTTTCCCTGTTCAATGGAGTGACACGATGCAGCTACGCGGCGCGTTTACCGCTTTGATTACGCCTTTCTCGGCCGACGGCTCGGCTGTGGACCACGACCGCCTGCGCGCGAATGTGGACGACCAGATCGCCGGCGGGATCGACGGTGTCGTCCCAACAGGCACGACGGGCGAGTCGCCGACGCTGACCCACCCCGAGCACCAGGCCGTCATCACCACCGTCACCGAGCGTGCCGCGGGCCGGGTCAAGGTGATCGCCGGGACCGGCTCGAACTCGACGGCCGAGGCGCTCGCGACGACGCAGCACGCTAAGGCCGTCGGCGCAGACGCCGCGCTGATGGTGAATCCGTACTACAACAAGCCGACGCAGGAAGGGCTCTACCGCCACTTCATGACCGTCGCCGATGCGGTCGACCTGCCCATCATGCTCTACAACATCCCGGGCCGGACCAACGTGACGATGTCGCCCGAGACGGTCGCCCGCCTGTACGCACACGCCAACATCGTCGCCATCAAGGAAGCCACCGGCTCGCTCGATATGGCCAGCGAGATCCGTTCGCTCTGCGATATCACGATCCTCTCAGGCGACGACTCGCTGACACTGCCGCTGATGAGCGTGGGTGCGACGGGTGTGGTGAGCGTGTTGAGCAACCTCATGCCCGCGAAAGTCAAAGCGCTTTGTGATGCGGCCAACGCCGACGACCTCGCGCAGGCCCGCAGGCTGCACGGCGAGCTGTTCCACCTCTGCAAAGGCCTGCTCACGCTGAGCACGAACCCGATCCCGATCAAGGCCGCGATGCGCATGGCCGGGCTCGACACCGGCGCGGTCCGCCTCCCGTTGACCGAGCTGCCGTCGAACGATGTGGTTGTGTTGGAGAAGCTGCTAGTCCAGGCCGGCGTGCTCAACGGCGCGGGGGTGTAAGACGCCGCGTAGATGGTCCTTGGAGATCGCGGGGGGCTCTGGTATCCTCAGCGGTCCATTGTCACGGTTTCTATTTCCCCGGGAGTTTCATATGCCCCTTCGTCTGGTTTTTACGCTGAGCCTGATTGTGTCGCTGTTCGTGTTCCCCGTCTCGGCGGAAGAACTCATCGAGGAGTCCGGCTCGACGAGTCGCGAGCGACGGGTCGAGCGGTTCTTTGAGGTCGGCCCTGACACCGAGCTCACCCTGACACTGAGCTGTGAATCGAACGCCGCCCGCCAAGGGCTCTACCGCATCTATTTCTACAAGCGGTCACCCAGCGGGCGGTGGAGCCAGATCAATGAGCTCCGGCTTCAGTTCACCACCAATCAGGCGGAAGTGTCGGACTCCTTCCGACTCCCGGCCGGGGACTACCGCGTCGTCATCACCACCCGCTATATGGACTACCTCTTCCGCCTGGAAGACGATCAAGAGCCCGATGACGACGAGGGCGACGGCGGCAGCGGCGACGACTAAGGCAGCCCCGGCGTTTCAGTACGATCCGTTGCAATCCATCATGCACAGGAGATTAGATTTCGCAGGCCAATCGCAAGCCCTGGTCGCGGCAAACTCCCCTCTACTGTTCGTGCCTGCGCGGGTGGATTGACGCGGGACGCTTTCAACGTGTCTTCTCGCCGGGCGTGAGGCACTTCGGCATGTAAGTCGCGCAGTGCGTTGGGCTTGAACCACGGACTCGGATGATCTACGCTGGCGGTCTCTATCAAAACACCGTCAGTGGAAGCCTTCCAATCATGTCTACTACTTCGTATCTCGCGGTCGATTTCGGCGCGGAGTCGGGCCGGGTCATTGTCGGCGTGCTCGACGAAGGCCGACTCACCCTCCACGAACAGCACCGCTTCCTCCATAACCCGGTCGATCTCCCCTCGGGCCTGCACTGGGACCTGACCGGGCTTTGGCACAACATCCTGGAAGGTATCCGTGTCGCGTGTGCATGGTGTGCCGAGCACGGCCATACGCCGAACTCTGTCGGCGTCGATACCTGGGGCGTCGACTACGGGCTCATCGGCAAGGGCGGTGAACTGGTGCACATGCCCCACGCCTACCGCGACCCGCGCAACGACCCGGCTCACGACAAACTGATCGACACGCTGGGCCAGGAAAAACTCTACGCCCGCACCGGCATCCAGTTCATGGCGCTCAACACGCTGCCCCAACTCGTCGCCGCCGATGACGCCGAGCCCGGCCTGCTTTCCCGTAGCGATCGTCTGCTGTTCATGCCTGACCTGCTGCACTACTTCCTCACAGGCGTGCCAAAGAACGAGGCAACGATCGCCTCGACAAGCCAAATGGTCGACCCGCAGACCGGGGGTTGGGCGACCGACCTGCTGGATGCGATGTCGCTGCCTTCGCAGATGCTTGGGGAGATTGTCCCGCCGGGCACGGTGATCGGCCCACTGCGGGAGTCGGTCGCGCAGCGTGTGGGGGCGCCGGAGGGTATGGCCGTGACCGCTCCCGCCGGGCATGACACCGCCAGCGCGATCGCGGCCGTGCCCGTCGACCCGTCGCGTGGCAACTGGTGCTACCTCAGCAGCGGGACCTGGTCGCTGATGGGCGCAGAACTCGACGCGCCTGTCCTGACCGACGCCGCACGCGAAGCGCCCTTTACCAACGAGGCCGGCGTCAACGGCACGATCCGTTTCCTCAAGAACATCATCGGGCTGTGGATGGTGCAGGAGATCCGCCGGGACTACGAACACCGCGGCGAGACCTACGACTACCCGACGCTGACGAAGCTGGCCGCAGAGGCGGCCCCCTTCGCGACGCTGCTGGACCCCGGGCACGCGCCATTCGCCAAGCCGACGGGGATGCTCGACAAGATCGCCGACTACGCAGCGCAGACCGGCCAACCCATGCCCGAGACGCCCGGTGCATATGTCCGTGCAGCGCTGGAGTCGCTTGCGCTCACCTACCGCCAGACTTTGGAGCAACTCGAGGTCGTGCTCGGCACCCGCTACGACGTGCTCCACGTCGTCGGCGGCGGCGGGAAGAACGAGCTGCTCAACCAGATGACCGCCGACGCGATCGGCCGGCCCGTGGTGGTGGGGCCTTACGAGGCGACCGCCGCAGGCAACGTGCTCGTCCAGGCGATGGGTGCGGGTGATGTCGCCGACCTCGCCGCAGCGCGTCAGGTCATCGCCGACAGCTTCGAGCCGGTGACGGTGGAGCCGGGCGACACCGCGGCGTGGGACGCGGCCTACGAGCGCTTCGGTAAACTACTCGCGAGCTAATCTGCGTGCCAACCCAAGAGACACACCATGAAAATCGGCTTCAACATGCTCCTCTGGACCGCGAACCTCACCCCCAGTGAGGCACCGCTCCTCAAGACTCTCAAAGACGTCGGCTACGACGGTGTCGAACTCTTCCTCGGCGACCCTGAGCTCGACAGCTACAAAACCCTCGCGCCGATCCTCAAAGACCATGGCTTGGGCTGCACCGCCGTCACCTGCCCGCCCCCGGAGGCGAACCCGGTCAGCGCGGATGCCGGCGAACGGGCGAAGGGGCTTGACCATATGAAGTGGGCGATCGACGCGACCGTCGCGCTGGGCGGCGAGGTGCTGTGCGGGCCGTTCCACTCGGCCTACGCCGTGTTCTCCGGCAAGGCGCCCACGGCCGATGAGTTCAACTGGTCCGTCGATGTCATGCGCGACGCCGCGAACTATGCGAACCAGGCCGGCATCACCCTCGCCACCGAGCCGCTCAACCGCTTCGAGACCTACCTGCTCAATACCAGCGCGGACGCCAAGCGCTTCTGCGATGCCGTCAACCACCCCAGCTTCGGCTACCTCTACGACACCCACCACGCCCACATCGAAGAAAAGGACATCCGACAGGCCATCACCACCGGCGGCCAGTCGATCGTCCACGTCCACATCTCCGAGAACGACCGCGGCGCCCCCGGAACAGGCCAGGTCGATTGGGACACCAGCTTCGCGGCGCTCAAGGAGATCGGCTACGACGGGTGGATGACCATCGAGGCGTTCAGCCCCGACGACCCCGACTTCGCCGGCATGATCCACGTCTTCCGCGAGTACGACCCCAAGGAAGCCATCTACAAGGGCGGCTACGACTTCATAAAAAAGATGCTCGCGAAGTGAAACGCATGCTCGACAAGATAAACACGGCCATTTTTTAGACAGGATGACAGGATTTTCAGGATCAACATGATCTCAACCAACGGTCTTATCCTGTCAATCCTGCTCATCCTGTAATCCTGTCAAAGAAAACGCTTATCAAGGAAATCAGACATGCCCAGCGCCAAACTCAACCTCCACAACGCCATGTGGCCCGGCCTCGTCGGCAAGGAAGACGGCACCGACCACCCGCCCATCGCGCTGGACCGCATGCTCGAACTCACCGCCAACGCCGAGGTCAACGGCACGAAGTTCGACGGCGTGGACCTCTTCCTCTTCCACCCGCACACCGACCCCGACGCGAGCGACGACGACCTCAAAGCCATGGCCGATAAGATCGCGGGCTACGGGCTCGACGTGGGCTCGATGGTCGCGCCGGTCTGGCCGGGCACGGTCGGCGACTCGGCGATGGGCAGCGACGAGCAGCAGGGCAAGTTCCTCGATGCGGTGACCAAGGCCTGCCGCATCGCCAACGTGCTTGATGCGCACGGCGTCCGCAAGAGCGGCGTCATCCGTATCGACTCGGCCGAGTTCGGTGTCGACGCCTGGCGCAAAGACAAGGCCGCCAACACCGCCCGCATCGCCGAGACCTTCAAGCAGGCCGCGACCATCGCCAAGGACCACGGCCAACGCCTCGCCGCCGAGGGCGAGATCTGCTGGGCCGGGATGCACTCCTGGCGCGACATGCTCGACCTGCTCGAAGCGGTGGGCGAGCCCGAGACGCTGGGCTTCCAGGCCGACCTCGCCCACACCTACCTCTACCTGATGGGCTACAACGCCCCCGAGCACGCGCTGTGGAAAGAAGAAGACGGCGAGGCCGCGTTCTGGGACGCCTACAAAAAAATGACCGATGCGCTGGTCCCTTGGACCCTCGACTTCCACGTCGCCCAGAACGACGGCGAGGTCCACGGCGAAGGCAGCCACGACAAGACCGGCAAGCACTGCCCGGCCGACGACCCCAACGGCAAGCTCGACATCGTCAAGTGCTCGGGCTACTGGCTCGACGGCGCACAAGACCGGGGCATCAGCCACATCTGCTGGGACGGCTGCATGTTCCCCAACGCGCTGCTCGAAGAGCAGTCCACCTGGAACACGATCCTCGCAAAGATGATCGAGGTGCGGGATGCACACGGGTGGTAGTGAGCAAGCGAACCGCCAAGGCGCCAAGAGCGCCAAGGAAGGCGGGGCAAACTTCTAACAAACGACAACGCTGCCTTCC
>JBCCWH010000003.1:0-92635 GCA_039193915.1 Planctomycetota bacterium
CTACCTCGACGGCGCCGAGGTCGCGACGCAGGCCAAGACGGGCCCGGTCAACTGGAACACCGAGGGCGACGACGGCTTCGAGATCGGCCGGTGGAGCGACAACGACGAGACGTACTACTTCGACGGCAGGATCAGCGAGGCCCGCGCGTACCAGGGCGTGCTGGACGCCGGGGCGGTCGCGGCGCTGGCAAGCCAGAAGCTGCTGGGCCGGTGGAAGCTCGATGAGACCACAGGCACCCACGCCGCCGACGCATCGAACCTCGACGGCAACGGCCAAACCCACGACGCAACGTTCGTCGGGGGCAGTTCCGGGGGCTGGGTGAGCGATGCCGAGCGTGGCCGGGTGATCGGGCTCGACGGCACCGACGACTACCTCAGCGTCGGCGTGCACGACGCATTCAAACTCACCGGCGCCCTGACGCTCAGCGCGTGGGTCCGGCCCGACAGCTTCGGCGCGTTCGAGGGCATCATGGGCTGGGTCCACCACACCAGTTCCGACCAGTCCGGCTACACGCTGCACCTGCGCGCCGACGGCCAGCTCGAGTTCGGGGTCGCCACGGGCAGCGGGGGCGGCGGGATGACCTACCTCGCCAGCGGCGCGAACAACACACTCACCGCCGGGCAGTGGGCCATGGCCTCGGCCACCTACGACGGCCAAGCCATGCGCCTCTACATCAACGGCCAGCTCGTCGCCGCCACCCCCAAGACCGGCGACATCAACTGGCAGCACGCCGACACCGACGGCCTCGAACTCGGCCGGTTCCACGACAACGACGAGAACGTCTTCTTCCACGGCCGACTCGACGACGCCCGCCTCTACGCCGGGGCCCTCACCGCCGACGACCTGGCCCGCCTCTACACCGACAGCGGCAACATCGACCCCGTCGCCGCCGACGACCACGCCATCACAAGGCAAGCCACCGCCGTCACGATCGCCGCGCTGGCCAACGACATCGACGACGAGACCGCCACACTCGCCGTCCAGTCCTTCACCCAGCCCGCCCACGGCAGCGTCGTCAACAACAACGACGGCACGTTCACCTACACCCCCAACGCCAACTACGTCGGCGACGACAGCTTCACCTACACCATCGTCGACGCCAACGGCGCAACGGCCACCGCCACCGCACACCTCCAGGTCCGCGGCCTCGTCGGCCACTGGACTCTGAGCGAAGGCACCGGCAACACCCTCGCCGACCAAACCATCAACACCAACAACGCGACCCCCGGAACCGCCCCCGGAAGCACCCCGACCTGGACCGCCGGGCCCGGCGCATCCGTCACGGGTGGAGTCGCTGAACACGCGCTCGACTTCGACGGTAGTGACGACTATGTCACCGTGGGTACGCCCCAAGCCCTCCAGCCACAGAGCCAGCTCACCCTCGCCGCCTGGGTCAACGTCGACCAGTTCAACGACCTGGGTGCTGTGATGAGTTGGGTCCACGACTCCGGCGCCAACGAGTCCGGCTACGCGCTGGGCACCCTCGCCAACGGCCACCTCTACTTCGCACTCAAGACCGACAATGGTTCCGGGGGCGGTGGCATCACCTACCTCGAAACGGATAGTGCCGTCCGTGCCGGCCAGTGGAACCATGTCACTGCGACCTACGACGGCGCGATGATGACCCTCTACATCAACGGGCAAGTCGTCGCCTCGACTGCCAAGACCGGTGACCTCGACTGGACCCACCCCGGCACCGGCAACGACGACGGCCTCGAGTTCGGCCGCTTCCACGACAACGACGAGGCCTACTACTTCGACGGCCAGGCCGCCGACCTACGCATCTACGACCGCGCCCTCGACCCCGCCGAAGTCGCCGCACAACACCAGGCACTGCCCAACCAAAACCCCGTCGCCCAAGACGTCAGTATCAAGGTCGACGCCAACGGCTCGGCAACGATCAACCTCGCCGACCTCGGCTTCGATCACGCCCTAAACGACCTCGCCGGAATCACGATCGCCACCCTCGGCACACCCGCAAACGGCAGCGTCGTGAACAACAACGACGGCACCCTGACCTACACCCCAACCCAAGGCTTCGGCGCAACCGCTTCCGGGGGCGGCGCCTACGACAGCTTTACCTTCACCTTGCAGGACGCAAGTGGCGCCACCTCTTCCGCCGCGACCGTCCACCTCCTCGTCGGCCAACCCGCCACCTCCGACGTCGGCGGATTTACGACGACTGGCGAGGTCGTCACCGACGCCAACGGCCACCACAACTACACCCTCACCATCACCCCAGGCACCGGCGCCAACACCCCCGACCTCACCCAGCCCGGCAGCACCCTCATCATCACCTGGGGCGACGACTCCTTCCGGGGGCAACCCAACCAGTCCATCGGCCAGCACGGAAACTGGGGTCCCGACATCACGGACAACGGCGACGGCACCTTCACCGCCAAACACCGCGTCGCCGACCCCGCCCAAGTCCAGCACATCCAGGTCAAAGCCAAGGACGCCACTGGCAAAACGCACCAGGCCAAAGTCACCGTCAACCAGACCCCGGTTTATGACATCGACGCCGAGGCGCTCAGCCCCAGCGAAGTCTTCCTACGCTGGCGCGAACGCATGACGGGTGAGTACGGCTATCGCATCAAAGCCTCCACCGATCAGGGCAGCACTTTCACAACGCTTCTCACGACCGCCGCCAACGCGACCTCTGCGCTCCTTACAGGGCTCACCCCAGATACCAGCTACCAGTTCCAGATCGAAGCGGTCGTGGATGGCGACCAGGGTTTCGAGGCCGGCCCGGCGGCCGGCAATGTCGTCGTTCCCGCACTCGCGCAGGGTGCGCCCGCCGCCCAGTGGTGGCTGGTCAGTGTCGATGGGGCAGGTATTCAGCGTGGTGAATCTGCATACGCCTTGGGCGACAACGCGATTCAGCTGCGCTTCGGGAACCAGATCACTTTGCCCGATGCCGAAGGCAACATGCGCACCTACCGAGGCGTGCTTGCTGGTAGTGCCGAGGCCGCGATCCGCAGGGCCGTGGTTGCGGCCGTCGAGATCGAGGACTTTGGCGGTACGACCGAGATCTATCGGTTCCCGGATTCGAATGCCTTCGATGTCGGCACAAATGCCGATCTTCAGGCGAAGTACGGCGGCTACAGCCTCGGCAACGACAACAACTACCGTATCGTCCTCGAAGATACGATTGATCTCAACAGTTTTAAGGATAACGATCACGACGACTGGTATTGGGATGTCTCTGTCATCCCGATGCCTGACCAGGCTGAACATGGGATCGACCTCGACGTGGATTCGCTCAACGATAGCGGCTTCACACCGCCCGCCGACAACAACCCCTTCGAGGACAGGCTGGAGGACAGCCAGGGCAAGATGATCGACGTCGGGCACTTCGATGTCGACCGTGACGGCATCCCCGACTACGCGGACGGGTTTGATGGGCTCGGGGGTGTGGGTGGTGCCGATGCCGTTTCGCAGGGCGAGCAGTTCGTCCCAATCCTGATCCGGATCCCCGAGGGCATCGATCCCGAGACCGCGACGGTGACATTCACCTACTCGGCCAACGACCCTGCCGGGGTGACCGCTACCCCGGTCCCGCTCTTTCCTAACTTGTTTCACTTTTCGCCCGGCGCAGGCCACCTTCGGATCTGGACGAAAGACGGCTCAGAGGCACGGCATAAAGTCGACGACTTCATCGGGTCGGGTGCATCCAAACAGTTCTCCGACCTGCCTACCTTTAACGGAAACGCGGACCCGCGCGTACGCATCCTGTATGTCGAAGGGGTGCAGACCAACGGCGTAGGGCAGCAGCTCGAGCAGATCGCCGTCGAAATCACCAATGTCGTCGTGCCGGCGGGGACGGTTGTGCAAGACGCGGTCTTGATGCAACTCCAAGACCCCGATCATGCGCTGGTTGATCTGGACGTCGATAGCGACAACCTCGGCGGGCTTCAGGGTGACGACGCGGAAGAGGCCGTCGAAGAGAGCGGCGGCAAGATCACGGCGTTGTCGATCCAGGATCTCAACGGCAACTCGATCCCGGACTTCGCCGATTCTCAAGGCATCGCTGGGCTGGAATTCGCGGAGATGGCGTTGGAGCTCCGGCCGCCGGTCCCGCAGATCGAGTACCTGGGCGGTGGTGAATTCACGACCCCCGAGCAAGCGACCGAGGCACTACTGGCTGGCGCGAAGATCACTTTTGAGTACGACTATTCTCAGCCGTTCCAGGCCAAAGGGGGCAGTCACAGCCACGTCTTTGACCCCTACGCCCCGCGCGACGGGCTGCTACGCATCTGGAAAAAGAACGGCACGCAGTCACGCGTCCTGAGCGATTTCATCGAATCGGGCGTGACGTATTCTGGTGCGGATTTAGGGTTTGGGGTCGTGGGCACCGGGTCCCAGCAGCAGACCGTGAGCAGAGTCAGCTTATGGGTCGAAGCCGTCGATGCAACGGGGGAGAATGTCCCGATCAAGGTGACCGTGAGCTACGGGGACTACACCCGATCCGACGGGACAACGGGTGGCCCCGGCGGGGCGAACTCAAGTCCGACACAAGGTCAGCCCACGCCGCCGACAGCAGAGTACGAGACCGAGAGCGATATCGTCTATGTCCGGCCGGGCGGGGTTGACCTTGATATCGACAGCGACAACAACGGTGAATACGCCGCCGGCGACCTGGCCGAGGACGTGCTCGAAGATGTCGGTGTCGGCAAGGTGCTGGTCGTGGCGACCTCGGATCGTGACGGCAACGGCGTACTCGACTTTACCGATGGGTTTGATGGGGCGTCGGGAGTTAGCGGCGAGCACCTGGTGCCGCTGGACCTTGGCCTGCCTGAATGGATCGGCTCGTCGCTGAGCGCCGTCGGGGGAGATGCGTGGATCGTGTTCAACTACGACGCTTCTGACCCGCATGGGTGGGAGGGGGCGGCCGGGGCGAGTGCCGAGACCTCGCTTCCGCCCGGCAACCTCCGCCTATGGACCCGATCTGATTCTCGCACTTCTCTCTCCGCGGCGTCCAACGGCGACTTCGTCGCCAATGCCCAAAAGAGCTTGTCGAGTTTCAAACTCGGCGAGTCGATCGCGAAGACGCATTTCGAAAGCCACCGGATTTTCCTTCGTGATTTAGAACATGCCATGACGGCCGACGGCAAGCTGCGTCTTTACGTCGAGGCGATCGCTGCCCCGGAAGACGGCCAGCCGTTGGAGATCGAGGTGATCTTTGGGACTACCTTCGACCTGGGCGATATCGCCCGTGAGCGCGATGTGCTGATGGGGGCGGATACCGTCCGTGTCACCGTGGTGGAACCCGCTGCGCCGTTCGTCGATGGCGTGGGCTTGAACCAGGTCGGCGATGGGCTTGACGGCGGCAACCCGCTGCTTGACGCCTTCATGGGGCCGGTGCGTCTGGATGGCCAGATGGCCAGCCTGGTTTCGCCGGAGATCTCGGGCGACCCGTTCGCCTGGGCCTTTGGGCACAACCGGGTGTGGTCCAATGACCCTGTTGCTGGGCTCGGCGCGATGGCCGGGCCGGGCCACATGATCGCCGACCTGCCGTTCCTGGTGCATGGCACGAGCACGATGATCGCGGTGTTCAGCCCGACCAACCAACTGTACTTCGATCGGATCGCGGACAACGCCGACGATACGCCGGATGAATACGCCGTCCGCTTCTTCGCGCAGGATACGCTAGAGGTCAAGACCGACAACACGATCGAGCTGACCGACTCGGCGGGCAACCTGTTTGTCTTCCACGGCTACCAGGCGGAAGGCGACAACGCGGTACCCGAACTGCAACGTGGGAAACTGAAGCGGGTCGATACGGCCGGTGGGCACACGATCCGCTTCAAGTACAAGGAAGACGGCAGCGGCCTGCTCGAAGAAGTGACACGGGTGATCCGCGGCGATGTCCAGGAAAAGCTGGCGTACGAGTATGCGGACCCGATCAAGATTAAGGACCGCACCATCGCGCTCGGCGACGATCACCAGCGCCCGATCCTTTACCAGCCCTCGCTGAGTAGTGTCAAGCTCTACCGTGTCGAGGGGGCTCAAGAAACGATCGTCCGCTCGGTGGTGTATGGCTACTACACGGGCGAAGAGGCGGAGCTGCCTTCCGGGGACAAGCCCGGCCGCCTGGGTGACCTCAAGACGGCAGAAGTCAATATCCATCATGACGGCAGTGCGACCGGTGTTACGATCGACCGGACATACTATCGCTACGTATACCCATCAGAAGACGCCCAGGACGGCGGTAGCTTTGGGGGAAGTAGCGGGAATAGTTCCGGGGCGAGTGGCGGCGGTGGGGCGGCATCCGATGGCAGCTCGAAGCAAGACCAGCCGCTCATCGAGCTCGTCGTGATGGACTACGCCGCCATCGCCCGGTCTGGGCTAAACACGTTTGATGATGTCAGCACCGAGCAACTCGTCACCACACACGGCGCCACTTCGATCCGGACCGCTCACCATCCGGAGGGGATCGATTGGTCGACGCGTGGCCTGGGCGAGAATACGAGCGCCAACAACGGCGCTGACCCCGACCCCAATACCCTCGGCCGCGGGGGCTACGACGTGAGCGTGGCGCGTTCCGAAATGGTCGGCCCCAACGCTGTACGCTACACCGTCACGGTGGTCGCCAATAGCATCGAGGGCCACGCCGCGCCTACGCAGATCTTCGAACTCAACGGCGCACGCGAAGTCCTCAATCACACCATCACCACCGGTGAAGGCACCTGGGAATCCGGCTTCACCTATGACGCCGATGGCAGGATGCTGACGTCCAGCTCGCCGTCTGGGCTGACGACTCAGTACAAGTACTACAGCGACGATCAAGGCGACAACGCCGGCCGACTCCACCAGGTCTGGATCGCTTCGGATGCCGACACCAGCGCCCCTGGCTATCGCGCCAACCTGCTGACGACATACGCATACACCCAGCACGAGGACGTTGTCCGCATCGATACCGTGACCGAGCAGGGCGGCGGCGGCGGGCTGCCTTGGACGAACCTCGTCACCGATTTTGACTACACCTCCGATGCCGACGGCAACCTGGTCGTGACCACCACCCTCCCCGACACCAGCGCGACGGGCGGGCAGTCGGCTGCGTTCACCGAGACCTTCGATGAGCACGGCAACCTCATCAAACTCGTCGATGCCGTCAACGCCACGCATACCTTCGCATACGACCCCGAGGCACTCACCCTGACGACCACGTCGGGTGGGCAGTCTTCAGTTACCCACTACGACAACCTCGGCAACGTCAAGCGTACCGCCCACCCCGACGGCACTTCCACCTACTACCACATCTACCAAAACGGATCGACACTCGAGGTCACCGTCCAGTCCGGTTGGCCCGCGAACGGTGGCGCGCCGCTAGGCAATGCGGTAAAGGTCGTTACCAACCTCGCGGCCGGGACCACTGTCACCACCGTCCATGCGCCTGCGGCCGGCCAGACCCCCGCGCATTTCGGCAACTTCCAAGTCACCGTACAAGGCCTGGGCAACGCCTTCAGCACCACCACCGAGACCTACGACAAAGGCGGCCGGCTGATCGAGTCCATCACCACCGGCACGGGCATCACGACTTCGCCCAAAACCACCTACGAATACGACGACCATGGCCGAGTCAACAAGACGCACCGCTTCGTCGATGGCTCAGCAAAACTCACCGACGAGGTGGTGTTCGACACCCTGGGCCGGGTCAAACAACTCAGGGTCGCGGAACAACTCGTCCAGTCCTTCGAGTACGACAACGGTGGCACCGGCGACGGCAACATCACCCAAGCCACCGCACATCCTGGCGGCAACGCCCCCAACCGCGTCACCTTCAACGTCTACGACTGGCGCAACCGCCTCGTCGCCTCCAAGCAAGGACACCAGGGCGGCGACGGCGAAGGCGGCGGGACCAACCGCCCCGCGGCAGTCTACTTCTACGACAACCTCGACCAGCTCTACAAGACCGAGATCTACGACGCCGATGGCGACATCCCTTCCTACGACAACGCGACCGGGCAGGTGACTTGGGACGCCAGACCCCTGGCCGGCGGCCACAACAACCCCGGCGTCATCCTCGAACGCACCGACCGCGCCGACTTCGACGCCCGAGGCCAAGTCTACCAGACCCGCTCCATCGACCCCGACACCGGCTACGAAGTCACCACCGGCCTCTGGTACGACGCCCTGGGCCAGGTCATCAAACAAAAAGCCCCCGGCGGCCTCACGACCAAATTCGTCTACGACGCCCTGGGCCAAGTGACCGACGTCTACCTCACCGACGACGCCTCGGGCAACAAAACCCCCGCCGGCGACACGATCCTCGAACACACCCACACCGACTACGACCCCGCCGGCAACGCGATCTTTACCCAGACCACGCAACGCAACCCAAGTGGTGACAATCGCGTTACGGCAATGTCGTACTACTACGACGACCTGGGGCGGTTACTCAAGGCCGTGGATCACGGCGTGAACCTACCGGCCCCTCTGGTCCGGCCCGATTTTGCGGTGCATACTTCTAGCAGTGCCCAAGCGATCGTGACACAGAAGCAATACAGTTACAGTGCAGAAAATCTCATACAGATATTTAGTAAGGACGCAAACGGAGTCACTGGCTATACCAAATTGGATGGTTTAGGCCGGGTTGTTCATTCGATTGATGCCGTTGGTGAGATGGCTCAGGTGCTTGATCCGGATGAGCCTGTCGCAGACAACCCGACTATATCAGCATCGTTCACGCGCTGGACTGATTATGAGTATGACGGCTTGGGGCGTGTCACCGCGCAGACCATTGAACTGCCGGGCGACGGGGCTAAGACCACCAAGTACATTTACGATGGGTTGTATCTTTCGCAGATCCAGTTCCCCGGGTACGACGTATCGTTGATCGACAGTTCCCGGCCGACCCAGCCCTACATGCAGGTCTATAGCTTCAACGCGCTAGGGCAGGTGGCCACCGCGCCCGCCGCATCCGGCGCGATCCAGCAAGTCAGGCAGTACGACGTCGTCGGGCGGTTGATCGAAGCGAGAGCAGTACCGGGAAACGGCCAATCCGTGATCGATACCACCGGAGCCCAGCGTGTGTATGAATACGACGCGCTGGGCAACGCGATCGAGATCGGGAACGAGCACGGTTACGTGTCTCGGACCTACAACGCCTTCGGCCAAGTCACGCGCGAACGGCACAACAACCGCGAATACAAGTACCTGTACGAAAATGCAAGTGGGGGTGTACGAGCTACAGGCATCACCTATGGCAGCATTGATACCGCACCGGATCGGACCTTCACCTATACCTATGCCGCTGGTGTGGACGACCGTATCAGCCGGATCACATCGGTTAAGGAAGGGGCCAGCGAGCTTGAGCACTACGAGTACCTCGGCCTGGCGACGCCACAGGTCATCACCACCGCCCTGGCCGGCAGCAATGACCTCGTGCAGACCCGCGCCTACGACGACTTCGGCCGCCTCGAAAACCAAGTCTGGAAAGTCGGCTCGACCGAAGTCGAAGACTTCGCCTACAGCTACGACGCGTTGGGGCAACTACTCAGCATCGACGGCAACGGCACGGCCTACGATCAGACGCTCGGCTACAACCCCCTGGGCCAACTCACAGGGGCGGTCGGGGGCTTTGCTGAAGATTGGGCTCTTGATGTGACAGGCCTGCACCGCAGTGTCGAGGCGGATGGGCACACGCTTAGCAATCAGAGCCTAGTGCGTCCAATGTTCCACGGCGTGTATACCGAGGGGGAACTTCGAGCGCTGTTGGAGCCCGACCGCGAAGCAATGTCGAACGCTGGCCCCGGCCAGACCCATAGTCTGGCGACGGTCCAGTTTGACGGATGGGGCAGAGTGACCAAGCGTCTCAACTGGGACATCGAGAACTGGCTCAACACCGACGGCTTTGGTGCCCCTCTAGTCACATGGGGGCGAAGCTATGAGTACGATGCAATGGGCCGGTTGACCGAACTCAAAATCGACCTGGGCACGTTCCTGTCGCCGCATCGTCGCCATAGGTTCTACCACGACATCCACGGCAACATCCTCGAAGAGCGAGTCGATCACGCCTCGGGTAACGGGTTTCTGTCGAATCAGTACACCAAACTCGCGGTCTGGTCGCCCGTGACGGGTGATCTGATTCTTGAAGACCACGATACGGACGGAGATCATGTCGTTGAGTCACGCTATGTGACGTTGGTTGATGTTCAGGGCAACACGGTTGCGGTGCTTGACCACGCGGACGGTTCGGTCGCGTCGCGTTACCGCTACGCGCCTTCGGGTCAGCTGACACGTCTTGGGGGCTCCTCGGACCCGGTGCGTCACCTGTATCGTCAGGGCTGGATGGATGTGGGGGGGACCTACAACGGGACGGTGCTGCGTGGTGGCCTGTACTACGATGCGTTGGAGAACGGTGTGCTGCGTGCGGACGTGGGGACGTACTGGGCGCAGCGGGGTGAGCCGGACATCGGCGACCTGACGTTGTTCGAGCGTAACGCGTCGGCGGTAGTCGAGGTGGGCCACCTGGTGCTGGACGGCTTGGGCCTGATCCCGGTGGCGGGTTTTGTATTCGACCTAGCGAACGCGGGGCTTTACTACCTGGAGGGCCGTCACGTTGAGGCTGGGATCAGCGGTTTCGCGGCGATCCCTGCGGTGGGTTACTTCGGGCTCGGTGCCCAGGTCGGCAAGTACGGGGTGAAGGCGACAGGGGTTCTCAGTGCGTCGGCGCGGGCTTCGCTGCGGAATCTGGATGGTGTGTCGCGCGGGGTGGGGCGTGCGCAGCGTGATGTTTTGGCGGGCGAGTTGCGTGTGCTGCGTGGTGAGTTGCAGGCGTTGCGCGCGAACGGCGCAGCGTCGTCGGCGATCCTGAACAAGCAGCGTGAGATTTACGGTACGATCTATGGCGTGCGTCGGATGTGGCAGCGAGGATATCGATTGGAGGGGAGTTTGCGATACGGGACTCAGGGGTACGGGCTGGATTTGATTTTCCGCGCAAGGACAGGCGGCGATCTAGCCGTGCTGGAGGCGAAGGCCGGACGCGGGGCGGGGAGTCGGCTGGCGACGGATGCGAGTAACCTGACGCAGGGGTCGGTGAGATTGATCCGCGATCGGGCAAGGCAGTACTTGGATCGAGGTTTGGGTAACAACCGGCTATTGGCCGAAGAGTTACTGAACCAAGTCCAAAGTCGACAAGTTCGCAGCTTCGCGTCGTTCCTCGGCAGTCGTCGGTTGTATCAGGTGCCAAGTGGCTGGCCTGAAGCAGGCCGGTTGATTTTACGGAGGGGGCTGTGATGAAAGAAGAACTGCCCCCGTTAGAAGATGTCGAGCAAAGCTATAAATCTGTGCGTCTCAAAACGATGGAGCAAATCGAAGAGTATTCGATTAAGTCCAAATGGGATATTGTGGCGCTCTGTTGGTCTGGAGCATCAACAGATATTTTTGGTGTTGGACTGATGCGTTGGCGTCGCACGGGCGCCGACCCCTCCCCCGACTTCCGCACGGCGATCGCCGACGCGTTGGAGTTGGTGAAGTACATCGACCACCTTCCGCCGTACGAGCGTTCGCCCGCGACGGTGGACGTGTTCCAGGTCATGTACGCCCAGCACCTGCTGAACGAGCCGATCGCCGAGGCGTTCCGCGCGGTGACGGCGGTTCCGTCGTCCGAGCGTTCTTTGCCCACGCCCCCGCCCGACGGCTTTGCGCGTGACTACCTGCTGGTGTTCGACGACCTGCTGCTCGAGATGGTCGAGCGTTTTGAGGTGCCTGCCGAGTGGGACACGTTCAGCGACTGGCTGGCCGAGAAGAAGCAGCCACGCAACATCCTCAACACGATGGCGGCGTATAAGGCCATCGTCGAGTCGGCCCACGCCGACGACGCCAAGGCGTTGGCGCGCTGGGTGAAGAAGGCGCACACGAACTTCATGCAGCGTGGCAAGGTGACCAACTCCTGGGGCGGTCCGGGTATGCGTGACATCATCGTAGATTTCCGATTAGGCGCGTTGCTGAAGTCTGCGGCGAAAGCCAATCCCGAGGCGATGCAAGGCATCGAGAGCTTCCACCTCTGGCGCTGGGGCTGACCGTGACCTGACTCTGGATGATGGGTGTGGCGTTGGCGATACCTTGGCGGCGTTGAGGTCGCGCTGCTTGCAGGCTGCATCGAGCGGCTTCTTGCTGCCGCAGCAGTAGTCGATCCCGAGCTGCTCGAAGACGACGGACCACTGGGGGTGACTGGGCGATCCATTCGCCGACGGTGGACTGGGGGGTGAGTGTGGGCATCGCGGGCACCAGCGCGGAAGGCTTATAAAAAGACTTGTGGCTCTGAATATGCTACGATGGTCCGCCCACCAGCGGGGTCAAGCGGCCCGCATGAGCCCGGCTTTGTCGCTCGGCCTGAGTGGCCTCGCCCTTGCCGAAGAAGCCAGGATGCTCGATGTCCATGTGCGAGAGGCGCGACTGGAAACACTCGGCACAGCGCACTGCGGCGGCCGGACGATCGCGCAGATCGCAGCGCCCGGGCAGCAGTGGTGGCGCCAGTGAGGAGCGCGAAGGCGCGTAGGCCGACCATGGTGTGCAACGAAGCGGGTGAAGCGGCGTATGTCCAAGCGACGACAGGCCTCTGTGGCTCGCAAGCACCCTCTAGGATTTTGCGATGAAAGTCAGCATCACCGGGATCGGGAAGGTCGGCGCGAGCATCGGCTTTACGCTGACGCTGTTCGAGGCGTGCGACGAGCTGGTGCTGGTCAGCCGTGACCCTGCGCTGGCGGAGGCCGAGGCGTTGGACCTGCAGCACGCCGCGTCGCTGGGGCCGGGCCGGATGTCGATCCGCGCGGGTGGGCTACCGGAAACGGCGGGCTCGGATGTGGTCGTGATCTGCAACTCCGTCCCGTCAGGCCCCGGGGATGTGACGACCCGCCTCGAGTTGGCGGAAGCGAACTGGGCGCTGTTTGGCGACCTGGTCCCGCAGCTCTATGAGCAAAGCCCCGAGGCGGTGTTCCTGGTGGTCTCGAACCCGGTGGATGTGCTGACCTACCGCGCGCTAAAGCTGACGGGTGCGGACCCGCGCCGCGTGTTGGGTACGGGGACACTGATCGACTCGGCCCGCTACCGCTGGGCGATCGCGCAAGAGACGGGCGTTCGGCCGGCGGACATCCGTGCGTATGTGCTGGGGGAGCACGGCGACTCGCAGTTCCCGGCGATCAGCAACGCGAGCATCGGCGGCGAGCGGGCCGACAGCCCCGACTCCCAATGGAAGCTCTTCCGCGAGGCGGCGCAGTCGGCCTACCAGGTCCGCTCGGCACGCGGGTTTACCAACTACGCCATCGCTCGCGCCGCGGGCCTGCTCGTCCACTGCATCGGCAAAGACACCGGGCACACCATGCCCGTCACGACCTGCATCGACGGTCCCTACGGAGTGAAGGATGTCTGCCTGTCGCTGCCCTGCGTCGTCGGGCGCGGCGGCATCAGCCGGGTCCTCCGACCCGACCTCAGCGACGAAGAGGCCGAGGCCTTCCGTCGCTCCGCCCAAGTCGTGCGCCAAGCGATCGACGCCTGCGCATCCTCAACAACGTAACCCCCAACCCCACCGACCGGCAGCGCGGCATGAAACTCCCGCAACTCGACAACCCCACACCGCTACACCGGGCCTTCGCCGACCACCGCCGGGACTGGCGTGATTTCCGCTACGTCTACCCGGTGATCAGCCGGCGAAGCGGGGGCTTGTCGATCGGGATCAACCTGAACCCGGACAACGCGTGCAACTTTGACTGCGTGTATTGCTGCGTGGACCGTTCGACGAAGGCCGGGCCACACCGCGTGGACCTGCTGCAATTGGGCGAAGCGTTGTCGCGGATGCTGGACCTGGTGCGCAGCGGCGAGTTGTGGGATGACGAGCGGTTTCGCAACGTGCCCGAGAGCCACCGCCGACTCAACGACATCGCGTTCTCCGGCAACGGCGAGCCGACGCTGGCCAAGGCCTTCCTCCCGATCGTCCGCGAGGTGATCCGCATCCGTGACCTCAAGGGCTTCCCCGACGCCAAGCCGGTCTTGATTACCAACGCCACGCTGCTGCATCGGCCCAATGTCGCCGAGGCGGTTGGCCTGCTCTACCGCGCGGGCGGCGAGGTCTGGGCCAAGCTCGACGCGGGCGACGACGAAACCTACCGGCAGGTCAACCGCCCGCAGGACCCGCTTAGCCGAGTCCTGGACAACCTCCGCGAAACCGGCCGGCGTTTCCCGCTGGTCATCCAGTCGATGTGGCTGCGGGCGTATGACCAACCCCCGACGCCGGAGCAGGTTGATGCGTTCGCGCATCGCTTGCGTGAGCTGGTCGATGACGGCTGCGCGATCCGCGAACTGCATCTGTACACGGTCGCGCGGCAGACGACCGAGCCGTGGGTCTCGGCGCTCGCGGCGGATGAACTCGATGTGATCCGCCGGCGGGTCGAGGACGCCATACCCGGCCTGGCCATCAGGACCTACGATTGACGCGCCGACTCGGGGTAGCCGAGCCGGCGAGAAGGATGTTCCGCGATGGATGTGACAACAGATCACCGTCGGCCCGACAGCCCCGCGGTCATGTCCCCCGCGCCCCGTCGTCAGCCCTGCACTTCACAGGCGCACGACGCGGTCTGCCGGCCGTTCTTCCTCTCGGCGATCGGCATCGTCCTGACGGCCGGCGCAGCGTGGGGAGCACTGCTGTTGTGGAAGCTCGGGGCGAGCCAGTCCTTCACCGGCGTGACGGTCTACGAGGTCAACGCGCAAGACCACGCGCAGTTCATGGGCTGGGTCGGCCTGTCCATCATGGGCGTGAGCTACCAGCTCTTCCCCCGGGTATGGGGAGCCGCGCTGCCCGCGCCGCGGCTGACGTGGGTGGCGCTCGTGCTCATGCTGATGGGGACCGCGCTGCGCAGCACGGCGATGATGTATCACGGCTCCCTATCCGCCCCGAGCTTCCAACTGTTGGGGATCGCCTTGGAACTTGCGGCTGTGCTGCTCTTCGTCGGGCATCTCGCCTGGGCCCGACACAACAGCCCGGCCAAGCGGACGCCCGACGCCGCGTTCATGTTGACCGCCATGGCGTTCCTTTTTATTCAATCGCTCTACAGTGGCTGGCACACCTACCGGCTGATGGTCATCGACCACCGCGGCGCGCTGCTCCAGCAGATCGCGACCTATCAGGCACCGCTGTACGACATGCAGGCCCATGGATTTGCGGTGATGATGCTCTTTGCCGTGGCGCTCCGGATGTTCCCCGTGATGTTTGGCTTGCCTATGGTCCCCGCGCGTCGGGCGTGGATCGCCTGGGGGCTGATGCTCGGGGCGGTCGTGCTGGAGGTCGCCTTCTTCCTCATGTTTCAGTGGACCGGGCAACACGCCTTCGCAGGGATGCTGCTGCTCCCCTGGCTGATGCTCCCCGCCGCGGCGCTGGTGCTGGTTTTGCGGTGGGGCTTGTGGCGGCGCACGCCTACCCCGCACCGCAGCGCCAAGTTCATCCGCGCCGCCTTAGCCTGGCTGCTCGTTTCTTACACCATGCTCCTCCTGCTGCCCGTCTACCTGGCGGTCAGCAAGCTCCCGTTCAGCCACGCCTACTACGGCGCGATACGCCACGCCTTCACCGTCGGCTTTGTCTCCATGATGATCGTCGGGATGTTGACCGCGATCGTGCAGCGCCTCAGGGGCGCGAACCCCGCGGAACTCACCGCGCTGTGGCCGACCTTTATCCTGCTGAACCTCGGCTGCGCCCTGCGCGTATCGCTACAGGTCGGCACGGACTGGCAGCCGTGGTGCTTCAAACTTGTCTGGTTGAGTGGGGCGTTGGAGTGGTGCGCTCTCGCGCTCTGGGGGTGGCATATGGCCCGGCTAATGCTGCGACGCCAGGGCTCGTTATGTCTCACTACTTGAGATCGGTACGTTTTCAGGCTCAGTGACAAGCCTCTATCCCATTAAACGACAAACCCGCCTGCCTAATCTTAGTTTAGGCGAGCGGGTTCTCTGAAAGCGGAGAGGGAGGGATTCGAACCCTCGAGGAGCTTGCGCCCCCACACGAATTCCAATCGTGCGCCTTAAACCACTCAGCCACCTCTCCGGGGTGGTGGGGCGGACGGGCCGCCGAGCGGGGTATGCTATGCGATTCCGCCTTGCAGGAAAAGTCGAGGTCGCCGTGATGGTGTCGGGGGCGATCCCACGGCGTTGCCGCTCGCGGACTCGCGTCAAAGCCGTGGGCTTGGGATTGGGCTTGGGTTCAGTGGATTCAGAGGGTTCCTGGTGTTGAGGGATAGTTGATGTCAGAGGTTTTGTGTGAGAAGCGGTCGGGGGGGGCTGAGCCGGGTGTGCCCAGCGGGTTGTTGATCGTGGACAAGCCGTTGGGGTGGTCGTCGATGGACGTCTGCCGGAAGGTGCGTTGGGCGGTGAAGCGTGGGATGCCCGAGAGTATGGGCCGACGGAAGATCAAGGTGGGGCACTCGGGGACGCTGGACCCGTTGGCGACGGGGGTGGTGGTGGTGTGTGTGGGCAAGGCGACGAAGCAGGTAGATCGTTTGATGGGTTCGACAAAGGTGTACGAGGCCGAGGTGAACCTGAGTGGTTTTACCGCGAGTGATGATGCGGAGTTTGAGCCTGAGCCGGTGGAGGTGGCGACGCCTCCGGCGCGTGACATGGTGGAGTCCGCGCTGGCATTGCAGATGGGTGTGATCGAGCAGGTGCCGCCTGCGTTTTCGGCGGTACATGTCGATGGCAAGCGTGCGTACAAGGCGGCACGGGCGGGGGAGGCCGTCGAGATCAAGCCCAGGCCGGTGCGGATCGATGCGATCGAGGTGTTGGATTACACCTGGCCGACGCTGAGGCTGCGCATCACCTGCGGCAAGGGGACTTACATCCGCAGCATCGCGCGCGATCTTGGCAAGTCGCTGGGGACTGGCGGCTACCTGACCGGGCTGCGGCGGACGGCGTCGGGGCAGTTCAAGGTCACAGACGCGGTGGGCGTTGAGCGGTTTGAAGCGCCGGTCGTGCAGGGGGATTTGATGTCGGTGGATGTGATCGAGGGATAGGGGGGGATCGCGCTCGTGGATCAACCACGGACGAAATCCGTGGGCTTCGTCTGCGCCTAATCATTAGCTGCTAGAGGTTGTCGGCTTTGTCGCTGCCGTCGCCGATGGGGCGGTAGGTCCATCGCATGAGCAGCAGGCCGAACTCATAAAGCAGGTAGAGCGGGACGGCGAGGACGATCATGCTGAAGACATCGGTCGGGGTGAGGACCGCGCCGGCGATGAAGCAGCCGAAGAACGCGTACTTGCGCAGCTTGCCCAGCGCGTGGGGGTCGAAGAGCTGTGTCCAGCCCATGACCAGCATGACGACCGGGAGCTGGAACGCGATGACGATGCCGAGCATCATGATGGATGCGAAGCGGACATACTGCCCGAGTTGGGGCAGCGGGTTGATGAGTCGGGTCGAGCGTTGGTTGAGGATGCGGACGTCGCCATCGACGACGACCTTGGCGAGGCCGTATTGCGCGTCCATCCAGAGCATGCCTTCTTCGAGCGTTTCGGGGTCGGCTTCGAGGACGGGGATGCGGAGGGGCACGGTGGCGTAGTCGAAATCGTCGGGCAGCCGGCTGCCGCTGTCGTCGAGGTAGGGGCTGATGACCAGGTCGGTGACCGGGTTGGGGTTGGTGAGCTCGATGTCCGGGTACATCGTGGCGAAGTTGAGGAAGAAGGTGAGCGAGACCGGGAGGAGGATGTAGTAGGTGAACAGGACGCCGAGCAGCGTCATGATCGTGCTGAAGGGTGCGAGGATGTGGACCGCGCGTTTTTCGTGTTCGTAGAGCCCGGTGACGACGAACTGCCAGACCTGCCAGAGGATCCACGGGGAAGCGATGATGGCGGCGGAGATGAGGCAGACGGGGAGGTAGACGGAGGAGAAGCCGACGGTGGGGTCGGTCTGGATGAACTGCGGTGCGAAGCCGAGGATGTTCTGGGCCTGGAGCAGGGGTTGTGCGAGCCAGGCGATGATGTGGAAGCCGAAGTAGAACGTAGCGACCGCGCAGATCAGGGTGCCGATGAGCGACTTGACCAGGTGCTTGCGGAGCTCTTCGATGTGCTCGCCCAGGGGCATCGTCTTCTCGACGTCGGGGACGCGCGGGCGGTCTTGGCCGGCTCGGTCGGCGTAGGGGTCAACGTGGTCGTGTGACTGATCCAGTGGCATGGGTAGGGCCGGAGCGGTGGGGCGGGTGTAGGTCGGGACGCGGATTCTAGCGGAACGGTTACAGCGGGGCTTCCAGTTTCAAATGCTGGGTGGGTGGAGCGAGCCTGCGAGCGCAGCCCACCGCGGTGAAACGAATCCGTGTGCCGCGCCCGATGGGTTACGCTGCGCTCCGCCCACACTGCCCTAGACGATCAGCATCGCGTCGCCATAGGAGTAGAAGCGGTAGTTGCGGTCGATGGCCTGTCGGTAGAGGTCGAGGAGCCGATCGATCCCGACGCCGGGCAGCGCGGCGACCAGGGCGAGGAGGGTGGAGCGTGGGAGGTGGAAGTTGGTGAGCAGGGCGTCGGTGAAGCGGAAGGTGAAGCCGGCGTCGGGCTGGATGAACAGATTGGTATCGGCGGTGTAGTCGGGTGTGTCGGGCGTTTCTGTAAGTGTGGCGAAATCGGCAGGGAGCGACTCGGTCGCGCGGACGGTGGTGGTACCGATCGCGAGGATGCGCTTGCCCTGCTCGCGTGTCGTGTGAATCGTGGCGATCGTCGATGCGGGGATCGACAGGTGCTCGGCGTGCATCGGGTGGTCGTTTAGATCGTCGACGCGCACCGGGGCGAACGTCCCGGCCCCGACATGGAGGTCTACCGCCGCACGATGGACGCCTTGCGTCGACAGCCGTTCCAGCAGGGCGGGGGTGAAGTGCAGACCGGCCGTCGGCGCCGCCACGGAGTGTGCGTGGTCGCGTGAGCCGGCGTAGACGGTGTTGTAGCGCTCGCGGTCGGTATCGTCGATCTCGGGGCCGCCCCGGTGTTTGCGGGCACGGCGGATGTACGGCGGCAGCGGGGTGGTGCCCAGCCGATGCAGTACGGCCAGTGTGTCGTCTTCGCTATCGAGCTTCGCCAACCACTGTCCGCCGTCCTCGCGGGTCTGGAGGGTGAGCGTGGCGTAGTTGTCGAGGGTGATCGTTTCGCCGGGCGTGAGTTTGCCGCGCGACTCGAGCATGACACGCCAGACGCGGTCGCTTGGGCTGTCGAGGTAGAGCCCGGTGATCTTCCCGCCTGTCGCGGCGCGGGTGGCGGTGAGGTAGGCGGGCAGGACGCGGGTCTGGTTGACGAGCATCAGGTCGCCGGGGCCGACGACGCCGAGGTCCGGCAGGTCGCGGACGTGGCAGTGTTCAACTGTGCCGGGTTCGCGGCGGAACACCATCAGCCGGGCGCTGTCGCGTGGCTCGGCGGGCTGGGTGGCGATCAGCGCCTCGGGCAGGTCGTAATCAAGCTCGGCGGTTTTCACGGGGCGACATAGTAGGCCCCAGGCCTCACGCGTGTGGCTCGCAGGCAACATCCGGCATAGGCGGCGCAGTCAGGTGAGACGTAAACATCTGTCTTTGAGTTACTTGCAGGAATCCCTGTCGATGCGTTCCGGGTTGCATGTGCCTTGGCATGCGCGTCGCCCCACGGGCCAACCTGACGATCACGCTGCTGCGGCATCAGTCGTTTGGTGCAGATCGGCTGCTCGGGGTTGGGCCGCAATCGCTGCTGACCTTGCCCTTGGCGGTGCCGGTATCGCAGGCCGCACGGGTGGATATCGTCGAGCTGAGTCCCCGGCCTGCTCAGGCCGAGTTGCTGGACACGCCGCAGAGCGCGTGTGCCTGCTTGCCCGGGCCGGTGGTTTCGCCCTCGCCACTGCCCGAGTATGCGGCTGAGGAGACGCGGTCCGAAAACGAGGATGTCCCACCACCGTCGCGACCAAACCCCGGCTATGAACCTGCCGATGAAAACGGCATGGGCCTGCTGGATCTGCTGGCCTGAGCGTCCCCCATCGGAGCCGGCCTTGCTGATCGAGATGACTACCGAGCAGATGATCGTCGTCATTGCCGAGATGTCGCGCGAGCGCTGCATCGACGAGCTTGGCCGGGTTCCGCATATCCCGCTCGACTTTACCGAGGACTACCTCGAAGCGATCTCGCTTGAGCAGCTTCGGCACCTCCTATTCGCCGCGCTGCTCCAGGCCCGCCGGCACGATCGCCAGGCCCGTGCGTCGGCGATCGGTCGCCCCGCTGCCTGAATACATGCCGGATCGGCTATCCTCCGGGGATGGGCCGACGACCCACGACACGCAGAAAAGGGAAGCACAGCCGGCTACCGGTCGAGGCGTTTCTGCGCCGCAAGCGCTGGTCCAAGTCCACAACTCTTTTAGTGGCGTTGCTTGCGATCCTACTGCTCATTGTGTTGGACCATCATGGCACGGGGCTGTACGCAGCCGACGACGTCCGGCGGTACCACGGCAAGACGTTTGAAGTCGTCCGTGTGATCGACGGCGACACGCTTGTCGTCCGCGCCCGCGATGGCGAACACCCGACGACCACCGTCCGCGTGTGGGGCGTCGATACCCCCGAGTTGGCGAGGCGGGATGGCAGCAAGCCTGCCGAGCCGTTGGCGGAAGAGGCGGCGGCCTACGTCAGGTCGCTGGTCGAGGGCGGGGCGGTGACGTTGTACCTCGAGCCTCACCGCAGGCGTGGCAGTTATGGCCGGCTGCTTGCGCATGTGGTGCTGGAGGATGGCTCGCAGTTGGGTGGGCGGCTGATAACGGCGGGCTTTTCCGTGTCCGATGGGCGTTGGAGCCATCACCAGCTCACGGCCTATGACCTTCTCGAACTCAAGGCCCGCGCGCAGGGCGTGGGGCGTTGGTCCCGGTGCGATCCTTCTGAGCGGTGGCCGATAATCGCGATACGTTTGGCGGGCGGCGCGGACGAGGCCTACACTGTCGGCGGTGGTGTTTCGGATGGGGCGTTCGCCCTACGGCACTGAGGGCTAGGGGTTACTTGGTGCGGTTGATCGTGGAACTCGGGGATTCGGAAGGGACTCGCCATGGGATTTGGCCGATCAAACCAGTACGGCAAACCGCGCGATGCGCGGCGGCAGGCGATCGCCGAGACGAGCGCGTTTTTGAGTTGGGCGTTGTCGCAGGACCGCCCGCTGCCGAAGATCCCCCGGCGTCGTGTGGACCAGGGGGGCTTTGCCGAGATGATGCGGGCGCCGCTTGCCCGTAAGATCGTCGCCCACTGGTGGGCGCAGGCGCTCGAGCGCATCGCCGACCGATAGACACCGGTTCATGCCCGGGCCATTGAACAAGAGTGAGCATATGCAAGACGAAACCAACCAGACGAGTCAGCCGGAAGCATCGGGCCAGCGCACGCGGGCGACCGTCTCGAGCGGATACCGCTGGCGGCTGATCATCATCGGCGTCGTCATGGTCGCGTTCTCCGGCTGGGCGGTCTACGACGCGACGGTCAAGTACCCCAATAAAGAAAAGCTCCGCGAGACGTTTGAGCGTGAGACTTCGGGCGCTGAGCCCGGCAACCGGCTAACGGTTTGGGCCGAGTACGCCGGGGAGCATGGGCTGGACAAGACAGAGCCCGAAGCGCTCTCCGAGTTCGACATCCTAACGCAGTGGCTGCTGTTCGGGATCTCGTTCCCGATCGGGGCATACCATCTCGTGCAGTGGATGCTGTGGAGCAGGAAGTTCATCGAAGCCGACGACGACGGCGTCCGAGCGCACGGCAATACGGCGTTTACCTGGGACCAGGTCACCGCGGTCGACGCGAACAAGTGGGACCGCAAGGGCATCGCCTACATCGAGTACGACGCGGGCAAGGGCAACAGCCTGCTCGTGCTGGACGACTGGAAGATGGAGCGTGAGCCGTCCGACGCGATCTTCGCGCTGCTGCAAGAGAATGTCGATGCGGACAAGATCGTCGGGCTCAAGGCGAAGCCGTCGGCTGACACGACGGACGCCGCCGCGACGGTGGGGGCCGGGGGCGCTCGTCAGGGCGAGGGGTAACACCCGCGCTTGTTGAATACGGGTAGCACACAACCGCCGCAGGGCTGCTGTGTGTAGATTGCCCAGGCATCAGCGAGCCCCGCACACAGCAGCCCTCGGCAGTTGTGTGCCACCCGATGTGGTTGACAAAAACTCAAGCGAAAAACAACCCCGCACTTCGCGGGGTTGTTGTGTGAGCGTGGGTTGTGTCAGCCGGATCAGCGGATGCGGTTGACGGGTCGGCTGGTGCCCGAGACGCCGTGGGTGCGTCGGCGGTTGTCGCGGGCCGAGCGTGGGCGGTCGCCCTGGTCGGAGTTGCGAGCCGAGCGGTCCGAGGCGGCGGTGCTGCGCCGGGCGGGGCCGGTGGTGGGGACGCCGATCTGCTCGTGGACGTACTGCGGGGCCTTGACCACGAGCATGCCACGGAAGTAGCGGACCGAGGCGTACTCGCCGCCGTTGGCTTCCCAGATGTCGGGCTCGATCGTGTCGCGGATGATGTCGGCGATCTGCTCGGCGCGTTCCTCACGGCTCAGCGAGTTTTCCTCGGGTAGGTCGTTGTTATCGCCAAAGAGGTCGCCGCCTCCGCCGCCACCACCTCCGCCGTTGCTGCCGCCGGAGTTGGTGTTGCTGAGTGCTTCGTTGAGGTCGAACTCGGGGCCTTCGAAGTTGGGGATCTCCATGAGCAGGTCGCCGATGAAGTACATCTGCGTCGTCGAGTTGCGCAGGGCCTCGCGCTTGGTCATGACCTGGGCGTACCACTCCGTGGTCTGGAGGATGAGTTCGTCGTCGCCGATGGGGGTGGGGTTCATCTGCTTGAGGATAAGCTTGAGCGCGACGTTCGCAGGGACGCGGCGAAGCTGGATCGTGATCGGGGCTTCGGGGTCGATCCCGGCTTCTTCGAGCGCGGCCCAGTTGATGACCAGCGGGACGTCGGTCTGGACCGACCACATGTCGAGCGCGAGCCGGGCGGGCACTTGATCAAGGTCGACATTCGCCATTGTTTCGCGCATGAGCTGCGCGGGGGTCGCGGTGCGTTCGTCGACGGCGTAGGCCTCATTCATGCCATTGACCGTCACAGCGGATGCGAGGAGATCGGCGATCTCGTCGGCCCGGTCGGATCGTGACTGTGCCTGCGCAGGGACAACGACGGCGAGCGTCAAGGCAGCCGTAGCGGCGAGGGGGCGATACTTCACAAAGGGCCCTTTCGGTTGGAGGGGGAAGGCGGGGCGGGCTTCGGATAGACCCGTGGCTTGATCATAATCGGCCGGTCGGGGCGGATGCAAGGGAAAAATCGCTGATTTTTCAATCAATCGGCGTCATGCATATACGTTACGGGCCGGTCAAGGTATGGGTCTGGACCCGTCATGCGGAGCCCTTCTGAGACAGGTCCGGCGGGTTTGCCGCGAAGGCCCGGGCCTTGGGCAGGAGGACCTCCTGCGACAGGATCTTGATGCATGCCGCGACCGGGATCGCCAGGATCATGCCCAGGATCCCCAGCAAGGCCCCGCCCGCAAGCACCACGAGCAGCACCGTGAGCGGGTCCATCCCCGTCGCCTTGCCCTGCACCAGCGGCTCGACCACCCAGCCGTCCAGCGATTGCGCGGCCATGTAGACCACGGTCGGCAGGATCGCCCCCCAGAGGGCCAGTTGCATCCCCGTCATGTCACCGGTTGCCTTGTCGATGAGTGCCAGCGCCACCGCCAACGGCCACGCCGCGATCGCCGCGTACGGCAGCAGGTTGAGCAGCCCGCCCAGCACCCCGAGCAGCAGCCAGTACGGCACATCCGCGATCCACCAGCCGATGCACAGCACGACCATCACGCACAGCGACTGGATCAGTCGGCCGCGGATGATGGCTGAGACCGTCTGGTCCATCAGCCCGAGGATGCGGAGTGTCTCCTTGCGGTAGGTCGTCGGGATGAGCGGGACGAACCAGGCTTTGAGCGGCTCGAACTTCCACGTGAAGAAGAAGAAGCAGAAGGCCGTCACGATGCCAGCCATGATGAGGTAGCCCAGCAGCGACAGGCCGGAGAAGACGACGCCTGCGCTGACGCCGAGCGTCTTGCGGATCGCGGTGGTGTTGATGGAGGTCCAGTCGAAGCCGGTGATCCAGCTTTGGACACGTTGCTCGGCCTCGTCTGCATCGACGTCCATCCAGCCCAGGACGGTTTCGGCATAGGTCGGGGCGTTCTCGACGAGTGTGTTGCTCTGCTCGATGGCGGGCTTGATCATCGCGGCGATGCTGCCCAGGACGATCAGCGCGACGAGGATGAGCATGATCGCGGCCGACGCCGGGCGCGGCAGGCCGTAGCGCCGCTCGCACCAGGTCACCAGGGGGTTGAAGATGTACGCCAGGCCCAGCCCGAGCAGGACGGGGGTCAGGATCCCGCTGACCGCGGTGAGCAGGTAGTAGATCGGCGGGATGACGAACGAGAGAAAGAGGAAGAAGACGATCAGCCCGAGCACCCACTGGAACCATAAGCGCTGCCAGACGTAGCGGGCGGGGGAGCGTGTTTTGGGGGTGGATTGATCTTTGGCGTCAGCGTCAGTCGCCACGTCATCGGCGGACGATTCCGCATCGGCGTTGGGTTTAGTCACGGTCTTCTTTTTGTTCGCGGTCATCGGTGGCCCCTGAGAGATGGCAAAGACGCCATAGCATCGCAGGGCCGCCCGGCGGTGTCGAATAGCGATGCCTGCCGATGTCGCAGGATTGACAGCCTAAAGCCCGGCCGAGGCTTCGGCCGGGCAGGCTCAACACCTCAGCCCTCACACCACCGCCGCGATCGCGTCGCAGAGCGTGGGGATGTTGTCCTCGGTCATCCCGGCGACATTGATGCGGCCGCTGCCGACGATGTAGATCGCGTGGTCGGCGCGGAGTTGTTCGACTTGGGGTTTCGTGAGCCCGGACATCGTGAACATGCCGTTTTGCTGTTCGATGAATGCGTTGTCGCCGTTGCCGAGTGTGACGCCGCGGTCGTCTAGCGCTCGGCGGAACGTCGAGCGCATCTGCGCGACACGCCCGCGCATCGCGTCGAGCTCTTCGAGCCAGCGGGCGGTGAGTTCGGCGCTGTCGAGGATGTGTTCGACCACCAAGGCCCCGTGGGCGGGGGGGTTGGAGTAGTTGCGTCGGATACACGCCTTGACCTGGCTTTGCACCGCCTTGGCGGCTGTGTTTGATTGCGCCACGATGGTCATCGCGCCGACGCGTTCGCGGTAGAGCCCGAAGTTTTTGGAGTAGCTGTTGCAGACGATCAGCTCGCCGCACTGCTGTACGAGGGTGCGCAGGCCGGCGGCGTCTTCTTCGACGCCGGTCGCGAACCCCTGGTAGGCAAAGTCGATGAGCGGCATTGCGCCACGCTCGTTGAGCAGCTCGCCGATCGTCCGCCACTGTTCGGGCGACGGGTCGACGCCGGTCGGGTTGTGGCAGCAGCCATGCAGAAGGACCACGTCGCCGGGCTGTACGGCTTGGAGCGCTTCGTGCATCGCGTCGAAGGCGAGCGCGTTGGTCGAGGTGTCGAGGTACGGGTAGGTCTTCACACCCAGCCCGGCGGCCTTAAAGATGTGCGGGTGGTTGGGCCAGGTCGGTTCGCTGAGCCAGACGGTCACACCGGGGTGGTTGGAGGCGAGGTAGTCGGCCGCGTTGCGCAGCGCGCCCGTCCCGCCGGGGGCCTGGAACGTGGCGGCGTGCCCCCCTGCCCCGGCGTCGACCGCGAACGCGCTGTCGGCGCCGAACAGCAGCGCGCGGGTGCGTTGGCCGTAGCCCGGCGAGCCGTCGATGCCGAGATACGTCTTGCTGGGCTCGTTCTCCAGCAGCCATTGCTCGGCCTGACTCACCGCGGCGAGTGTCGGTGTCTTGCCCTGTGCATCTTTATAGACGCCGACCGCGAGGTTGATCTTGGCTGGGTTGGGGTCGGCTTTATACGCCTCGGTCAGGCCGATGATCGCGTCGGGCGGGGCGAGTTGGACGGTGTCGAACATGGTTGAGCTCATCGTGTTCGGGTGAGGGGGGTGGCCAGCGCTGTAGTGTAGGTAGATGGCGGTGTGTTGCATCTGGGGGAGGCGCGGCCGAGGCCTCGGCCGTGCTTTACCGATGGCGCGGTCAGCAAGTCGCGAGGGCTTGGAGCGTGATGTCGTGTGGCTCGGTCGGCAGCGCATCGGCCAACTGCTCGGCAAAACACAGGCCCAGGGTCGCGGCGTTGGGGTGCTTCGCCAGGTAGCGGTCGTAGTACCCGCCTCCGTAGCCGAGCCGGGTGATGCGGGTGGGGGATTCGAGGGCGAATGCGACGCCGGGGACGAGCACGAGGTCGGGGGTGAAGTTGGGGGTTGGGATTTCGGGGTTGGGGATAGGGGGTGACAGGATGCCCATGATGCCGGGCGTGAGTTCATCGCGCGAGGCGATCGGGACCGCGAGCATCTGGCGGTCGGGGTCGTCTTTGCGTGGCAGGATCAGCGGCACGGCGACCCGCTTGCCCGCGTCGAGCAGCGCGTCGATGAGCGGGTGGGTATCGACCTCGCTGCCGTGGGAGACGAATGTGAAGACCGACGTCGCGGCGGCGACCTGCGGGAGGGCGAGGACGTCGTGCAGCAGCGTGGCCGACCTTGCCGAACGGTCGGCGGCGGGGATAGCGTCACGGGCCGCGATCTTTTGGGCGCGAAAAACGACCTTGTCGGATGT
This sequence comes from Planctomycetota bacterium, assembly GCA_039193915.1. Classification (GTDB taxonomy): domain Bacteria; phylum Planctomycetota; class Phycisphaerae; order Phycisphaerales; family Phycisphaeraceae; genus JAHQVV01. Next base: position 26,634 of record JBCCWH010000003.1, read on the forward strand.
CTCAGCCATCGCGACAGGATACCCGGGTGCCACACAACTGCCCGCAGGGCTGCTGTGTGCGTTCCAACGTAACTCATGTTCTCCACACAGCAGCCCGCCCAGCAGGGCAGTTGTGTGGCACCCGCCGCGCGGGTTCAATCGCCACACGAAGTGTACAACGCCGCCTCGTCCAGCTCGGCCGCGTGTTCGGTTGTGGGGTCGATGCCGAGGTAGCCCTTGAGGAGATGCACCGCCAGGTAGATCAGCGGGGTATCCAGTAACGCGACGATGAACTTGAAGGCGTAGCCCGTCGCGATGAAGAGCATGAGTTGGGGCACCACCGACTGGTTAGGATTGATTGGCAGAGCTCGCGCGAAGTAGTGGGTGATGAGGATCACCGCAACGGTATCCACGCACTGGCTGACCAACGTCGAGCCGTTGTTTCTGAGCCAGAGCATCCTGCCGTTGGTCAGGCGTTTCCAGAAGTGGAACAGATAGACGTCCACAAATTGCGCGAGCAGATATGCAGCCATCGATGCGACGACCGCGCCAAACGCAAGCTGGCGCATCCGGTAGAAAGTCCAGTCTTCGTTGAAACGCGCGAACGTGCCATCGTCGTTGTAGACCGGCTCGGGCAGCGGCGGGCCGGTGACCTCACGGCCTAACGCATCGACGCCGTAGCTCACGAAGTCCGGGGCCATCGGTAGCTTTCCGCCCACCCAGAGGATGAACATCACCCAGACATTCAGGATGAGCCCGACCCAGACCACGGCGTTGGCGCGGCGGCGGCCGTAGAACTCGCTGATCAAATCGGTACACAAGAACGTCAGCGGGTAGGGCAGGACGCCGACGGCCAGGGCGAAGCTCACCTCGCCCCATCGTCCCCATTGCCAGCCCGCCTCGCCGCCCAGGCTCGCCAGCACCAGGAACCGGCTGACCCCGAGGATGTTCAGCATCGCCAGCGTGCCGAGGAACAGGCCGCTGAGCAGCAGGAACACACGCTCGCGTCGGCGGTGCAGGACGGCGGGGGCGATCAGGGTTCGGGTTGGTGGCGTGTCTTTCATACCGGGGCAGCCGAGGGATACGCCATCCTATACCCGTCCGGTCTGTGGCGGTGGGGCGGGCGTGGCAAGCCTGGTGCAACTCGGCTCGCCCAAGCCGATCTGCGTCGTATACTATGGTTGGAAAGGGTATGGCGGCCGCGGGGGCCGACGACGCCCGGTCGGCCCGAAAGTGGAGACAAGCTCACGATGTCGATGAACTCCGAGCTTATGAGTGTGGTTCAGTCGACCCGGTACCCGGTCGACGCGTTCCTCTTCATCCAGCGCGGCCTCGACTTCACCGTCCGCCGGATGCACGGCGAGGTGGACCCGCTTGAGGAGTCCTTCGAGGAAGACGGCGAGCACTCCAGCCGGCACGTCTCGGGACAGGACCTCTGCCGTGGGCTGCGCGACTTCGCGATCCACGAGTACGGCCTGCTCGCACGCACCGTGCTCGGGCGTTGGCACATCACCAGTTGCCGGGACTTCGGCGAGATCGTCTTCGCGATGGTCGAGGGCGGGCTGATGCACAAGACCGAGGACGACACGATCCGCGACTTCCTCAACGTCTTCGATTTCACCACCGCGTTCAGCCCGGGGCTCATGCTCAGCGAAGGCGTCTGACCCCCATCCCTCTGATCCGCGAATGAAGCCCACGGATTCTCTCTGTGGGTGGCTTTTACCCATCAACGCCGCCCCCGTTACAATCCCCGGGCTATGCACGAAAACATCCCCGGCATCCTGAGCGACCTGGCCCAGCGCGTGGGCGCAATGCGCGACTCCATGCGCGTCGAGGAGCGGGCGGAGCGTCTGAAAGAGCTCGAGAAAAAGATGGGCGAGCCCGGCTTCTGGGATAACCAGGACGCCGCCAACGCGATCATCAGCGAACTCAAGTCGATCAAAGCCCGCATCGAGCCCGTGCAGGAGGCGGTTTCCGGCGTGGAAGAGGCGCAGCTTCTCTGGGAGATGGCCGACGAGGCCGACGATGACGACACCCGCAAGGAAGTCGATGCCCTGATCGACCCGATGCTCGCGCAGCTCGACAAGCTGGAGACGGCGTCGCTTCTGTCGGGCAAGTACGACGAGCGCAACTGCTACCTCACGCTCCAGTCCGGCGCCGGCGGCACCGAGGCCGACGACTGGTGCGAGATGCTCATGCGGATGTACCTGTTCTATTGCGAGAAGAACGGCTGGGACATCAGCGAGGTCAGCAAAACCCACGGCACCGAGGCGGGCATCAAGGAAGTCACGCTCTACATTAAGGGCGCGATGGCCTACGGCTACCTCTCGGCCGAGCGCGGCACGCACCGCTTGGCCCGTGTCAGCCCGTTCAACGCCGAGGGTAAGCGGCAGACCAGCTTCGTCACCGTCGATGTCGTCCCCGAGTTCCCCGACACCGGCGGCGACCTCATCGACGAGCAGTACCTCGAAACCACCAACTTCGCACGCTCGTCGGGGCCCGGTGGGCAGAACGTCAACAAGGTCGCCTCGGCGATCCGGCTGGTCTACAAAGAGCCGGACATGGCTTCGCCGATCATGATCGTCTGCTCGGTCGAGCGGAAGATGGAGCAGAACAAGCGCATGGCGATGGCGATGCTGCAAGGCAAGCTCGAGCTCATCGCCGAGGAAAAACGCCAGGCCGAGAAGGACGCCGCGACCGGTGGCAGCGTCGACCGCGGCTGGGGCTCACAGATCCGCAGCTACGTCTTCTACGACAACCGCGTCAAAGACCACCGCACGAACTACGAGAAGCCCAACCCGCAGAACGTCTTGGATGGCGACCTGCAGGGCTTCATCGACGCCGAGCTCCAACGCCGAGCGAAAGTCGCGGCCGCGGCGGAGTAGGGGTCAATCGTTTCGTAGGGTGGGTGGAGCGAGCAAAGCGAGCGCAACCCACCACGGCTTACCAAGCAGGCAGGTAGTTCGCGGTGGGTTGCGCTGCGCTCCACCCACCCTACGATTCTATTCAAGTCCGCTTTGACGCTTTGACGATACGACAACGGCAAGGAAGCCTACGGTCGTTGACTGTGGGCTTCGGGTACTTTGTTTTGGCCGGAGCGACACGGATGTCACAGGCGGTGTTCAGCGAGGGTGATGCGGCGCGGCTGGGGACGCCGCCGGTGAAGCGGTACAAGATCGGGGAGCTGGCGCGGCACACGGGGCTGACGCGGCAGACGCTGCACAACTACACGCGCTGGGGGCTGATCGCCGAGGCCGGCTGGACGGCCGGGGGGCATCGGCTGTACGACGAGTCGGTCTTCCCGCGCTTGGCGCGGGTGCTCGCGTTGAAGGCGGATCACACGGTCGAGCAGGTCCGTGCGTTGTTGGATGGCGACACCAGCACTGCGGTGAAAGACGAGGTGCGCCATGGTGGATGATGCCCTGCAGGCCGGCGACGCTGGCGAGATCGAGGTCGGTGCGCCGGAGATGGCGTGGGCGCAGGTGTGGCAGATGCCGGTGCTGCTGCTGGGGCTCGGGCTGCTCGCGGTCGGTGTGTATTTTGCGCTGCCCAAGTACGTGCCGTTGGATTACGACAAAGAGCTGGCGAAGATCGAGTCGCTGGTGACGAAGAACCGGCTCGAAGAGGCCGAGGGTCGGCTGGATAAGCTCGCCGAGTCCTCTGCGTTTGTGGACGCCGTGGACGACCCGGTCGAGGGCTACTACTGGCAGCTCTACGGCGACCTGCGATTCCGCCAGATGGATACCCGCGTGTGGCAGGGCATCACGACCCAGGCGGGGCAGGAGAACCTTGCGCAGATCGTTGAGCACTACCGCTCGGCCCAAAAGCTTGGGCGGGAACTGCCCGGCAATGCGCTTTGGCGTTACGCGCAGACACTCGCGGCGATGGGGGACGACACCGGGGCGCTGCGTGTGGTGGACGCGATGCCGGACGACTCGGCGACGCGTCGGCACGAGATCGTCCGCGCGCTGGTGGAGCGGGCGATGCAGACCGACCCGGACCCGGCTTCGGAGAAGGTGGCGAACCTGCTTCGGCGTTTTGAGCAGGAGCTGGACGCCGAGCCCGACATCGCGGTGCGTCGGGGTGAGAAGATTTGGGCGATGCAGCAGCGTGCCGAGCGTTTCTTGCGTGCGGGTGACGAGCAGGCGGTGATCCGGATGCTCGTCGAGGGCGGGCTGATGCGGCTGAAGCAGGGCGGGGCGAGCGACCAGGACATCGCGCCGCTCAACGTGGTGTTGGGCGAGGCCTACGCGATGGAGGAGAACTTTGTCGATGCGCGTCAGCGTTTCAGCGAGGCCCGCAGCCATCTGGAGGATGGGCACGAGATGTTCCCCCGCGTCCTCGTGGGCTTTGCCGATATCGAGCTGGCGCAGAGCGAGCAGGGCTACATCGAGCGGGCGTTCGGCCTCTACCACCAGGCGTACCTCGACGCGCCGCAGGGGCCATCGTCGATCGACGCGAAGATCGGCGAAGCACACACCGAGGCCTATCGCGAGGGGCGTTTCCCCGAAGCGCTCGAGGCCTTCAAGCTCGCGGCCGAGCGGCTGGCCAACGAGCAGGCCCCGGTCTGGGACCCGCGTCGCGAGAAGCTCGAGCACTACCTGAGTGTGCACATCAGCCGTGAGTTTGAGAACGCGCAGTACGAGAACGCGCTGGCGCTGCTGAAGGTGGTAGAGCCTCTAACCGATCGCGGCGACAGCGCAACACTCACGCGTCAGTTCGCCGAGACCTACCGCCTGCTGGGCGAGCAGTCCCAGGCCGCGGCCCAAAGGCTTAGGCTCGAAGACCCGCGTTCTGGCGAAGACCCGCACCTTGAGGCCAGGCGGATCCACAACCAGGACGCCGCGGTGTATTTCGAGCAGGCGGCCAAGGCGTATCTCCGCGAGGCGAAGCTGTTGGAGGCGGAGGCAGATGGGCACGGCATCGCGCTCTGGGCCGCCGCGGATCATTTCGCCAAGGCACAGCTCTGGGCCGAGGCCGTCTCGGTGTATCAGGACTTTTTAGCGACCCGTGGCGAGAGCGGCCGGCGTGAGGAGGCGATGTTCCGGCTGGGCCAGGCCTGCCTCGCGGATCGGCAGTACGGCGCCGCGCGCGACCAGTTGCAGGGGCTGATCGAGGGGGCCGACACCAGCCAGTGGGCGATGCAGGCGTACGTGCCGCTGTCTCGGGCGCTGGTCGGGCTCGACGAATGGGATAAGGCCGAGCAGTGGCTGCGTTACGTCGTCGAAGACCATCGCGCGATCGGTCCCGATAGCCCGTTCTTCCGCGACGCCTTGATCGAGTTGGGCACGCTCTACTACCGGCGGGGCAGCCAGGACGACACCTACTACGCCCGCGGCATCGAGGTGCTTGGCGATGCGGGTGGTGCGGTCGAGCGCTACGGCAACGGGCAGGGGGCTGGGGAGGATGAAGACGAGAGCGACGTGATCTCGCTGGAGGCGAAGCTGCGCTACATGCTGGCCGACTGCCTCCGGCTCAGCGCCTTTGGGCTCGGCCGGCAAGCGGCGCAGACGCCCAACCAGTCCGACCGGCTCGCGATGCAGGCTGAGCGCGTCCGTCGTCTCAGCGAAGCGAAGATGTACTACCAGCAGGTGCAGGAGCTGCTCGACGATGTCCACCCCAACAATCAGTCCCGGGTTGAGCGGATCTACCACCGCAACGCGTACTTCTATCAGGCGGACTGCGCCTTCGAGCAGAGCGACTTCGCCAATGCCATCCTGCTCTACCAGGATGCCGCGACGCGTTGGCAGGACCACCCCGCGTCGCTCGTCGCCTGGGTGCAGATCGTAAACTCGGCCGCGGAGATGAAAGACTACGCCCGTGCCCGAGCCGCGCACCGGCAGGCCGTCGAAGTCTTCGGCAAGCTCGACGACAGCGTCTTTGAGCATCCGGATTCGCTGATGACTCGGCAGCGATGGGACGACTGGCTACGCTGGTCGACCGAGCTGGATCTCTACCCCGAGGACAATGCGACTGCCGGGGTCGATACGGGGAATTGAACGCGCATCACCTTATGTCAGCGATCTTTAACGCTCTAGGCCCGTCAGGCCGATAAGTCTACCGGGACCGCCATTTCGGCCGACCCGACGCCGCAGGATGCGGCGATTCTCTAGCCCGAAAGGTCATGGATGACCACAGAAAACGCCACTTCTTCGCCACTGCCGCGCTCCGGCGATACGCCGTCGCCCGACCAGTTGATGCAGCTGCTTTCTCGGCAGCGCGACCTCTATCAAAACCTCAAGGCCCTGAGCGACGATCAGGGCCGGCTGATCGCCGAGGGCGAGACGGAGCAGCTTCTGTCGCTGCTGGCTCGGCGTCAGGGCTTGGTTGAGCAGCTCGGCGAGTGTTCGCTCGAAATCTCGCCGCACCGCGCGGCGATCGCCTCACTCGCCAGCGAAAGCGAGTCTGCGGTTGCCCGCCAGGTCCGCACCTTGGTCGATGATGTGCGGGAGCTGCTCGAATCGATCATCCAGCAGGATGAGGCTGGCCGCCGCGAGATGGAGGCCGCCCGAGACGAGATCGGCAGCCAGTTACGCGAAACCGCCGCCGCGCCCAATGTGCTGGGGGCCTATGGCAGTGCCGGCGCTCCGCGCTCCGGTTCGGCTGCAAGATTCACCGATCAGCGGGGCTAGAGCACGATGCCGGATAGTGAAGTGAGCCATGAAGCGGGTGTTGAGGCGTCGTCCCGGTCGGGGGGCGCAGGTGTCAGCGCGTCCGACCTTGCCGGGATCATCGAGGCGTACAACACGCTGACCGAAAAGATGCAGGCCAGCCATGAGCGGTTGCAGGGCGAGGTGGTCCGTCTGCGTCGCGAGCTCACGAGCGCGAATGCGCAGCTCCAGCGTTCCAAGCGGCTTTCGGCGTTGGGGGAGATGGCGGCGGGGATCGCCCACGAGATCCGCAACCCGCTCGCCGCGATCCAGCTCTACGTCAGCATGGTCGTCGAAGACCTCGCCTGCCCGACACCGCAGACGGCCGAGGCGCTCGAGAACGCACGCAAGATCGCCTCGGCGGTCCAGGGGATGAGCGCGATCGTCAACGATGTCCTCAGCTTCGCGGGGGGTAGCGAGCCCGAGCGTCGTGCGGTCGAGGTGTCGAGCCTCTTTGACCGTGCCGTTACGGCTCACCAGCCGGCGATCCAGGCGGCCGAGGTCCACGTGGTCCGCCGTGACCTCTCGCGTGGCTCAGTCGAAATCTTTGCCGACAGCGGGCTGATGCAGCAGGCGATTTTGAATCTTGTGCGAAACGCCGTGGACGCCATGGCGTTGAGCGATCGGCCGCGTCGCCTGGTGCTCGATGTTGAGGCCGACGAGCTCGGCTATGTGCTGATCGTTTCGGACTCCGGGCCGGGCATCGCCGAGGATCGGGTCGACCGTATCTTCAACCCGTTCTTCACAACCCGCAGCACGGGGACGGGGCTCGGCCTGGCCATCGTGCACCGTATCGTCGATGCCCACGGCGGCTCGGTCTCGGTCTCTAACGAAGGCGGGGCTGTATTCCGCCTCGCGCTGCCGCAGGCGTCGGGGCATGACACCTCTCACGAAACACCATCGGCCGCGGGCGGCGCGGCGATGGCTGCAGGAGCCGCCGCATGAGTACCAAGGTTCTGGTCGTTGACGACAAGCAGATGATGCGCGACAGCGTCGGCGCGACCCTCCAGCGGGCGGGCTACGTGGTCGTGGTCGCGTCGGGCGGCGAAGACGCGATGGCTAAGGCCAAGAAGCATCGGCCGGCAGCGGTCGTGACCGACCTGCAGATGCCGGGGATGTCCGGGCTTGAGCTGCTTACCGAGTTGCGGGCATTCGATAGCGAGTTGCCGGTCGTGCTGATGACGGCCTACGGCACCGTGGCCGATGCCGTCCGTGCGATGCATGACGGCGCTTTTGACTTTGTCCAGAAGCCCTTTGAGGGCGACCAGCTTGTCATGGTCGTCCGCCGGGCTGTTGAGAATCGTCGGCTGCGTAAGGAAAACGACGCGCTGCGTAGCGAGCGGGCTCCGCGTGAAGCCGGGCCGGAGCTGGTTGGCGATTCCCCCGCGATGCGGGCGCTCTCGCAGCAGGTCAGCCAGGTCGCCGCGTCCAGCGGCACGGTCCTCATCCAGGGCGAGTCGGGCACGGGCAAGGAGGTCGTCGCCCGGGCGGTTCATGCCCACAGCAACCGGCATGACCGGATCATGCTCTGCCTCAACTGTGCAGCGCTGAGCAGCTCGCTGCTTGAGTCCGAGTTGTTTGGGCACGAAAAAGGCGCGTTCACCGGCGCGGACCAGCTCCGCAAGGGCCGCTTCGAGCTGGCCGACGGCGGTACGCTTCTGCTTGACGAGATCAGCGAGATCAGCCCGCAGCTCCAGGCCAAGCTTCTGCGCGTCTTGCAGGAAGGGCAGTTTGAGCGAGTCGGCTCGTCGGCCACGCTCAAGGTCGATGTCCGTGTCATCGCGACGACCAACCGCGACCTGTCCCGCTCAGTCGCGGACGGCACGTTCCGTCAGGACCTCTACTACCGACTGAATGTCCTCCCGCTCGTGCTGCCTTCGCTGCATGAACGCAGTGCCGATGTGCCGATGCTTGCCGCCCACTTCCTCGCACAGGCCGCACGGCGTGAAGGGCGCGAGCCCAAGCGTTTCGACAGCCAGGCCGAAGCGTTGCTGCAGGCTTACCGCTGGCCCGGCAACGTGCGTGAGCTCCAGAACATCTGCGAGCGGGCGAGTGTGCTGTGTTCGGAGAAGGTCATCACCTCCGAGCTGATCCGCCCCTGGCTTCCGGCCGCGGGGATGACCCAGCCGGTCGCCGCCCCGGCACAGCAGGCCGAGGCGATCGCGCCGACGTTTGTGATGGGCAGCCCGCCGCTTCAGCCGCCCTCCGCAAGTGCTACGCCCGCGCCTGCTTCGCCTGTTTCAACGGAGCCGGCCCCGTCCATCCGCCCGCTCGAAGAGATCGAGCGTGAGCAGGTCCTTCACGTTTTGGGGCAGTTCGGCGGCAACCGCACCCGTGCCGCACAGGCCCTGGGGATCGGTGTCCGCACGCTCGGCCTCAAGCTCAAGAAGTGGAAGGAGCAGAATCTCGTTGCCGCCTCCGTCTAGCACCAAGCCACAAGCGCCAGTCGCCGGGCGAGTGTCCGCGCAATTCCTGCGCGGCGCGTCCGGCTTTGGCGCAGTCGTGTTTCGCGAAAAAACCAGCCTCGCCGCGGACAATGTCGATCCCGGCGTCGGGCACGCGGATTGCTTGTGTGTGTGGGAGTCGCTGGGCCAATGGTCGTGGCGAGACCCCGATGAAGGCGTCGAAGCCAGCGAGGAGGTGCACTAGTGGTCAATGGAATGTTTGATAGCGGAGCGATGCCTACCCTGGAGCGGATGGCCCAGTTCACCAGTGAACGCGCTAAGCTGATCAACCACAACATCGCCAACTTCACGACGCCGTATTACAAGCCGGTCGATATGGACCCTAAGGCCTTCCAGGCCCAGCTCCGTGCCGCGATCGACGACCGGCGGCAAAGCGGGCATGCCCAGCGCGGCCCGCTCAAGCTCGGCTCTCACGGCCCCGCGAAGGTCGCGGCCGACGGGAAAGTCGCTTTCCAGGCCAAGCAGGCCAATGAAAACATCCTCTTTCATGACCAGAACAACCGCGACCTCGAGCGCACGATGCAGGACCTGGTCGAGAACGCTCTGGTCCACCGTGCCAGTATCGATTTGATCAAGAACCAGTTCGACATGCTCGAGTTGGCGATCCGTGGCCGCATGTAGAAGATGGATCACTAAGACGCACCGTTTTTCGCTAACCGCATAGGTTTCCCCATGTTTGGAGCTCTCGACACCTCAACCTCCGGCCTCGTCGCCCAGCGGACCCGCGCGGACGTCATCACGGCGAACCTCGCCAACGCGAACACCGTGCAGGACGCCAATGGGCAGAACAACCCGTTTCGCCGTCGCTTGGCAGTGCTCGCGCCGGGCGACCCGACGACGGGCAGCGCGAGCGGTGTGCATGTCCACGAGATCGCGATGGACATGCGTCCGTTCAACGAAAAGCTGGCGCCGGGCCACCCGCTCGCGGGCCAGACCGCGAGTAAGGCCGACCATATCCTGACGCCGAACATCGACCCGATGACCGAGCAGGTGAACATGCTCGAGACCGCGCGTGCATATGAAGCAAACATTGCGGCCGCAGAGGCCACTAAGACGATGATGCAGACATCCCTCCGCCTGATCGCTTAGTTGCGGCAGGTGATTGATTGGATTTGGCTATGAACGACCCATTGGGGCACATCCAGCAGACCCAGGCAGCCTCACCGCTCAAGCCGGTGCAGATGCCCAACGCCGCGTCCGAAGTCAAGGGCCCGGACTTTGTCCAGCACCTGCGCGAGAACATCAGTCAGGTGAACAAGCTTCAGGGCGAGGCCGAGACCGCGATCGAAGACCTCGTCGCGGGCCGCCGTGACGATATGGAAAGCGTCCTGATGGCCAAGCAGAAGGCGGATATCGCGTTTCAGATGATGCTGCAGGTGCGCAACAAGCTGATGGACGCGTACGAGGAAGTGAAGCAGATCCGGGTGTAGTGGGAGCCGATAGCCAAGAGCCGTTAGCTGTTAGCCAGCAGGATGCGACGCGACAGAAACCGGTGGCCATTCGGCGAGACAGATCAATGCGGAGAGCTACTGGCTAACAGCTAACGGCTAACCGCTCCCAGGCATGGAGGCCGACTGATGGATTTTATCCGGCGCAATTGGACCCAGATCCAGGCCCAGGTGGGCGACTGGAGCTTCACGACCAAGTGGCTGATCGTGTCGCTGGTGGTGATTCTGATTCTGGTGGGGGGTATCTTCGTTAAGCTCGCCGCCGCGCCGCAGATGGTGCCCATCAGTCAGGTCGCCGAGGGCGGCGCCGCGCAGATCGTCGCACACCTCGATACCGACGGCATCACCAATGAAATCCGCAACGGCCAGGTCTACGTCTCCTCAGGTGATGAGAAGCGTGCGATCGCGACCCTCGCCGCCAACAACCTCATCAGCCCCGACGCCTACGCGGCGTTCGACCAGCTTGTCAGCTCGCAGTCGTGGATGACCACGAACCGCCAGAGCGACCAGCAGATGCGCCTCGCGACCGGCCGATTCCTCGGCGCGGTCATCGGTGAGTTCCCCGGCGTGGACCACGCCTACGTCGTCATCGACAAGCCCGACACGGTCGGCATCGGCCTTGGCCACGTCCCGCCCTCCGCGATGGTCACCGTCAACATGCAGTCGGGCAAGGTCGACCGGCGTATGGCCGACGCGCTGATCGCGCTGGTCGAGGGTGCGGTCGCCGAGCTCCCCGCAGAGAACGTGAAGGTCATCGACGCGACCAGCCGCCGTGAGTTTTCCGCGCGCGACGCCGACGGGTTTGACGCCGGCACGCAGCTCGAACACCTCGTTGCCCAGGAGCGTCTGCACAAGCAGAAGATTGAAGATGTCCTGAGCAGCTTCCCCGGCGCGACCATCGCCGTGAAGATTGTGCAGAGCCAGGTCGTCAGCAGACAGGTCAACAGCATGGCCTACGACAGCCCGTCGGTGAAGCGTGAGAACACGACCGAGATGTCGACGACGAACGTCGCCCGGATGGGCGAGCCCGGCGTACGTCCAAACACGGGTGTGAGCATCGACGGCGGCGGGACGACGGGGCAGGAGACGACCAGCACGACCTCCGAGACCGAGTTCAACGCCCCCATGCAGACCATGGCCTCTAGCGAAGCGATCGCCGGCGGCACGATCCGCCTGATCAACGTCTCGGTCGCGATCCCGCGGAGCTACTTTGTCCGCGTGTTCCAGGCGCAGAACCCCGAGGCCGAGGCCCCGAGCGACGAAGACCTCGCGGGGCTGATCGACGCCGAGAAGAACAAGATCAAGCAGCTTGTCGAGCCGCAGCTCGTCGCGATGCCGACCGAGGGCGAAGGCGAAGAGGTCCGCCCGGGCACGATCAACATCGCGATGGTCTACGACCAGGCCTACCTCGAACCCGTCGAGGCCGGCGCGGGCGGCGGCTTGGGTGCCATGATGAGTTCGGGCTGGGCGCCGACGGCGATGGTCGCCGGCCTCGCGGTGATCTCGCTCGTGCTCATGCTCGGCATGGTCAAGAAGGCGACACGCCCCGAAGAGATGCCGACCGTCGAAGAGCTCGCCGGCGTCCCGCCGACACTGCCCAGCGACGACGACCTGATGGGCGAGGTCGATGAGATGGATGGCGGGCTCGCGGGCGTCGAGCTTGAAGAAGGCGAGCTACGCAGCCGACAGATCGCCGAGCAGATCAGTGAAATGGTCAAAGCCAACCCCGAAGAGGCCGGCGGCCTGCTGGGCAAATGGGTCGGCACGGAAAAACTCTAAAGAACGCGCCTGCCAGCTAGTGCAGGCTAACGACAATCGCTCCCGCACCCAGCCATCATTGGCCAGCACCCATGACAGACCTCGGCATGACCGCGACACAGCAACCCGAGCCCCGAGCCCAGGCTATGACGGGCATCAAGAAGGCCGCGGTGCTGTTGCTCGCGCTGGATCAGGAGGCCGCCGCACTGATCCTCAAACAGCTCGGGCAGACCGCGGTCGAAGAGGTCACGCGCGAACTCGCCGGGATCGGCAGCATCAAAAAAGAAGTCCGCGACGCCGTCCTGCAGGAGTTCTACGACCTCGCCGTTGCACATAGCTGGGCACGCGAGGGTGGGCTGGATTACGCCAAGTCGCTGCTCGCCGAGTCGCTTGAGCCCGCCGACGCCGAGCGTATCTTGCAGCAGATCAGCCAGCAGGTCCGCAAGACACCGTTCTCGTTTCTTCAGAAGGCCGAGTCGTCCAACCTGCTCACCTTTATCCAGGACGAGCACCCGCAGACCATCGCGCTGATCGTCTCGCACCTCGCGTTCCACAAAGCGTCCGAGATCCTGGCCGGGCTCCCCACGCCCAAGCAGATCGAGGTCGTCAAACGCGTCGCGAACATGGAGCAGACCAACCCCGAGGTCATCAGCGAGGTCGAGCGTGGCCTCGAATCGCGTCTCGCCAACATGCTCAATCAGTCGTTCGAGAAGATCGGCGGCGTCGACTCGGTCGCCGAGATGCTCAACCTCGTCGATCGCACGACGGAGAAGGGCATCATGGAAGGCCTCGAGGCCGACGACCCGGACCTGGTCGAAGAGATCCGCCGTCTGATGTTCGTCTTCGAGGACATCCTGCTGGTGGACGACAAGGGGATCCAGGCCGTGCTCAAGGAGATCGAGAACGACGAGCTGGCGCTTGCGCTCAAGACCGCGAGCCAGGAGCTCAAGGACAAGGTCTTCAAGAACATGTCCGAACGCGCCGCGGCAATGATCAACGAGGACATGGAGTTCATGGGCCCGGTCCGCGTGAGCGACGTTGAGCAGGCCCAGCAGCGCATCGTCGATATCGTCCGCCGGCTCGAAGACGCCGGCGAGATCATCATCGCCGGCCGCGGCGGCGACAAGGACATGATCGTATAGAGCCCTTAGCCAGAAAGAACCGCCGTATACATGCCCTTGATGAAATCACAGCTTGCGCCGCCAGCGATGAAGGAGGCGATCGTTCTGGACCTCGGCGACCTGGGGGCTCAGGCCGCGAAGATCCGTATGCGGGCCGAGGCCGAGGCCGAGCGCATCATCGAAGACGCACACGCCCGTGCCGCCGAGATCGTGACCCAGCGTGAGCAGGAAGCCGAGGAGCGCGGGTACGCCGCCGGCCTCGCGAAAGGCCAGGCCGAGGGCCAAGAACAAGGCAAGGCCGAAGCGCTCGCCAATGCCCAGGACGAGATCGCCCACCTCACCGCGGCCTGGTCCGATGTCGCGACCCGGTGGGAAACACAGCGTGTCGCGATGGAGCGCGACGCCCGCCAGTCGGTGACCGCGTTTGCGCTCCGCGCGGTTGAGAAGATTGTTCACCGTGTCATCGCGACTGACTCCGACACGGTTAGCCGTCAGGTTGGTGCGGCATTGGAACAGGTGCTCTCGCAGCACGATATCGTCGTGCGCATCCATCCGGACGATCGTGAACGCGTTGAAGACACGCTGCCACAACTCGTCTCGCGCATCGGCGGGTTAGGCCACGTCCTGCTCGTCGACGACCACGACATCGGCCGGGGCGGGGTCGCGCTGGCGTTTGGCAGCGGGCACATCGACGCGACGATCGAGAAGCAGCTCGCACGCATCACCGACCTCGTTTTGCCCGGCACCAACTGCGAGACGCAGCAAGCCCAGCCCGAGTGCACGGCAGGCGAAGAGGCTGGTGGGAACCTCGCGTCTGACGCTGCGGCCGCTGATGCGCCGCCCTCGGATACGCCTGTTGATGCGCCGCCGACCGATCCGCTTCCGCCGCAATCGCCGCCGATGGATGATGCGGGGCCGGGTGTATGACGCTGTTGGCCGACCAGCTAGGTTTGATTGAGGACGCCGTCACCGTCGAAGTCAGCGGGGCGGTGGCGGAAGTGCGTGGCCTCTCCGCGAGGGTCACCGCGCTGCCCGTCCCGATCGGTACGCATGTCACGATCGCGACCCGCCGGGGCAAAGGTCCGACGCTTGATGGCGAGGTCGTCGGCTTCGCGGGCAACCAGGCCGTCGTCATGGCGTTGGGGCCGCTGACCGGCGTCGGCCCGGGCGACCGTGTCACCGCAGGCCAGCACGCCCAGCAGGTCCGCGTGGGCTCGTCCTTACTTGGCCGGGTGCTCGACGGGATGGGCCGGCCCATCGATGGCCAGGGCCCACTGCGCGATACCGTCCCGCGCCCGCTCAACCCCAAGACCGTCGACCCGCTCACCCGCCCGCTCATCGACCAGCCGCTGGCGACCGGCGTCCGCGCGGTGGATGGCATGACCACGCTGGGCAAGGGCCAACGCCTTGGCGTCTTCGCCGGGCCCGGCTGCGGCAAGTCCACCCTCCTGGGCATGATGGCCAAGCAGACCGAGGCCGACGTCAGTGTCATCGCCCTCGTCGGCGAGCGCGGGCGTGAGGTCCGCGACTTTATCGACAACGTGCTGGGCCCCGAAGGCCTCGCGCGCAGTGTCGTCGTCTGTGCGACTGGCGACGAGCCGGCGCTGCTGCGTGTGCGTGCGGCGCTGGTTGCGACGTCAATCGCCGAGCACTTCCGCGACGAGGGGCTCGATACGCTGTTGCTTGTCGACTCGGTCACGCGCTTGTGTCAGGCACAAAGGCAGATCGGCCTCGCCGCTGGGGAACCGCCCGCGACGCGTGGGTACCCGCCCAGTGTGTTTTCGCTGTTGCCGGAGCTGATGGAGCGCTCGGGCCGGACACCGGCTGGCTCGATTACGGCGCTGTACGCCGTGCTCGTCGAGGGCGACGACATGACCGAGCCGATCGCCGACGCCTGCATGGGCGTGCTCGATGGGCACGTGCTGCTCTCCCGCAAGCTCGCCGACAAGGGCCACTTCCCCGCCATCGACGTGCTCGGCTCGATCAGCCGGATCGCTTCAGACGTCACCCCGCCCGAGCACCAGAACGCCCGCCGAGAGATCCTGCAACTCCTCGCCGCCTACCGCGACGTCGAGGACCTGGTGAACATCGGCGCCTACGCCGCCGGCAGCAACCCGCAGTTCGATTTAGCGATCGCCGCCAAGCCCATGCTCGATCAGTTCCTCCAGCAGGGCCGAGGCGAGGGCACAGGCCAGGGCCGCGCCGACCTGCAGCACACCCAGGCCCAACTCGCCGCGATCGTGCTAAGCCTGCAGCAGGCGGGGGCGCAACTCGGCAGGTAGGACAGGCATTCCTGCCTGTCATCGGGCGCAGTCTTGTCGGTCATTGCAAGCAGGTTCGGGCTGCATGAGAGGGCAAGCTTTTGCTGGCATAAAATGGGCAACGGGAAAAACGACCCACATGCGCACCCGGATCATAGCCGTGGCCTACTTCACGCTTGGCGTTCTAGCCAGCGCGGCGATCGCGTTCTTTGGAACGCTCTTTGTAGGGATGTCGATCGTCGCGTACGCAACGCGAGGTCAAGTGGGGCCAGATGATGGCGTGGGTATGGCCGCCGCGATGCTCAGCTTTTTAGTAATGCCGTTCGTTTTTTTACTGTGCCTTATTGTGATGCTGCTATTCTGGGCTCGGTTTGTAAAACCCCGCTTCGCGCCGCCCCATGAGGGATGTTGCCAAACATGTGGCTACAACCTCACGGGAAACACGACGGGTGCCTGCTCGGAATGTGGTGCTCCTGTTTATGGCCGGGGATAAGCCCACGAGCCTTGGTGCGGGCGGCGCGCTCTATAGAGGTTCCGGCACCGCGTAGCGGTGCGGCTATTCACAAGCAGCCACGTTGAATGCATCGCGGTGTGCTGTCTTCCTTCGTGTCTTCGCGGCTTTGTGGTTGTTTTTTCCGGATGCTGCCCGTGCTCTTGCCGATGTAGCGGTAGGCCCGTCCCTGTCCGCGATTCCGGGGCTGTGCAAGGAGGCACGCTATGGCACGCTTTACGTTCCGTTACCAGTCGATCCTGAACCACCGCGAGAAGGCGGAGCAGGTGTGTCAGCGTGCTTTGGCAGAGCTGATGCATGAGCGCAACGGGCTGATCCAGAAGCTCGCGTCGATGCAGCAGACGATCAGCGCCGCCAAGCGTGATGCGGCCGAAGGGCTGCAGGGGCGCATCGATCTGCAGGCGGTGGCAGGAATTGCGCGGTACAGCGCAAGATGTACCGCCGAGGGGCACGGGCTGGTTCGGCGGGTCGCGGAGCTTGAAACCCGCGTAGAAATCGCAAGAAAACGGCTCTTGGAGGCGACGCGCGAGCGTCAGGCACTGGGTTTGCTTAGGGACAAGCAAGAACAGGCCTGGGTGCAGGAGCAGCGACGCATGGAGGCGAAGCGGCTCGATGACCACACCGCCCAGGTCTATGCCCGAGAGACCCAGGCGGAGCCGACCCCATGCGAACCCTCATCACCGCGTTCATCCTTGTTGTCGTCGTCAACGTCCTCGCCGCGGTCGGCCTGATCGGCTGGCTGGGGTCGAGCGGCCGGCTGAGCAAGGAGCGGGTCCACCAGGCGGTGGATGTCTTCCGCCCGACGATCGCGGAGCAGGCGAAACAGGAAGAAGAGGCCGCCGCCGCGGTGGCCGAGCAGGAAGCCGTCGCCGCCCAGGCGCTTCGGATGGAGCAGGTCGCCGGCGGTCCGTTGTCGCCCGAGCAGGTGCTTGAGTCGATCAACGAAGTCGACGCGTACTACGACCAGCTCATCAAGCGGCGCGACGCCGAGGTGGCCGCGATCCAGCAGCAGCTCGACTCGACCCGTGCGCTGGTGGATGCGCAGTACGCCGAGTTGCAGGAAGAGCGTGCGAAGTTCGACCTGCTTGTTGCCGCGTGGGAAGAGTCGCAGGGCGATGTGGATTTCCAGCAGGCGGTCGCGATGCTGGAGGGGGTCACCGCCCGCCAGGCGAAGCAGATCTTGCAGCAGCTTCTGAGCGATGGTGCCGAGAGTCAGGTCGTGGCCTATCTCGCGGCGATGGAAGAGCGTAAGGCCAACGGTGTGCTCAAAGAATTCAAAGCCCCGGAAGAGGTCGTGCAGGCCGCACGGCTGATCGAGCAGGTCCGCCTGCGGTCCGGGCGTGCGTTAGAAGAGGCAGGGCTCTAATGATTCAGGCGATTCAGTCGTTGTTTAGTGTGGAGCAGGCCGCTGGGCTTGAGACGGGGCGGCGCGACGCGTCTGCCGCCGGAGAGCAAGCGTCGGGGGTCTCGTTCCGTGATGAGTTGTCGGCGCAGACGCGCGGCGACCGTGACCTCGCCGGCAGCACGCGCGGGCGAGATGATTTAGATCGCGCGGGGCGCGAGAAGGGCGCTGCCGAGCCCTCGCGCGACCGGGGCGAGGATGAGGCGAAGGCTGCGGCGGAGCCCGGTGTGGGGGAGCGGGCGGACGCAGCCCGCGAAGTCGAAAAGCGTGAAGAGGCAGATGTCGAAGACGCTGCGCCGCAGCCGGATGAGCACGCTGGGGGGGAAACGCCTGGCGATAGCGAAGCTGCGACACCTGTTGAGGGCGATCCCGCGGCCGCCTTGGTCGAAGGGGAGTCGGCGGTGGGGCTGGCTGCTTTGGAAGGCAAGGCTGGCGTGGAAGAGGCTGCGCTGGCTGCGGGTGAGGCGGTCCGTAGGGAAGGTAAGCGGGCTGCGGAGTCCACGGCGAATGCGTTGCGGGGGAAGGGTAAGGCGGCCCAGCAATCCGTGCAGGGCACGCAGCCGATGCAGAATGCCGCAGCACAGGCGGGGGGCGCTGCCGTAGCGGCGACGCAGTCGGCGGGCTCTACTGCTGAGCAGTCGCAGACGCAAGCCGTTCCGGGCGGTGCCGAGGCCCCGCCGATCGCGGTGCAAAGGGCTGCCGCTGCAGCGCCCGAGCAGGCCGCCGTCACGGCTTCAGCCGCAACCACCACCACGACGGGCGCGGCCCCGGCGTCCATCGAAACCGGCCCCGCATTGCCGACGCCGATCGGGTCGTCCAGCGCTGCGGCGCAGCGCGCTGACGCCGCCGCCGCACGCGAAGCCGATACGTCCGCGCTCAACAGCGCACGCCTGACGCGTGGGCTCGCCTCGGCGGTCACCCAGCGCGGCGGCGCCGTGACGCTCCGTCTGACGCCGCCCGAGATGGGCACGGTCCGTATCCAGATGCAATTGGCCGGCACGGTCCTCTCGGCGTCGATGCTCACCGAGTCAGCGTCCGCGCACCAGCTCTTGACGCAGCAACTGGGGCAGCTACGCAGCTCGCTCGAGTCCCAGGGGCTCACCGTCGAGCGGTTGAACGTCCAGCCGATGCCGCAGACCCAGCAAAGCGGAGCGAGCGACCAGAACGGCGACAACGAATCGCAACAGCGCCAACACAACGAAGGGCGTAGCCGCGGTCGTCAAGAAGGCGGCGGCGATCGCAGCAGCCGAGGCGATGCACGGGACCAGGAGCCTTCGCGTGACGGACGCAACGAGCCACAGGCATTCAACGACCACCTGACACAATCCCCGGCCGAAACGGCCGCGTGACCTACGAAAGACGGAGCCCACTATGTCCGCAGCCCTAGGCAGTGCCGCCGCGTTTGCGCCACAAAACACGCAGAATGCCCAGCCCAACCAGGCCAGGAACGCCTACGCCGATCTCAACTCCGGCGAGTTCCTGGAGATCATCCTCTCCGAGCTAACCAATCAGGACCCGCTTGCCCCCAACGACACCGGCGCGATCCTCGAGCAGCTATCTAGCCTGCGCAACATCGAGAGCCAGGCCACGCTTGAGACCAAGTTTGAGGCGCTCGTGACGCAGAACGCGATCTCGACCAGCGCCAACATGATCGGCAAGTTTGTCGAAGGGTTGAACGCCGCGAACAACACCGTCGCCGGCGTCGTGAGCTCGCTGGTGATTGAGGAGGGCAAGCCGGTGCTTCGGCTGAGCGACGGGTCGTCTTTGGATGCGGACCGCGTCCTGCAGGTGCGTGACGCCGAAGGCGACGCCAATAGCATCGGCGGGCTGCTTGGCGGGATCGACCCCGAGTCGGTGCTGGGCATGATGGTCGCGGGGGTCGATAGCGCTGGGGAGACCGTGACGGGGCTGGCGACGGGGATCCGTTTCGAGGGCGGCCTGCCGTTCTTTGAGCTCGATACAGGCCGAGCCATGCCGTTCGACGGTCTGCGTGCGATCCGCCCGCTCGATGAATCCTCTGCGAGTTGATTTTCAAGATAGGGAGCTACGGGCGTGAGTGCTGACCCAGCCAGTTTGTTGCGGATGCTTGAGCCCGCGGTGCGTCCCGGCGGGGTGGCGGGAGTTGCGCCCCGCCGCGCAGGTGATGCGCCCTTCGAGGCCAAGCCGTTCGAGCAACTGCTGCAGGAAGCCCGCGTGCAGTCCGCTTCCGCTCAAGAGGCTGAAGGCGCTTCGCCGGCGAAGTTTCCCAACCCGCTCGCGGATTTGGCGGGGATAGCGCGGGTCGAAAACGCGTCGCTCCGAGAACAGCTTGAGAAAGCCCGTGCCACGGCACCGCAATTGCTCAGTGAATCACCCGAGAGTCCTTCCACCCCGGAGTAGGCCATGCCGCTCACCACTTCGCTCTTCACCGGCCTGACCGGTATGCAGACCAGTTCGCAGATGCTTGACGTCGTCGGCAACAACATCGCCAACGTCAACACCACCGCGTACAAGAGCAGCACGATCAACTTCCAGACGCAGGTCTCGCAGATCCTCGCGAACGGCTCGGCACCCAGCGCGCAGCTCGGCGGCAGCAACCCGGCCCAGGTCGGGCTCGGCGTCCAACTCGCCGGCATCACACGCAACTTCTCGGATGGCGGGCTCCAGCCCACCGGCGTCGCGACCAACGCCGCGATCGAAGGCGACGGCTTCTTCATCGTGGAGCAGGCAGGCATCCAGCGCTTCACCCGCGACGGCACGTTCACGCTTGACCGGGACTTCAACCTCGTCACCGCCGGCGGGGCGCGTGTGCAAGGCAACGGTATCGACAGCGATTACAACGTCGTCCAGGGGTTCCTCCAGGATGTCAACATCCCGATCGGCGTGCTGACCATCGCCGAAGCCACGGAGAACGTGAACTTCTCGGGGAACCTGAACTCCGACGGGGTCGTCGCGACACTCGGCTCGATTTCGACGAGCGCTCCAATCTTCTCCGACGCCGGCGCGACGACACCCGCGGTCGCGGGCGATGCGCTGACGTCGCTGTTCAATGGTGCCGGGTCGTCCTTGTTTACGCTTGGTGATGTCTTGACGTTTACGGGCGTTACCCGTGGCGGGGCCGATGTGCCGAACAAAACCTTCGAGGTCGGCGCCGCCAACACGACCGGGTCCGATGGGTTCGGGACCACGCTCGCCGACTTCATGGGCTTCCTGCAGAGCATCACGGGGATCGACCCGACCCAACCCGGCTCGCCGGGCGTGAGCGTGTCGGCCGCGGGCGAGATCGTGGTCACGGGCAACATCGGCACGGCCAACGCGGTCGAGGTCGAGACGACCGACATCATCGTGAACCAGGGCACGACCAATGGCCAGCCGTTCACCTGGACGCAGACACAGCAGGCGACCGGCGAATCGGCGCGGACGACCTTTGTCGCCTACGACTCTTTGGGCTCGCCCCTGGAGATCGACCTGACGATGGTCCTGGAGACCGCGAACAACGCGGGCACTACCTGGCGTTTCTACACGCACGCGGAAGATGACACCGACCTCGAGACTTTCATGGGCAGCGGCACGCTCCAGTTCGATACGAGCGGGCAGTTCGTTGCCGCGACCGATTCGACGATCACCATCGACCGGAACAACACCGGCGCGCTGAACCCGCAGCCGATCTCGCTGAACTTTACGGACCAGTTCGGCGCGGTGACATCGCTCGCCGACCAGGAAAGTCGGATCTCGTCGATCAGCCAGGACGGCACGCCGATCGGCACGCTCGCGGACTTCAGCATCAGCCAGGACGGCACGATCGTCGGCGTGTTCTCGAACTCGTTGCTGCGTGACCTGGGCCGAATCTCCCTGGCGACCTTCTCGAATAACGAAGGGCTGCTCGAAGTCGGCGGGAACCTCTACAGCAATACATCGAACTCGGGCACGCCGCAGATCGTCGATGCCGGGAGCGGCGGGGCGGGGCGGATCATCGGCCGGGCGATCGAGCTGAGCAATGTCGACCTCGCCCAGGAGTTCATCAACCTCATCAGCGCACAGACCGGCTTCAGCGCGAACTCACGTGTCATCACCACCAGCCAGCAGTTGATCCAGCAGTTGCTGCAGACGATCTAGAGAGCGGCTGACCGCTGAGGGCGCTTCGCCATGATCACCATCACCCGCCTCAACGGCCGCAAGCTTGTGGTCAATGCCGAGTTGATCAAGACGGTCGAGTCCAACCCCGACACCACGATCAAGCTCACGACCGGAGACGTCATCCTCGCGAAGGAAACACTCGCCGAGGTCGTCGAGTTGGCGGTCGACTACGGCCGATCGCTACGAAAACTTTTGCCTCCGAGTTGAGTTAGTCGTGGCTAATGAGTCCGGTAATGTCGCGGTCTGCCGTGGCCAGGCCGGGCTCTCTTCGCAGAGGTTATTGCCCCGTTTCGTGGCGCTCGCGGGACGCCTGAAATTACAAGCCCGCCCACAGGCCCGACCGATAAGCACACTGTCTGACCTTTTTACCAACGGTATCGCTCTATGGACCTTGGCATCCTCATCGGCTTCATCGGCACCTGGCTGCTGATCATCGCGACACTGCTCATGGGGGGCAGCATCGGGACCTACATCGATGTGCCCTCGGCGGTCCTCGTGTTTGGCGCTTCGATCACGATCCTCTTCTTCGCCATGCCCGCGAAGTACGTCAAGGGGCTGGTCGGCGTGACGAAGAAGGCATTCTTCTACAAGCCGACCCAGATCGACAAGCTCATCGAAGACATGGTCTCCTTCGCCGAGATCGCCCGCCGCGACGGCATCCTCTCGCTCGAAAACGCGGTCAAAGACATCGACGACCCGTTCATCGTTCAGGGCATCCAGATGGCGGTTGATGGCACCGACCCGGAGCTGATCGAGCAGGTGATGCTCAACGACCTGGAGAACCTGGCCGAGCGACACGAGTCGGGCAAGTTCATCTACGACACGATGGGGAAGTACGCCCCGGCGATCGGCATGATCGGCACCCTGATCGGCCTGGTCGCGATGCTGGCCGACCTCTCGGACCCCGCCGCGATCGGTGCGGGCCTCGCGGTCGCGCTGCTGACGACGCTCTACGGCGCGATCGTCTCGAACGCCGTCGCCGGCCCGATCGCCGACCGCCTCGCCAAACGGTCGGCGGAAGAAGTCATGTACAAGACGATCATCGTCAAGGGTGTCATGGCGATCCAGAGCGGCGACAACCCCCGCGTCGTCGAGCAGAAGCTGCGCACCTTCCTCCCGCCGTCCGAACGAGTTGATCAGGAAGAGGCGGCGTAAGGCCGACGGCTGAAGGTTCCCTGCCATGCCCAAGAAGACCTGCAAGTGCAAAGAGGGCTCGCCTGAGTGGATGACCACGTTCGCGGACATGGTCACGCTGCTGCTCTGCTTCTTCGTGCTGATCGTTTCGTTCTCGGAGATCAAGAAGGACGAGCAGTTCCAGGCCGTCGTCGAGCACATCCAGCAGGCGTTCGGTATGCACGGCGGTGGCGGTCGATTGCCTACGGATCAGGACCCCGCGTTGTCTCTGATTGAACGGCTCGAATCGATCCGCTTGCATCAGCAGCGTGTCCCGAACAAGTCCAACGTCAAAGACCCGGGGCAGGTCGGTCGGGAGTCGCGCGTCACGACAGTGCGTGAGGGCACGCAGTACGCGATCGGCGGGGGGGTGCAGTTTGAGCCCGATTCGGCCGAGCTTACCCCCGAGGCGATGGACGGGCTGATCAGCCTGATCGAGAACAACAACCTCGCGGGCTCGAAGAACAAGATCCACATCACAGGCCACGCCGCGGCGATGGAGCTGATGCCGCCCGGGGGCGAGCGTCCGCACGGCGTGTTGATGGACCTGAGCTACCGGCGGGCGCAGGCGGTTTACAGCTACATGACCGGCGACGAGATCCCCGCCGAGTACCGGCTGGAGCCGGACCGATTCCGCGTCTCGGGCAGTGCCGCGAGCGAACCGATTAATGCACGCACCTACACCTCGGGCGAGGCCCGTGTGAACCGCCGCGTCGAGATCATCGTGACCGAGGACGTTGTCGAAGATTTCCAGGACGGGCCGCCGCCGGGTGCGGTGCTCCCGCGATAGTGAGCGCGGTTCGTGCTGGGTTGAACCCGCCGCGCAATTTTTGCCGATCCGCTTAGGCCCTGCACGCCGTTGGGCCGATAAGTTGAGGTATGCCGGGTCGCTTAGCCGACCCTGTTTTGAGAACCCGCATGGCTGACCAAGAAACCCCCGAAGTTCCCGACGACGCCCCGGCCAAAAAGAAGCTGCCGCTGATGACCATCATCGTCATCGTGGCGGTCATGCTTGTTGAAGGCGTGGTCCTGGGCGGCTTGTTCATGATGCTTGGCAACTCGCCCGGCGTCGCGCAGGCCGAGGAGCCCGTCGACGACACCCTCGCCGCAGAGGAAGAAGAGGTCGAGGTTCTTCTGATCGCGGACAAGTTCCAAAACAGCCGGCAGGGCGCACAGGCCTTCCTGTACGACACCACGATCTACGTACTGGTCAAGCGCAAGAACCTCGGGACTGAAGAAGAGATCGAGGAGGGCGGGGGCTTTGAGGCGACCGTCGCCGGTCATCTGGGCCGGATCCGAGGGGAGATGGTCTCGATCTTTGCCCGGGCAGAGCCTGCCCATCTCAACGAGCCCGAGCACCAGACATTGCGGCGTCAGATCCTGGAGGCGATGCGCAAGCGGTTCGGTGATGATCCCGACGGCGAGCCGTACATCCTGGATGTCGTGATCAGCGACTGGAAGCGCTACGACTCGGACAGCTAACCAACCACCTCACGCTTCGCGGCGGGAGTATCGATGAGTGACGAATCAAACACTGTAGATGACGTGGTCGCCGAAGCCTTGGCCGAGGCGCAGTCGCAGGTGTCCGACTTGCAGGGCGAGGTCGACGCGGTCACGGGGCTTGGCTCCCCGATGCAGACCGGCATCGACATGCTCGGCGACGTGGATCTTCAGGTCACGGTCGAACTGGGCCGGACCGAGATGCTCGTCGAGGATGTCTTGCGTCTGGGCAACGGCAGTGTCGTTGAGCTCGACAAGCTCGCGGGTGACCCCGTCGACGTGTTCGTCAATGGCCGGCTTGTCGCTCGGGGCGAGGTGCTTGTGCTGAACGACAACTTCTGCATCCGGATCAGCGAGATCGTCACGGGTGTGGATGAGGTGCTGCCCGAGGACGCGGAGGCCGAGGTCGCCCCGTCGTCGGCGGTGGCTGAAGGTTGAATCTCTGTTGTGGAAAACCCCGCGCGGCTGGGAGTCTGGTACCCTGCGGGCCGTAACAATCGATGGCTGGGTGGTTTGTGTTGGCAGGATGCCGACGCGGCCGCATGAAACAACCAGCCGATGACCGCTAGCGAGAGGCCATGGAGGGCCGTGCGTGCGGATGAATAAGCCATCTTGTGTGCCGTGGTTGCCTGCCTTTTGGGTGGGTGCTGTTGCTTTGTGCGGTGTCTGTGCCGGGACAGCATCTGCTCAGGACGACGTGGCGGAACGGATTGCGGCGCAGCGCGACCGGGCGGCCGAGCAGCCGATGCCCCCGACCGAGATGGGTGATGACACAGGCGACACGGCCGCCGACGGCGCAGTATCGCCCGCTTCGGGTGTGACGTCTGCAGGTGAGAGGTCTGCTGTTGATGCTCTAGACAGCGAGGAGCTTTCGGCGATCCCGCCGACGGTTCATCCCGAGGATTTGCTGCCACTGGGTCCGAGCGAGAACGCTGATGGCGATGGTGCGGATGCTCCGCAGGATGGGATGGGGTCGGGCTGGCTGATGAACACGCTCGGTGCGCTGGGGTTGGTGATCGCCTTGATTTTTGTCGTGCGTTGGGTCGCGAAACGGTGGGGCGTCGGCGGCGGTGTGCGTGTGACGTCGAGCCCGATCGTCGAGGTGCTCAGCCGGACGACCGTTGCGCCGCGGAACCATGTGGTGCTTTTGCGTGTGGGGTCGCGCATCCTCGTGGTGAACGATGGCGCGTCGGGCATGCGGACCTTGGCGACGGTGGACGATCCGGATGAAGTGGCCGGGCTGTTGCAGTCTGTCCAGGCCGCGGCCGATTCGAGCATGAGCAACAGCTTCGGGAAGGTGATGTCCAAGCTGTCCAGTCAGTGGTCCTCGGCCGACGACGCGGAGGAACTGGGCGGCGATGACTCGGAAGTCGTCGTGGATCGTGCCCGGGGCGCGCTCGCGGGTTTGCGGGATCGGCTCAATCTCTCTGCCGACACGCGGGGCGGGGGTGGCGCATGATCCGTGCATGGACTCTGTTGGCTGCGGTTTTGCTGGCCGTGCTGTTGTGCGGGCTCCCGGCTTTGGAGGCGTCTGCGCAGGGCGCTAACGCGACGGGGGTCTCGGTCGGGGAACCCGGCGCTGAGCCCAGCCCGACGGCGGAGGATGCAGAGGCGGTTGACCCCGCGGCGGCGTTCCAGGAAGCCCTCAATCAGACGCGTCGACAGTCCGGCGTCGATCTGGACAACCCGATCTCCATCGGGATGCACGCCGCCGGGGCGTTCTCGGGGATGATGGGGCAGACACAGGGCGTTACCAATGATGATGTGCTCTTCGCACCGTCTGCGCCCAACGCTGCGCCTGGGGCGGCAGGTGCCGGGACGCCCAGCGACGAACAGGGGATCAGCGCGACGCTGTCGATCCTGCTGCTGCTCACCGTCCTCACGATGGTCCCCGCGATCCTGGTGATGTGCACGAGCTTCACGCGCATCATCGTTGTCCTCGCGCTGCTGCGGCAGGCGCTGGGCACGCAGCAGTTGCCGCCTTCGCAGGTCATCACCGGGCTCGCGCTGTTCCTCACGCTGTTGGTCATGGCCCCGACGCTCAACGCGCTCAACGACCAAGTCATCACGCCGCTCAATGCGGGGGAAATCAACGAGACTCAGGCGTGGGAGAACGCGAAGCGGCCGCTACGCCATTTCATGTTCCAGCAGATCGACCGTGCGGGGAACTGGGGCTCGGTCTACACCATCATGGAGTGGCGCGAGCCCGGCGTCACGGCCGAGAAAACCAACCTCAAGCGCGAAGATGTCGACATGCTCACGCTGGTCCCGGCGTTCATGATCAGCGAGCTAAAGGTCGCGTTTCTCATGGGTTTTCGGCTCTATCTGCCGTTCCTGGTGATCGACATGGTGGTGAGCAGCGTGCTGATCTCGATGGGGATGCTGATGCTGCCGCCGGTGATGATCTCGCTGCCGTTCAAGCTGCTTCTGTTTGTGCTTGTTGACGGGTGGAACCTGCTCGTGGCGAACCTGCTGACGAGTTTCGATATGTCGCCGATGCCCGCGCCGGGGTAGCTGCTGTACGAAGGCGGTTGTGCGCGCATATCGATTGGATGCTTGATGTGGAGTACTGCTGATGATGATGGACAACACGATCGATGTGACCCGGGAGATGCTGATGCTCATGCTGGCGCTGAGCGCGCCGATCCTGGGTGCGGCGTTGATCATCGGCCTGGCGATCAGCGTGCTCCAGGCGGTGACGCAGATCCAGGAGCAGACGCTGACGTTCGTTCCAAAAATCGTGGGGATGGCGCTGGTGACGGTGTTCACGCTGCCTTGGCTGGTGAGCCGGACGTTGGAGTTCAGCGCGAAGATGTTTGGCCCGTGGATGGCGGGGTAGCCCCAGAAGTTTGTCTATAGAAAGGTTGCACGGCTTGGAGCCGTGTGAAACGAGTGCGACGATTGCCTGTCGACCTGACACCGCTGCTGCCTTACGTGCCCGTTTGGCTGATGATCCTCTTCCGTCTGACGGGGATCTTCGTGTTTGCGCCGGTGCTGGGCAGCCAGGCGATACCTCGGCTGATCAAGGTATTTTTGGCGCTTGGGCTGTCGTTCGCGGTCTGGCCGATGCTGTGGCGCGATCCGGCGGTGGCGGAGAACCTGAGCGCCGCGATGAATTCACTGAGCGTGTGGTCGCTCGGGCTGCTCATCGGGTTCGAGCTGATGATCGGCTACCTGATCGGCTATGCGGCGTCGCTGCCGATGGTCGGGATGCAGCTCGGCGGGCACATGATCGATCAGCAGATGGGGCTCGCGGTGGGTGCGATCTTCAATCCGGAGTCCGGGACCGAGTCGGCGGCGATGGGGCAGATGATGTTCATGCTCGCCCTGGCGCTGTTCGTGATGGCGGGCGGGCTCGAAGTGATGCTGACAACGCTCGCGCAGTCGTTCCGGACGGTGCCGATGGGGGGGATGACGCACCACGCACAGATCGCGCAGTTCGTGGTCGGGCTGGTGACGGTGATGTTCGAGCTTTCGATCAAGGTCGCCGCGCCGGTGCTGTGCCTGATGTTCCTGACCAGTGCGGGGATGGGCTTCATCATGCGGACGGTCCCGCAGATGAACATCCTCAGTGTGGGGTTCTCGATCCGTATCCTCGCGACCGTCGCGCTGATGGCGGTGACGATCGGGGCCTTGTCCGGGGCGTACGAAGACAGCGCGACGCAGACGTTCCACCGCCTGATGCGGTTCTTCTCGATTGCCCCGCCGACGTTCCGCGCCGGGCCCTGACCTTTTCTTTGGAGTAGTACGACACCGTGGCTGAGACATCGGGCCAGGAAAAAACCGAAGCCCCCACCCCGCGACGCATCAGGCAGGCCCGCGAGGAAGGCAACGTCGCGCGCAGCACGGACCTCACGGCCGCGTGCATGCTGCTCGCGTCGATCCTGCTGCTCTACTTCCTCGGGGCACGCGTGCTTGAAGGTGTCGCGGCGTCGCTCAAGACCATGCTCCTGTCGACACACTCCGCCAACCCGACCCGCGCTGACGACTTGCAGGGCACGCTCGGCTACCTGACGAACATCCTGACGATCACCGTCGTCCCGCTCCTGCTCGCGACGGCGGTCATCGGGCTGATCGCGTCGGCGGGGCAGGTCGGGTTGATGCTGACGGGCAAGCCGTTGATGCCGAAGTTCAGCCGGATCAACCCGCTGTCGGGGGTGAAGCGCCTGTTCGACGCCCGTGCGGGGATGCGGCTGGTGATGAGCCTGGCGAAGGTCGGCATCATCGCGGGGATCGCGACCGCCATCGTCATGCTGGACATGGAGACGATCGCCGCGCTTCCGGCGATGGATGTGTCCGATGCGTTCTTCGCCTC
This sequence comes from Planctomycetota bacterium, assembly GCA_039193915.1. GTDB lineage: Bacteria > Planctomycetota > Phycisphaerae > Phycisphaerales > Phycisphaeraceae > JAHQVV01. The sequence goes on from JBCCWH010000003.1 coordinate 55,333, forward strand.
GGCACACATGGTCTTCATGCTCTCGCTCAAGCTGGCGGCGCTGCTGATCGTCTTGGCGATCGCAGACTTCGCGTTCCAGAAGTGGCAGCACACCCGCGACCAGCGCATGACCAAGCAGGAGGTCCGCCAGGACCTTAAGGACATGGACGGCGACCCGATGATGAAGCAGCGCCGCGCCCGCGTCGCCCGCCAACTCGCGATGCAGCGCATGGCTCAGGCGGTCCCGACCGCCGACGTCATCCTGACCAATCCGACACACCTGTCGATCGCGCTCAAGTACGACCCCGACACGATGCGTGCCCCGCGCGTCGTCGCGAAGGGGGCGGACTTCATGGCGATGCGTATCCGGCAGATCGCCGTCGCCAACGATATCCCCCTGGTCGAACGCAAGCCGTTGGCCCGGGCGCTCTACGGCGTTGTCGAAGTCGGCGACGAAGTCCCCGAAGAACACTACGCCGCCGTCGCGGAAATCCTCGCCTACGTCTATCGCATCAGCGGCAAAATCGCCGGCTAACCGCTCACTGTTATGGCTAACCGCTCAAACATCTCGATCCCCAACTGGGTGCACCGGGTCAACCAGAACCGTGCGCTCATGGTACCGATCGGGCTGGTGAGCCTGCTGGGCGTCATCATCGTCCCGCTGCCGCCGATCGTGATCGACCTGCTGCTGACGGCGAACCTCGCACTGGCGGCGCTGATCCTGCTGACGACGATCTTTGTCGAGAGCCCGCTGGACTTCTCGGTGTTCCCTTCGCTGCTGCTGTTCACGACGATGTTCCGGCTGGTTTTGAACATCGCGACGACGCGCATGATCCTCACCGCCGACGCCGCGACGCCCGGGGAGGCGACCGCCGTCGCGGGGAAACTGATCCAGTCGTTCGCGGAGTTTGTGGCGGGGTCGCAGCCGATCGTGGGAGTGATCCTGTTTGTCATTTTGATCATCATCCAGTTCGTGGTGATCACGAAGGGTGCGACGCGGATCAGCGAAGTTGCCGCGCGTTTTATGCTCGACGGCATGCCGGGCAAGCAGATGGCGGTGGACGCGGACCTCAACGCCGGGCTGATCAACGAGCAGCAGGCCCGCGAGCGGCGCGAGACGATCCAGCACGAGGCAGACTTCCACGGGGCGATGGACGGTGCGTCGAAGTTCGTGCGTGGCGACGCGGTCGCGGGCATCATCATCACGCTGGTCAACATCGTCGGCGGGCTGGCGATCGGCATGTTCATGAAGAACTGGTCGTTTGGCGAAGCGATGATGACGTTCACCAAGCTGACGATCGGCGACGGGCTGGTCTCGCAGGTGCCTGCGTTCCTGATCGCGATGGCGGCGGGCCTGATCGTGACACGCTCGTCCAGCCGCAGCGACCTCAACACCGAGCTGACCCAGCAGCTCACGGGCAAGTCCGCGGCGATGGGGATCACGGCCAGTTTCCTCGCGGCCCTCGCGTTTACGCCGCTGCCGACTGTACCCATGTTCGCGATGGCATTAGTCGCGGCCGGTTTGGCTTACAACGCGTCGCGTCAAAAGAAGCAGGTCGCGCAGCAGGTCGAGCGTAAGCAGAAGCAGGCCGAGCAGACGCAGGAGCCCGAGCCGATCGAGCAGGCGATGCAGGTCGATGCGCTCGAGCTCGAGGTCGGCTACGGCCTCGTGAAACTGGTCGACACCACGCAGGGCGGCGACCTGTTGGAGTGGATCACCAAGACCCGTCGCCAGCTTGCGGTGGAGCTCGGGGTCGTGATGCCGCCTGTGCGGATCCACGACAACATGCAGCTCCAGCCCAACGACTACTACCTGAAGATCCGCGGCAACACGGTCGCGCAGGGGCAGGTGTATCCGGGGCAGTACCTCGCGATGGATGGTGGGCTCGCATCGCCGGGCAGCGCGGACCAGTTGCAGGGCCGGCACACCGTGGAGCCCGCGTTTGGGTACAAGGCCGTGTGGATCGACCCCGGGCAGAAGCAGCGGGCCGAGACGCTGAACTACATGGTGGTGGCACCATCGCTGGTGCTGACGACGCACCTGTCGGAGGTCGTGAAGTCGCATGCCGACGAGATGTTGTCGCGTGAAGAGACCAACAACCTGATCACGCAGATGCGTGAAAAAGCGCCGAAGTTGTGCGACGAGGTGCTGGGCAAGCCGGCCGCGACGGACCCGCCGCTGGTACGGGCGGGGGAGCTGCAGAAGGTGCTTCAGAGTTTGCTGCGTGAACGCGTGCCTATCCGCGACATGGAGACGGTGGTCGAGACCTTGGGCGACTGGGCGACCCGGACCAAAGACCTCGACGTGCTGACCGAGTACGTGCGCAACGCGCTGCGGCGGACGATCTGTGGGCAGTATGTCGTGGAAGAACCCGCCGACCCGTTGGCGGGAAGCGAGGGCGGCGCGATGACGAGCAAGCTGTACTGCGTCTCGCTAGACCCCGCGCTCGAAGATCAGATCAACGGCTACATCGAGCGGTCGGCCGAGGGGACGAGCATGGCGATGCCGCCGCAGGTCGCGAACAAGATCACGTCGGGCATCATCGGCGAGGCCAATCGATTGATCCAGAACGGCCGGCACCCGGTCATCCTCGCGTCGCCCCAGGTGCGTGCGCAGGTCCGCAAGCTCATCGAGCCGCACCTGCCCAGCGCCGCCGTGCTCGGCTACAACGAGATCAGCAAGGGCGTCGTCGTCGAGTCGCTGGGTATGGTCCCGCTCGACCCGCCCGCCGCCGCGCCCCAGCAGATGCCGGCCGCGGATAACATGCCCGGGGCTGCACCTGCCCCCGCGACCGACTCCACACCCTCTCAGCCCGTGGGGGCCATCTAGCGCCCCGTCTCGATAAGGATCGGATTCGACTATGAAGACATTTACCGCACGATCGATGGCCGAGGCGATGCTGCTGGTCCAGCGCACCTACGGGAACCACGGTGTCATCCTGCACACCCGGAGCTACAAGCGCGGCGGCGTCCTCGGGCTTGGCGCAAAGCCGGTCGTCGAGATCACCGCCGCCGATGGCCGTGAACTCGGCAAGCGCTATCGCAAGCAGGCCGAGCGATCGCCCCGCGCTCAAGCGCTGGCCAGCCGACCCGCGGCGCGTCAGCCGGGCGCGTTGCCCGCCGCCCGCGAACCCGCGCCCGCGCCTCCGTCTGCGACGGCCGGGGATCTGATCCGCCGCACCTACGCCGCAGCCAGGGCCGACCTCGGCGCAGGTGTTGGTGATCCCGCATCGGCGACAGCGACGGCGACGCGACCGGCCGCGCCCGCAGCCGACGCCTTCACGCCAAGTCCGCAGATGCCGCAGCCAGCCAGCGCCACGCCGCCCGCCTCCGCGCCGCCGCCGGTGGTCCGCGTCGTTTCGCCACCCGCGGAGAACTACCGCGTCGCCGACGAGCTCGCCGCCGTCAAGCAACTCGTCACCAAGATGATGCGGCAGCAGCAGGGCGGGGTTGTACCCACTGAAGGCGAATCGGCCGCGCCGGCAAACCCGGACCTCCCCGACCCGCTGGTCGCGCAGTACCTGAAGCTTTTGGAGCAGGAAGTCGCCGAAGAACTCGCCGATGAGATCGTGCGTAAGGTGGGCCGATCGCTCGATGGGGGCCAGGCCGAGGACGAGTACGCCTGCCGCCAGGCGGTGCATGATGAGATCGCCCGCCGCCTGCCGACCGACGACAGCGCGGGCAAGCTCAAGCCGACCGACGACGGCCGCCCACGCATCATCGCTCTGGTCGGCCCAACGGGGGTCGGCAAAACCACCACGATCGCCAAGCTCGCCGCGACGTTCAAGCTCAAGCAGGGCAAGCAGGTCGGGCTGGTGACGATGGACACCTTCCGGATCGCCGCGGTCGAGCAGCTTCGTACCTACGCGGGGATCATCGGTTTGCCGCTGAAAGTCGCAAACAACGCGGCCGAGCTGCGTGACGCGATCAGAGGGTTCGAAGCCAAAGGTGTGGACGCGGTGTTGATCGACACGGCCGGCCGCTCGCAGCGGGCCGGGGACAAGCTCGACGAGCTCGCCGAGATCCTGGAGCAGGTCCGCCCGCACGAGTCGCATCTGGTGCTATCATCCACGGCGAATCAGAAGGTCTTGCTCGAGACAGTCGAACGTTTTTCGTGCATCGCGGTCGACCGGTTGATTTTTACCAAGCTCGACGAGGCCGTGTCCTGCGGCGTGCTGCTTAACGTGGCGCGTCGCGTCGGGAAACGCGTGAGCTATACGACCAACGGACAAGAAGTACCCCATCAGATCGAGGCCGGCTCATCGGACCGGCTTGCATCTTTGGTGATGGGCGACGAAAGTGGGGACCGATGATCGCGGATCAAGCACAGCAACTACGGGGGTTAGTCGAGGCGCACCGCTCGGCCGAGGCGGCGGCGCAGCCCGATGCCCCGCCTGTCCCCGCCCGAGCGCAGACCCTGGCGATCACGAGCGGGAAGGGCGGCGTGGGCAAGACCACGGTCGCCGTGAACCTCGCCGTCGAGCTCGCACGGCTGGGGCGTAAGGTCGTCCTGCTCGACGCCGACCTGGGCACCGCCAACGCCGACGTGATGTGTAACGTGATGCCGGCCGCGACACTCGCCCACGTCGTCGCCGGGCGGCGCGAGATCGAGGACGCCGTCGCCCGTGCCCCGGGTGGGTTCGGGCTCATCCCCGGCGCCTCGGGCCTCGCGCAGATGGCGGCGCTGAGTGACTACGAACGCGAACGCCTGCTCGCGCAGTTCCGCCGACTTGAGCAGGCCTACGACGTGTTGCTGATCGACACCGGCGCGGGCGTCGGGCCCAACGTGCTCGGCTTCCTGGTCGCGACCGAGAGCGTCCTCGTCGTCACAACGCCCGACCCCACCGCGATCACAGACGCCTACGCCGTCATCAAGACCGCGCACCGCCAACGCCCCGACATCGATGTCCGCCTCCTGGTCAATATGGCGCAAGACGGCGACGAGGCCCGGCAGGTGTTTCTGCGTGTGTCGAATGTCTGCTCGAAGTTTCTCGGGATGCAGATCAGCTACGCGGGGTTCCTGCCCAGCGACCCCGAGGTCCGTGCCTCGGTCAGGATGCGCCTGCCGTTCGTGCTTGGTGAACGCACCTCACCCGCGGCGATCGGGATGAACGCGCTCGCGCATCGACTCGATAAACACGCCGCCGAGCCGCGACGCAGTGGCGGATTGTTGCGGCGCATGACGACATGGCTTTCGCGTTGATGTGGGTGAGCGTTGATCGCGCCGCGCACTTTTTGCATCTTTTTTGACAAATCTCATCTTTCCCACTTTCACCGGGCGCGCGACTCGGTACACTACTCCCTGTGATCGTTAGCAAGGAAGCTCTACGACTCACCTCGCTCGAACGTCTCGTCCATCCGTCGGCATTACACACGGCAGCAAAGGAGTGCAGCCATGCCCGCACGCGTCATCGCAACTTGTTTCGCACTTGCTTGTTTCGCGGCCACGGCCGTCGTCGGTCTGTACAACGGCAACCCCGCGCTATCCATCATCCTCAGCAGCTTCCTCGTCATGATCGCCGCCTATGTGGTCGGCGCGATCCTGGGCGCGATCGCGCAGCATGCCGTCGACGAACACATCAAGCAGCACAAGTACAACAGCCCGATCCCCGGTGAAGGCCTGGTCGGCGATGGCGATAGCGACGAAGTGATCGCCGGAACCGCTGCCGGCCCGCCCGCATAACCCCACACGATTTATCCGGCCGATGATCTTGGCCGACTTTCTATCCCCCGCCCGCCTCAAGGAAGAGAGCCGGGCTTGAGCCGGTCAAGGAGCAGACCATGGCACGAGCCAGACGACCCCACCGACAACCCGTACGCAAACCCACGCCCGAACAGCTCGAAGCGATTAAAGAAGTCTGGGTCGCCTACAAGAAAGAGCCCAACGAGCCCATGCGCAACCAGCTCATGGAGTTCTACCTCCCGCTGGTCAAGTACAACGCCGAACGCATCCACACCAAGCTCCCCGACGAGGTCGATGTTGAAGACCTGATGTCGGCCGGGATCTTCGGCCTGATGGACGCCATCAACGCGTTCGACATGGAACGCGGCGTCAAGTTCGAGACCTACTGCGCCCCACGCATCCGCGGCGCGATCCTCGACGAACTCCGCGCGATGGACTGGGTCCCACGCCTCGTCCGGTCGCGGTCGTCGCAGGTCAACCAGGCCCGCGAGTCGTTCCTCATGGAGTACGGCCGCAAGCCCACCGACGAAGAACTCCGCGAGAAGATCGGCGTCGATACCGAGGAGTACGCCAAGATCCGCAAGGACGCGGGCGCAACACAGACCGTCTCCATCACCCGCAAGTGGTACGAGACCGACTCGAACAAAGACGTCCGCGAGATCGATGTCCTCAAGGATACACGTCAGGTCAACCCGCTGACCGCGGTGCAGAAGCGCGACCTCAAGGACCTCATCACCCGCGGCCTCTCACGGGCCGAACGCCTGATCATAATCCTCTACTACTACGAGGAGATGACGATGAAGGAGATCGGCGTCACGCTCGACCTCTCCGAGTCGCGCGTCAGCCAGATGCACTCGTCGATCCTCGCCCGGCTCAAGGCGCAGCTCCAGCACCGCAACAAAGAGCTTAGCGAGACGACCCACGCCTAGGCTTTGCAAACCCGCGCCCTCCGCTCAGTGTGTACATGCACCGACGCGACCCAGCCGCCCCGAGCGTTTCCCGGGGCGGTTTTGCTTAGCTGGCGCAGGATCGCTCGGAGCGGGTCCGCTGCGCGGGGGCGTCAGTCGGTTGAAGTCGGCAGGCTTCGTAAACTTCCAAAGCATCCCGAATCGATGCCCCCGCATCCGGGGCTCGGTATCATGTCCCGCCTATGTCCGACCTGATCCAACATATCGAGAGCGCGTTGTCCGACGCGGTCGTGTCCCTCTTCGGCGACGCTTACGCCGACCTCGACCCGCTGGTCCAACCCGCGAACAACCCGAAGTTCGGCGACTACCAGGCCAACCTCGCGATGCCGCTATCGAAGCGTCTGGGCAAGGACGCGGGCAACCCGCGTGAAGTCGCCCAGCAGATTATCGATGCGCTCAAGCTCGACGACCGCTTCGACACCCCGACGATCGCGGGGCCGGGCTTTATCAACCTGACGATCAGGCCCGCCGCGTTGGGCGCGATCGCTAGCGCGCTGCTCGCCGACGATCGGCTCGGTGTCGCACGCTCGAGCGCCCCCCAGACCGTTGTGATCGACTACTCCAGCCCGAACGTCGCCAAGGAGATGCACGTCGGCCACCTGCGGTCGACCGTGATCGGCGATGCGCTGGCGCGCGTGCTTGCGTTCCAAGGCCACGCCGTCATCGCGCAGAACCACGTCGGCGACTGGGGCACACAGTTCGGCATGCTCATCGAGCACCTGCTCGAGCACGGCGGGACCGATGCGGGCCAAGGCGACCTCACCGCGCTCTACAAACAAGCCAAAAAACGCTTTGATGACGAGCCCGAATTCGCAGAAAAGGCCAAAGAACGCGTCGTCAAGCTGCAGGGCGGCGACGAAGAGACCCTGGCCGTCTGGCGGAAGCTGGTCGACCAGAGCGCGGCCTATTTCGCGTCGGTCTATGGCCGGCTTGGCATCCAACTGACAGGCGACGACATCTGCGGCGAGAGCTTCTACAACCCTAAACTCCCCGGCGTGGTCGATCGGCTGAAAGCCGACGGCGCGGCGGTTGAAAGCAAGGGCGCGCTGGTCGTGTTTGTCGATGGCTACACCGACCGCGAGGGCGAGCCGCTGCCCATGATCGTCCGCAAGTCGGACGGCGGGTACCTCTACGCGACGACCGACTTCGCCGCGGCGCAGCACCGCATCGAGACGCTCAAGGGCGATCGGCTGATCTACGTCGTCGGCTCGCCGCAGCGGCAGCACTTCGAGATGCTGTTTGCGACGTTGCGCAAGTACGGCTGGGCCGACGAGAGCGTCCGGCTCGACTATGTCCCTTTTGGCTCGGTGCTGGGCGAGGACGGCAAGATGTTCAAGACCCGTTCGGGCGAGACGGTCCGGCTGGTGGACCTCATCAACGAAGCGGAACAACGCGCCTCCAAGGCTGTGACCGAGAAGAACCCCGACCTCGCCGACGACGCGGAAGCAATCGGCAAGGTGGTCGGGATCGGTGCGCTCAAGTATGCCGACCTCAGCAGCGACCGGGTGAAGGACTACAAGTTCTCGTGGGACCGGATGCTCGCGCTGGAAGGCAACACCGCGCCGTACCTGATCAATGCCTACGTCCGCATCGCCGCGATCTTCCGCAAGGCCGAACTGGAGATGGCGGATTACTCCGCGTCGATTGAGGTTGGGCATGACAACGAGAAGGCGTTGGTGCTGAAGCTGATGCAGTTTGGGCCGACGGTCGCCGCTGTGGCGGACTCGCTGGAGCCGCACCGGCTGTGCAACTACCTGTACGATCTCGCGTCGGCGTTCCACAAGTTCTACGAGCACTGTCCGGTGTTGCGGTCGGACATCCCAACGGACGTCCGCGACAGTCGGTTGGCGCTTTGCAAAATCGTTGCGTCGGCCTTGGAGCATGGGCTCGACCTGCTGGGGATCGGCGTCGTCGAGCGGATGTAGAGTCGCTTCGGGTGCCACACAACTGCCCGAAGGGCTGCTGTGTGCAGATCAAGCAGGCTTTTGGGACACACTGCACACAGCAGGCTGCGCCAGTTGTGTGGCACCCGCGTGTTGCGCGGTGGGTATCGCTCGCGGACTCGCTCCACCCACCCTACGATGATCCCCCTATGCAACTCGATATCGCGCTTAAAGAATGGTCGGTGGTCTGCGACTTTCTTGCCGAGGGCAAGTCGTGCCTCCTACTGCGCAAGGGCGGGGTGCACGAGCACGCCGGTCCCGGGCGGTTTGACCTCGCGTACCAACGGTTCCTGATGTTCCCGGCCTGGGAGCACGAACGCCTCGATTGGATCAAGCCCGACTGGCTCACCCCGGAACTCAAGGCACGGGTCGATGAAGACGAAGTGCCCAGCGAACCCGAAGCGATCACCTTCCGCAGCTACGCCGAGGTCGCGGGGATCTGGCAGGTGCCTTCGCGTCAGGCCTTCGATACGCTCGACGACCTGCACGGCTGGCTTGCGCCGCAGATCGATATGCGGTTCAACTACAAGCCCGATCGGCCGCTGTACCTGATCGCGGTGCGTGCGTTTCGGCTGCGCGACCCGGCGACGGTAGCGTACCGCGAGGCGTATGGGGGCTGCGTGAGCTGGGTGCCGTTGCCGCCGAGCGAGGCGGTCGAGGTCGGCGCAGCCCGCCGGGCGATCCCGGAGGGGGCGTTCGAGTCGATCCTGGAGCGGGTGGATCGGGCGATGGGGTAGTCGCCGGCTGGGTTCCGGGGGTTGACATCAAATAGAACGGTGGTTGATCCGGGCCTTTGCTGTGCCCGGGCCTGTATGGCCGTGCGCGTGTGGTGGCGGGGGGCTGGCGGTGCGATCGGCATGGGCAAAAAAATCGTCACAAGCGCCCTAAGTGCCCTCCCAACTTGTCCGATAAGCGCCTTGGTGACCCCCGCTCATGGTTCGGGCCGGGGCGTCACGATAGTGCTTGTGCCATGCCCGGCCGTGTTCCTAGAGGAAAAGACATGCAGTTGACCCGGACTCTCATCGTGCTCGCTGGTATCTCGGCCTTTGCCGGGCTGCCGGGTTGTACGCAGTATTACAACGGTGCGCTTGGCTTTTCGCGTGAGGATGCCGCCGAGGCGCGGGCCTATCAGCGAGAACGGGCGCAGGTCGTGCGTGAGCTTGATGCGCTCTCGCAGGCCCTGGGCGTCCCGGCCGAGCCCGCACGGATCGGGTTCGATGGCGAAACACAGTCGCCTGCTTCGACGGGCCCCGTCGTTGCCCTTCAAGACAACAAGCCCGACCGGACTTCGGTTAGCGCGATGATGCAGCAGGCCGACGAAGCCGGCGTGGCCGACACCACGGCCGAGCAACCGATCTATGTGTCGACAGCTGGCGATGAATCGACTTCGCCGCGTCGCCCCGTCGGGGTTTATGGCGATCTGCCGGGGATCGGTGCCGGGCTGAGCCCGATGGACACGACCGGCCAGGTCCGCCGCATCAGCTTCAGCGAGGAGGGGGCGGACTTTGATGTCACGCTCGACGACGCGCGAGAATCGCTGGTCTTTAGCTCGACACGCCACCGTGAGACCTCGGACATCTACCGCCAGCGGATCGGCGGGCAGGCGGTGACGCAGCTCACCGACGACCCGGCTAATGATGTGATGCCCTGTGTCAGCCCGGACGGCCGGACGATCGCGTTTGCTTCGGATCGTGGGGGCAACTGGGACCTGTACCTGATGGATGCCGAGGGCGGCCCGGCGGTGCAGTTGACGAATGACTCGACCCACGACATCCACCCGAGCTTCTCGCCCGATGGCCAGCAGTTGGTGTACTGCTCGTATGGTGAGCGTAGTGGCCAGTGGCAATTGGTGGTGATCGATGTGGATAACCCGGCGACGAAGCGGTACCTCGGGCATGGCTTGTTCCCGCAGTGGTCGCCGGTGGGGGACACGATCGTGTTCCAGCGGGCGCGTGAACGCGGGACGCGCTGGTTCAGCGTGTGGTCGGTCGAGTTGAACGAAAACGGGGAGGCGGGGAGCCCGACAGAGATCGCCTGGAGCCCAGAACACGCGTGTATTACGCCTGCGTGGTCTCCGGACGGATTGGCGGTGGTTTTTTGCACGGTGAGCGACCCCGACGCCGATACCCAAGCAGGCCCCGCGTCCAGTGACGTGTGGCTGGTCGGGGCGGACGGTTCGGGTCGGACCCGCCTGACGCCTGGCCGATACGCGAATCTCCAGCCGACGTGGTCGGCGGACAACACGGTGTATTTCGTGTCCAACCGAGGTCGGGCGGACGTCGAGAACATCTGGGCCATCGACGGCAGCGACGCGCTGCGGCTGGTCCTGGGGCAACGCGGGCCGGAGCAGCCGGCCACCGTCGAGGCCCCGACGCAAAGCGACTGAGTCGCTGGTTCGGACTGAATTGAGAACGTGTGGGCGGAGGCCCGGCACGACACAACCCCCGGCAGGACGCCATGACAAGTGAACAGGTTCGGTTGATCCTTGCCGCCGTGCTCGTTGTGGCCGGTCTCTTTGTGACCGGGTGTACGACGACGCGCACGGCCGAGCCGCCCCTGGTTGCGCCGTATGCGACGCGCCAGGTGTGGGCCGTTGTGCCTTTGCGCAACGAGTCGGGCTCACGTGGTGCCGACGGCTTCCGTATGGCGGACCGTCTGGTCTATGAGTTTGAGCAGGTGCAGGGGATCGATGTGCTGCCGGTGAACCGGGTCTTGCAGGCGATGCAGACGCTGGAGCTCGACGGGGTGCGGACGCGTGAAGACGCGATCGCGCTTCGGGAGCTGCTCGGCGTCGATGGGCTTGTGGTCGGCTCGATCACGGCCTACGACCCGTACGACCCCGTGCGGATCGGCTTGGCGCTTGACCTCTATACCGACGCGCTGACCTCGGCGAATCCGCTGGATCTCCGCGGGCTCTCGTGGGCGCCCACGGCCGACGCCGCAGGCATGCAGCTCCAGACGCTCTACCGCACGGAGCAGCCCGTCGCCACGGTGTCGGGTGTGTTCAGTGCGGCCAGCCCGTCGGTGAAGCGTCGTATCTCGGCCTACGCCGCAGAGCGCGGCACGTCGGGCAATGCACGGCACAACGAGCGCATGATCACGATCGACATGAACCTGTACAGCGAATTTGTGGGCCACGAGATGGGCTCACGACTGATGTGGGCCGAGTGGCAACGCCTGGCCCGGCAACGAGCGCAGGCGGTCTCCACGCAGGCCGAGGCGCAGACAGATTCACCGTGAGCCCCGGCACGCCGCCGGCCTCACGGGCCGGAGCGACCCGATGGCTGACACGCCACAACCCGAGTACACCGACACGACCGGCCCCAAGCCCGCGCTGGGCGATACGCCCGCGCAGGTTGTCGCATTGGGCGAGGACCAGATCGCTCTGGTCAAGAACGGCAAGCGGCATGTCTTTACATGCGTGCCCGGCACCGAGGCGGACGTGCTCAACCAGATCGCGCTCATGGTCACCGACCCGTCCAATGGGCTGACGTGGTTCGACGCCGCGGTGCTCTCGCACCAACTGGGCGAACGCATGAGCCAGCGACTTGAACAGATGACCGGCCGACGCAAGTCGGCATAACGACAGCCGGCCGCCGACCTGGCGGACCGGACTTTTTACGCCCCAAGGATTGGGGCATGACTCCGCAGGGATGCGCGACGCGCAAGGAACCCTTCTCCATGGCCGACCAGCCCGCACTCGTTCAACAGTTCGTCCACTACCTTCGCTACGAGCGTCACTTCAGCCCGTACACCGCGCGCTGCTACGGCGCGGACCTGCGGCAGTTTGTCCAGTTCCTCGAAGGCGACGAAGCCCCCGTCCCCGTTGCGGTACAGGTCAACGACACCGAAGCCGACCCGGCCGGCGAGGCCTCGATCCAGCGCAAGATCAAGCGGACCGACGCGATGGTCATCCGCGCGTTCCTGGGCCACCTCGAGCCGCTGGGCTACTCGCCCGCGACGACCGCCCGCAAGATCGCGACGCTCCGCTCGTTCTACAAGTGGATGGCGCGCCAGGGCATCGTCGAGACCAACCCGATGCTCATGATCCGCACGCCCAAGCAGACCAAGCGCCTGCCCAAGGCCATCACCGTCGAGCAGGTCGAGAAGCTCCTGAGCGCCCCCGACAACCGCGAGACCTTGGGCGCGCGTGACCGTGCGATCCTCGAAACCCTCTACTCCACCGGCGTCCGCGTCAGCGAACTCGTCGACCTCAACCGCAACGACCTGGACCACAACGGCCAGACGCTACACGTCCGCGGTAAGGGTAAGAAGGAGCGCATCTTTCCGCTCGGCAGCCACGCCATGGCCGCGATCCGCCACTACGTCACGCTGCTCGAGCCCGACCCCCGCTTCGCCGAGCTGCGTGAGCAGTCGATGCTGCGTAACGACGTCCCGCTCTTCGTGAACAAGAATGGTGGCCGACTGTCGTCTCGCTCGGTCCGCCGCAAGCTCGACAAGTACCTCAAGGGGATCGGGCTGGACATCACGATCAGCCCGCACACGCTGCGTCACTCGTTTGCGACGCACCTTTTGGACAACGGCGCCGATCTTCGCTCGGTCCAGGAGCTGCTGGGCCACCAGTCGCTGTCCACGACGCAGGTGTACACGCACCTGTCGACCATGCGGATGCGTTCGGCCTACGACGAAGCACACCCCCGCGCGGTGTAACCGGCTCAGAAAGACAACACAGACATCGCCAGGCGGCGGGGCTCCGGTCCCGCCGCCTGTTTGCGTGTGGTGTTTTGGCCGCTAAGAACGTGTATGAGAATTTGTTCAGCCTCCGCCCAACGGGCGGCGCGTGGCGCCCCCGCAACCCGACGCGCCGCCCGTTGGGATGCGGCTAAACAAGACGTTTCTCCACGCGACTTCGCGCAAACGTTCTAAGGGCTTGCTGCAGCGCGATTAGTGCCCGCCCCAGGCCCGCATCGACGAAGGGCGGGTGGGGCGTCCGTGGGGAGATTCCGGATTATCTGGAATATCTCCTTGATTTCAGGGTTATGATGGGAAGAATAAGTGCAGACTTGTTGGTCTGGCACGCTCTTCCCTTGGCCGGGCGTTTGTGGCCACGGGTTGTATCCTTCCTCAGGCATTTTCAGGAGCCACCCTATGAAACTCTTTAAGACACCCCTGCTGGCGTTGGCGATGTTCGCCGCGTTGGCCGCATGGTCGATGCAGCCGGTCTCGGCTGACGAAACCCCCCAACTCCCCGATGACGCTGCCCAGTACCTGATCCATATCGAAGGCATGACCTGAGGCGGCTCGTGCACTCGCAAGGTCCGTGAGGCCTTGATGGCTCTTGAAAACGTGGGCGCTGTGGTCGCCAACTGCACACGCGGCACCGCGTTGGTCACCATGACCAGCGCCGACGCCGAGCTTTCGCAGGAAGACGCGGCCGCAGCACTCAGCGGTGCCGGTAGCTATACGATCAAATCCATGAGCAAGGTCGGCGAGGAGGAGTAAGACTCGTCCGATCTGCAATCGTTAGAGACTACGCGACAGCGGCCCGCACGCCCCGGGCCGCTGTTGTTTTTACGGCCTTCCCGTCTCCCAATAGCCGCATCGCTACGCGATGCCGGATCGTCGCTGGGACCGGCATCGCGTAGGGATGCGGCTATAGAAAAACAGCCTACCGATTACCCCGCTATCCTTCGCGTTGAATGACGGACGCCCCCTCACAAGACGAACTGCCCCGTGCCACGTCCAGCTACCTCCGGCGCTACGGCATCGACTCGGTCTGGGCACACCTCGCGCTGAATCTCGCGTCGGTGCTGATGCTCACGCTCGCCTTCCCCAAGCCGGGCTGGGCGGTGATGGCATTCTTTGCGCCCGTGCCCATCGGTGTGCTTGCCATGCGCACGACCCGGCTGTGGACGCTCACGTGGACGACGATGCTGGTGTTCACCGGCTGGTGGTCGCTGCGCGTCGGGTGGCTGGGGGCCGTGTCGCCGGGCGCGCCGTGGGGCGTGGGGCTGGTGATGGGGGTGTGGATGACGTTGATGGTCGTCGCGCTCGCGCGGGTGCAGCGCCGGTTCCGCGCGGCGTTGACGCTGACCCTGCCCGTCTTCTGGGTCGCGCAGGAAGCCGTCCGCAGCGCCTGGCCCTGGGGCGGGTTCCCGTGGTTCACAATCGGCTCGTCGCAGGCGATGTGGAAGCCGACCGACTCCGCCGCCGTCCCTTTCCCAAGCGGGTACCTCGTGCAGTCGGCCGACCTGTTCGGTGTGCTCACGGTCAGCTTCCTCGTCGTGATGACCGCGGGGCTGATCGTCGACCTGATCGCGCGCCCGATCACCAAACGCCTGGCAACCGGCAAGGTCCGTGTTCGGCGGACGGTGGTTGTCGCGGTCATCATTTGGGTGGCCTGCTTCGCCGGGGCGATGGCGTACGGGGGGATGTCGCTGGCCGCGCATGACTCGCCTTCCGTCGGACCCGCCAAGCAGGCCGCCACCATCACTGTCATCCAGACCAACGTCCCCCAGAGCAACAAGATGGAGGGCTCCTCGGCCGAGCACTTCCGCCGACGGATGGAAGATTGGGACCGGCTGTTCGAGCTGACCCGGCAGGCGCTGATCGAGTCGCCTGATACGCACCTGGTGGTTTGGCCCGAGACGATGGTGCTGCGGCCGATCAATGACGAGTACGTGGCGAACCTGGACACCTGGCTCGCCGTCGGGGCGCAGGCCGAGGCGGACGGGGTGTTGGAGGGCGACGCGGAGCTCGCCGCGCAGGTCGAGTCGGCGGCATGGGATCGCACGTTCCGCACACGGATCGACGCGTTCGCGCTGCAGTACGACACGCCGATCATCGCGGGCGGCCGGGCGCAGTATGTGGACGACGATGAGCGGCTGATGAATTCGGCGTTCCTGGTTGTGCCGGGCGCCGATTCGTACCCACGCTATAGCAAGCAGCAGCTCGTGCCGTTTGGCGAGTACGTGCCCGGTCCGCGCTGGGTCCGGCAGTGGTTCCACGACACACTGAGCCCGTACGACTACGACTACACGCTTAAGGAGGGCGAGCGGCCGGTGGTGTTTGCGGTCGATGCGGGTTGGTCGGCCCAGCCGCTGCGGGTCGCGACGCCGATCTGTTTCGAGGATGTGGTCGGGCCGATCTGCCGGGAGATGGTCTATGGCAACGACGGGTTGAAGCGCGTCGACCTGCTGGTGAACCTCACCAACGACGGCTGGTTCGCCGGCACCCACCAGGGCTACCAGCACCTGCAGCTCGCGGCGCTGCGCTGTATCGAGAACCGTGTGCCCATGGCGCGGAGCGTGAATACGGGGGTGAGCGGGTTTATCGACTCGGACGGCCGGGTGACCAAGGTCGTGTCGGTGGGGGGGCGGTCGCAGGAGGTGGACGGTCACGCGACGACGCAGATCGCGCTCGATCCGCGCGTGACGTTGTACGGCCGTATCGGTGAGGCCGGCCCCGTCGGCGTCGGGCTGACGGCGGTCGTGTTGCTCGCCGGTACGTGGCTGCCGCCTCGTCGGCCGTCGGGCTAACATCGGGTACGATCACAGCAACAGCAGGGCGATTAAGCAGGAGTCCACCGCATGGCAAACGTATCGACACACCTTGGGGGCCGACTGGCCTATGCGGCAGCAGTCGCGGCGCTGTCCAGCTTGCCGCTGGCCGGGGCGGGTACTGTTTTGGCACAGCCGGCCGACGCCGAGGGTGGGGCGGTTGCGGGGCAGGCCGAGTCGCCACGGGATGCGGTGCTGGCCGAGGCACGCGAGCAGGCGTTGCAGGTCGTGCACGACGCCTCACGCAGCGACGACCCGCGCGAACGGGCTGCGGCGATCGAGGCGATCCAGCCCGTGCCCGACCGGGCGCAGACGATGGTGCTGCTCGCGCTCGAAGACGACAACCCCGGCGTGCGCTTCGCCGCGCTTGTCACCATCGGGCAACTCGAGATCGAAGGCCTTGGACCCGCCGCACTCGACCTCGCCAACGACGAGAACCTTTCCGTCCGCGGCGCCGCCGTCTTCGCCGCACATCGCTGCGGGCAGGACGTCGGCGAGCAGCTTTCGCTCCTACCGCGGATGCTCGGCAGCCAGCAACCCAGCATCCGTGGTAATGCCGTGATGCTGCTCGGGCTGCTTGGCGACGAGAGCGCCGTCCCCATGATCCAGGAGATGGCGGCTCTGCCCATGCCCCGCGTCGACCCGGCCGAACGCATCTGGCTCCAGCTCCAGTTCGCCGAGGCGCTGCTCCGGCTCGATCCCGACAACGAAGAGATGCTCGGCGTCCTGCGCTCGTCCGTGTTCTCCACCATCGACGACGTCCGCGTCCTCGCGATCCGTGTCGTGGGCGAGGTCGGCGATCGCAGCATGATCGGTGCGCTCGAGTCGCTGGTCGGTGACGACAGCGACCCGATCCAGATCCGCATCGCTGGCGGCCGCGCGTTGGCGCAGCTCGGCAGCGCCAACGGCCGGGCGATCCTCATGGCCGGGGCGTCGTACAGTTCGGCCGATGTGCTGCAGGATGCGCGGGACTACCTGCGGTCGCAGCGGAACAACAACGGCCGGGAGGCCGAGCTGATGCGACAGCTTGTCGAGGACACCACGCTGCAGGCGGCGATCGCGGCCGATGTCCGGGCCCAGTCGGCCTTCGGGCTAGGGGAGATGGACGACCTCGCTTCGGCCCGCCAGTTGGCGGCGATGCTCGACGACCCGCATCCGATCGTCCGCCTCGCCGCCGCCGCTGCCGTACTCGACGCTCAGAGCGGCCGTTGAACGCGGACCCGGCCGGGTATAGCGATCGCATTAGCCCGATGGGCTTTCCGGGCCAAGGAGGGCTGGCCGCCTTTTTTTGATTCCGCCGCAGGGCCGCAAAGCTTGACATCGGGCGGGTTTGCAGGCATCATGCTCACTTGCAATAAACGCCCATGCCGTATGGGCGAAGGTCGGGTGGGTCCACCCACCACCGAGACATCTCGGTGTCAGCGTTGGCTGCCGACGAACCGTATGTTCCTTTTTGTGACCCAAGCATAGGGAGTCCGCTTTGAGCCCTCTGACCAAAGCATTTGTCGTCCTGACCACACTCCTGTCCATCGTGATGGTCTCAATGACCGTGGCGCATGTGGCCCGGACCGAAGACTACCGAGCGAAGTACGAAGTGATTAAGGGCGACCGCGACGAAGCGGTCAAGCGTGCCGCCGCCGCCGAAGCCGCCGAGGCGATCCGCCAGGCTGAGAACCAGGAAGAGCAAAGCGCGATCGCCCGAGTGACCAGCGACGTCGAAGGCCAGCTCGCCGCGCTTCAGGGGCAGATCCGCTCCAAGGACGAAAGCATCGCCAGCCTGCAGGTCAACCTGGCACGTGCGACCTCCGCACAGGACGCGATCACCAAGACGCTTGCGGCCGCAACCACCCGCATCGATAGCCAGAACGACCAGATCACGACGCTGATCAGCGACCTCGCCGAGGTCTCCCGCCAGAAGGGCGAAGCCGAGCAAGCCCTGGTCAACGCGATCGCCGCCCGTAACCGCTACGAAAGCGAAGTGCGTCTGCTGAACCAGCGGCTGCGTGCTCTGGAAACCGCAAACATCGAACTGCAGCAGCGCAACGACCAGTACGCCGCATACATCCGTGAGATCGGTGACAACCCCGCAGACGTCGAAGACGCCGCAAACCGTATCCGCATCGCCGGTTCGGTCACCAACGTCGATCAGATCGGCGAAGGCCTCACCCTCGTCGAAGTCAACGTCGGCACCCGTGACGGCGTCCAGGCCGGTATGCCCTTCACCGTCTACCGTGGCGACCAGTACCTCGGCACGATCCGCATCACCACCGTCGACACCGACAAGGCCGTCGGCGAAGTGACCCTGAACCACGCCACGATCCGTGCGACCGACTCGGTCAAGACCGGCGAGTAAGCGGACGCAGCACCCTCCGCCGCCGATGATCGGCCGGCGGACTCCCAACCCCCTTCAACGCCTACGGCCAGCCGTACGCAGGAGTGTTTCCAGATGGCATCAGCACGACGTGGCGTCAGCGACAACGTCTACACCGTCCTCATGTTCGCCACCCTTGTGGCCCTGGGGGCCGGGGTCGGCTACGTGGCCTACCGCAGCAACCAACTCTTCGACACCTACAACCCCCTGGACAAAGGGGCCGAACTCGCCGGCATGATCCTGCCGATGTTCGGTGGCTGAGAAGCCCAGGCGATTCAAACAGATACGACGCAAGGGCGGCCAGCACGGTCGCCCTTGTTTTTTCCCTGGCGCGAAGTGTTCGGCGGGTTCTGAGCGAGCCGCAGGTTGTGTTTGACGGGGCTACTTGGTGGCCGGGGTTGAGCGCAGCGAACCCCCGGAACGACGACCCCACCCGTTACGGGGGCAGGCTGCGCCTGACCCCGGCCACCATACGGAGGGGCGAGGAGCCGTCAGGCGCAACCTAGGCTTTCGGGCCGACTGAATCGAACAGGCTGTTGCGGGCGTGGTGCATACGCTATGGAAAACCGCCCTGGCAGGCCGATGAGTGGAGGGGTTATCGGCTGTTCGCCGCGTCGCCCGCCCAAGCCCGGTACAATCGCACCGGCCGCCGGGCCAGCAACATCTATACGCCATGAGGCCCCCAGTCGGGGGAGTGACCGCATTGATCCTCGATAGTCTTCTAAGCTGTTTCAGCGTCGATATGGGCATCGACCTGGGCACGTGTAACACGCTCGTCTGCGTCCGGGGCGAGGGGATCGTGCTCAACGAGCCGTCGGTGGTCGCGGTCAAGAAAGGCACCAACCAGGTGCTGCAGAACGGCAACGCGGTGGGCTGGGTCGCCAAGGAGATGCTCGGCAAGACGCCCGGGTCGATCACCGCGATCCGCCCGCTTAAAGACGGCGTGATCTCCGACTTCCAGATCACCGAGGCGATGCTCGGGTACTTCATCCGCAAGGTCAACGGCAAGCGGCCGTTTGTAAAACCGCGCGTCGTGATCGCCGTGCCCTCGGGCATCACCGCGGTCGAGAAGCGGGCGGTGCTTGAAAGCGCGGAGCGCGCCGGCGCGCGGCGGGTATACCTCGTCGAAGAGCCCATGGCCGCGGGCATCGGCGCAAACCTGCCGATTGTTGAGGCGACGGCTTCGATGATCGTTGACATCGGCGGCGGCACGACCGAGGTGGCCGTCATGTCGCTGGCCGACATCGCGCAGTGCGAGTCGGTGCGTGTGGCGGGGGACGACCTGGACGAGGCCATCATCAACCACATGAAGAAGGCCTACAACCTGATGGTCGGTGAGCAGACCGCCGAGCGCGTGAAGATCGAGATCGGCAGCGCCGCGCCCGACGGCGAGGAGCGCACGATGGAGGTCCGTGGCCGGGACATGATCTCCGGGCTGCCGCGCAAGACCGTCATCACCAGCGAAGAGATCCGCGAAGCGCTGCAGGAGCCCCTGAGCGCGATCATCGAGACCGTGACCCGTACGCTCGAGCGCTGCGAGCCCGAGCTCGCCGCGGACCTCGTCGACAACGGCATCGTCCTCGCCGGCGGCGGCGCGCTGCTGCGCGGGATCGACACCATTATCTCCAACGCGACAGGTCTGGACTCGCGCATCGCCGAGGAACCGCTCACCTGCGTCGCCCGTGGCACCGCGATCTACCTCGAACACCTCGAGGAATGGAAGCAGACCATGGAAAGCGACATGGACGACATGTAGTTGTTAGGCGATAGGGCCTAGGGCCTAGTTGGAGCCCTGCAAACCTGTGCCCCGATGCCCATGGCGTGTCGCGCAGCGGCATGCCGTGGGGTCCAACTCCCCGCGAGGCGCTGGAACCCCAACCCCGATCCATCATGCTCACCGACACCACAACCCGGCGCGTCCTGATCGGTTTGTCGGTGGTGTTCGTACTCAATAGCCAGCTCAACACCCGCCATCTCAAGTGGGTCGGCACGGTGCCCAATGCGGTCGTGAAGACACTCGCCAACCCGCCGGCGTCGCTGATGCGCGGCGCGGCGGCGATGGTCAAGGGCAAGCCGACGCTGCCAACACATATCGACCCCGCTAAGTCCGACGACCAGCTCCGCCGCGAGCTTGTGCAGACGCGTCGCGAGAACCTCCGGCTGTGGGAGGAAAACGCCGAACTCATCCGTCAGCTTAGCGCCTACCAGGCCGCCGCGGCCGTGCGGGGCAGCGAGACCATCCGGCTGATCGAGGCGCACGTCGCCGACCGTAACCCCAGCCGGTCCAACCCGACGCTCGAACTCGACAAGGGCTCGCGGGCCGGCGTGCAGCAGGGCAACCCAGTGATCGTCGCCGCCGACCTGGTCGGTTTCGTCTCAAGCGATGTCGGGACGCTGCGTTCGTCGGTCCAGCTCGTGACGGTACCCAAGGCCCGCTACCAGGTTCGGCTGCTCGCGCCCGAGTCGAGCATCCACCCCGACGACGAGCCGCTGTATGTCTATACCGACGCGACGGGCGAATACTTCTACTGCGACCTGCCCGACGGCCAGCACGATGTCCGTGTGGGCGACATCGCGTCCATGGCCGACGACCTCTACCACCAGGCCTACGGCTACATCCTCGGCGAAGTCACCGAAGTCCTCGACGACCACCCCGACGACCCGCTCGCGCTCGACCGCATCATCATCCGGCCGTCGGTCCCGTACGGTCGGCTGCGCGACGTCATGGTCCAGGTGCAGGAGTAGCATCGCGCGATGAACTGGCTGATCTTCACACTCTTTGCGTATGGTGCTTACGTCCTGCAGGCCGGGCTTGCGCCGGTATGGATGCTCGGCACACGCACCGAGCCCCGGCTGCTGCTGATCCTGCTCGTCTACCTCGCGATGCAGGCTTCGCCGACCACCGTCGCCTTCGCGGCGCTTGCGCTTGGGGCGCTGCACGACATCCAGCAGACCAGCGTGGCCGGGCTCATCGGACCGTGGGCGTTGGGCTACCTCGCGGCTGGGTACGTCTTGCTCCAGCTACGCAACTTACTCTTCCGAGACTCGGTCTTCACGATCGCGATTATGTCGCTCGTCGCCGGCGTCTTTGCCTACCTCGTCTCGACAGCGCTCTACGCGCTGCGGGGCGTGTCGTTTCTCCTGGGCCAGCCCGTCGCCGAGTTCTCCGCCGCGAATGCGATGTTCCAGGGGTTCTTCGACCTGCTCTACACCGCCGTTATCGCGATGCCGGTCGGCTACCTGCTGATCAAGTCGCACAAGGCCTGGGCCTTCAAGGGCGGCGACTACCACGGCACGTCCCGGTCGCGTTAGGCGATTGGGTAGAGATCGGAAGTGTTGCAACGCAGAGTGCGCAGAAGTCGTAGAGGCGCGGCGAAAATTCGACACGCCCCAGAGAAGTCCCCTGCGATTTCTTCGCGCCTCTGCGCCTTCTGCGCACTCTGCGGTGATTCCTTCCCCGACCATACCCAGGCCGGTCAATACCCATCCGGGTGGTCCTTGAACCACCCCCATGCGTCCTCGACCATCTGGACGATGTCGGTGCGCTTCGCCTCCCAGCCCAGCTCGTTTTTGATCTTCGACGGGTCGGCGTAGAGGGCGGGGGGGTCGCCCGGCCGACGCGGTCCCATCTCGGCGGGGATCGGGTGGCCTGTGACTTTGCGGCCGGCCTCGACGATCTGCATCACCGTCGTGCCGTTGCCCGTGCCCAGGTTGTAGAAACGCTGGTCGCCATCTTCGAGCGCGGCGAGCACCGTGACGTGTGCATCGACCAGGTCTTCGACATGGATGTAGTCGCGGATGCACGTGCCGTCGGGCGTGTCGTAGTCGTCGCCGAAGATGCTGATCTTGTCGACCTTGCCCAGTGCGCAGTTGAGGACGACGGGGATGATGTGGGTCTCGGGGTCGTGGTCTTCGCCGATCGTGCCGGTGGGGTCGGAGCCCGCGACGTTGAAGTAGCGAAGCGCGGCGTAGCCGAATTCGGGCGTGGCGGCGGCGTAGTCCATCAGTGCCCGCTCGGTCATGAGCTTCGACCAGCCGTAGGGGTTGATCGGCGACTGCGGGAGTGTCTCCGTGATGGGCATCTGGTCCTGCGTCGGCTCGCCGTACGTCGCGCAGGTCGAGCTGAAGACGATCCGGTTGACGCCCGCCCGGCTCATGGCGGTGAGCAGCGAGACCGACCCCGCCGTGTTGTTGTCGTAGTACCGCAGCGGCTCCTGCACCGATTCGCCGACGTACGCCAGCGCCGCGAAGTGGATCACAGCCTCGATCTCGTGCTTCTTCAGCACCGACTCCACCACGTCCGTATCGCGCAGGTCGACGACTTCGAGCGCTGCTTTGCCGCCACCCGCCGCTTCGACGGCAGCGCGATGCCCGCGGTCGAGGTTGTCGAGCACGGTGACGTTGTGCCCGTCGGCGACGAGGCGTTTGACGCAGTGCGAGCCGATATAGCCCGCGCCGCCGGTAACGAGGATGTTGCTCATGAGTCGCTGTGTCCCGAGTTAGAAGGTGCGGGCTGGTTCTGCAGCCGGTCAATCAGAAGTGTCGCGCTAAGCCCCAGAAGAATCAAACCCAAGGCCCCCCCGGCCTGTGCGGCCGTCGGTGTGAAGTACGCCGTGGGCAGGTCCTCCTGCTCCACCGGCTCGCCGCTCTCGACATACACCCACCGCTGGGGCACCGATTCGCCAGCGGGTTGCTTGTCAGCGTCCTCCTGAACCCGCATGATTGCCTGGCCCTTGACGCGTTGCCCCTCGGCAGGTGTCGCGGTTAGTTGGAAAGGCCAGAGCCCAACGACTGCGCCAACCAAGAGGCCGAGCAGCACGCCAAGCGTGGCTTTTTCGTAGTGCTTGAGCAGCCAGCGCAGCAGGTTGCTAACGCCGACCACACCGACCAGCACACCGAGCCCGACCGGCAGGACCACGGACATGCCGACGTCCATGACGACAGCCGTGTCCTTGGCCTTGAGCCCGTCCTTGAACGCGTCGATCCCCGCGAGGATCGGGACGTACACGCCCAGCACCAGCAGCAGGTACCCGCCGCTGACCCCGGGCAGGATCATCGCGGAGGCCCCGGCAATCCCCGCCAGGAAGAGGAAGATGAAGCCGTCACGCTGCGCGTCGCCCGCGGTGCCCGAGGATTGGAACAGCGCGAGCGCCGCCATCCCCACAAAGCCGGCGGCCGCGCCGATCCACACGGCACGACCGACCGCCGCCTTCGCCTCGGCATCGGCATTGGATGGGCGGATCAGCCGCCAGACCACCGGCACGCCGCCCAGCGTGAGCCCGATGAACAGGCTGTACATCACCCAGCGGTGTTCAACGACGAGCCCCTTGACCGTCCCGGCCAGCAGCAGGATCGCCAAAAACGCCGCGACCACCACGCTGCCGAGCACGACAAGCGAGGCCTTCTTGAACTTGAGGGTCGTGACTTCGCCGATCGCCTCGATGAAGCGCGGATAGACACCTGCCGCAAGCAGCATGGTCCCGCCGCTGATCCCAGGCACGAGGTTCGCCAGCCCCATGAGCACGCCGCCCACCCCACCCCTTACCGCGAGCGCAGGAAGAGGGTCGGCCTCATCGCCAGGCCCTGTGGTTTGCGGGTCAGGTTTATCGGAATCCGTGGACACGTCACTCATGCCCGTTCTATCGGCCAGCGGCCGATGCAGAATCAGATATCCGCGCCGGTCGTGTCGGGCCCGGCCTGCGGGCCGTCAAACTTACCAGCCTTGTACCGGGTCCAGTAGTCGGCGACTTTTCGCTTGACCATCGGCGCGAGGATGATGCCGCCGATGATATTGGGGAAGGCCATGCTCAGCAGCATCAGGTCGGAGAAGAGGATGACCTGCCCCAGCGACGCGACGGTGCCGACGAAGACGCAGACGACGAACAGCAGCCGGAAGGCCAGCAAGCTCTTGAGCCCGAACATGTAGGCTGTGGCACGCTCGCCGTAGTAGCACCACGAGATCATGGTCGAGAATGCGAAGAGGATGATGCTGATCGAGAGGATCGACGGGAACCACGACGCCAGTGCGCCGGTCTGCTGGAAGGCGAACATCGTGATCGCCGCGCCGTTCTCGGTGCCGACAAACTGCGGGGCTTTGTAGGCGTCGGTAACGATGACGACCATCGCGGTGAGGAAACAGATGACGATCGTGTCAATGAACGGTTCGAGCGAGGCGACAAAGCCCTCGCGGACAGGCTCGCTCTGCTGGGCGGCGGAGTGGGCGATTGCGGAGGAGCCGAGGCCGGCTTCGCTGGAGAAGGCCGCACGCTTGAGCCCCTGGACCATCACGACGATCAGCCCGCCGAACGCGGACTCCCACTGAAACGCACCCGTGATCACCTCGACGATGTGCGACGGGATTTTTTCCACGTTGAGCCCCAGCACGATGAGGCAGCCTATGACGTAAAAGGCGCACATGAATGGAACGATCTTGGATGTGGCGGAAGCAATACGCGTAATCCCACCGAGCACGACGAAGCCCACGAGCACTGCAATCAAAAGACCGAATCCGTAGCTCACATTGCGCTTGAGAGATTCCCTTGCTTGTTTCTCTTTCGCGACTTCTTCGGCAGGAAGCAGTGTCTCGATCGCTTCCGCACGGACGGTGTTTCGAACCTCGGTATCGGGCAGAGCGGTCCGGACCTCCTCGGGCGTCATCTCCGCGTACTCGGTTTCGAGTTCGCTGATACGTGTGAGTTGGTCTTCAGCGATGAGTGCGCGGAGGTCTTGGACCGGCAATTCTCCCCGGCGTTGTTCGGCGAGGGAGGGGCTGCCAACAAACGCGGTGTAAAAGCCCTCGTAGGCCTGGTTTGCCTGGAACATGTTGCCGCCGCCTAGAGCGCCGCCGATGCAGAAGATGCAGAAAATCACGGCGAGCGCCTTGCCCAGCGGTTTGAGGGCCGGGTTAATCGCGGTGAGGCCTTGGTCGAGGTAGTACATCGGGCCGCCCGAGATGCTGCCGTCGGGGTTTTTCTTCCGGAACATCTGTGCGAGCGTGGATTCGTGGAACTTGGCGGACATGCCAAAGACGCCGAGGAACATCATCCAGAAAAGAGCGCCTGGGCCGCCGATATGGATCGCGATCGCGACCATCGCGATGTTGCCCAGGCCGACGGTGGCGGAGAGGGCACTGGTGAGCGCTTGGTAGGGCGGGATGTCGCCGGGGTCGTCCTTTGAGCGGTACTTCCCGCGGACGATCTGCAACGCGTGCTTGAAGCCGCGGATATTGATGAAGCCGTGCCAGAACGTAAAGAATACCGCGCCCAGGCCAAGCACAAAGACCATGAGTGGGAAGCTTTTACCTTCACCGAAAACACCAAACGTGACATCGAAGAATAGGACGCCGACGATCGCGTTGTTGATGGTGCCCAGGACGGTGTCGAGCCGGTCGGAGATGGTGGGGGGGGCAGGCTCTTCCGCCTCTTCGGCAGCGGCCGGTGGGACGCTGGCATCAGTGGTAGGTTGGCTGGGGTCTTGTTCCGCGTCGCTTGCCTGTACGGCCTCGGCGTTGTGCGTTGAGGGAACCTCGTCTTGAGCGTAGGCGGGCGTTGCCCATGCGAACAGACCCAGGAGCAGCGCGAGGGTTAGCGAAAGAGCACGGGGCTGGAACAGCGATGTGATCGTGTGCATCGGTGTGGACCTATCCGTAGAGTGAGAGGCGGGCTAAGGGCGACCGGCCCTGGAGGGCAAGCCGGAGGAAATGCATCAGTCGTCCGCGCGCACTAGCCGGGGGTAGCCCAGGCGGGCGGTGGCGCGGGTGTTGAGTTGGTGGAGCAGGTCGTTGACGCGTTGCTCGTCGCGGCGGGCGGTGAAGCTGCCTTCGATGCGCGAGAGGCCGAGCAGGTCTTTGAAGCGTTCGCTGCGGTCGGTGAGGAGGAGGTCGGCCTGCCACAAGCTGCCAGTGAGCTGCGAGCTGCCCGGGGTCTGGTCGAGGTAGAGGAACCCCGCGCCGCTGTAGACGCCGACCTCGCGGTAGAAGCCCTCGTCGGTTCGGCGGTCGGCGAAGACGAGGTACTGCACCGTTGCGTTGGTTGCATCTTCCGACAATGGGGTCTTGCCGGCCCGCGGGGTCCAGAACAGGCGGATCGCGGCGGCCTGGGTCGGCTCATCTTCAGGTCCGGCGACTAACACGACCGTGACGGCGTTTTCGCCATCAAACGCGTAGTACGCGGTGTCGAAGTCACCCTGCAGGCGTGTGCCCGGATCGTCCCGGCTGGTCACGGCCAGCGCCGAACTGCGGACCCCAACAGCCGAGCAGCCCGCCAGCAGCGGCAGCGCGACCAAGACGACGGCGAGTACGGCAAGTGCGGGTCGTCTCACGCCGACTCCTCTTGAGGTTGGGCCTGGGTTTCGTCGGCGCTTGCGCTGTCGTCGTCGGCTTCGGGGGTTGTTTGCGTATCGTCAGCCGGTCTTGCCTCAGGCTTGCCTGTCTGGGCTTGGACCTGATCCAGGCCGAGGGCTTGGATGGTGTCGCGTTCGACGATGGTGCGGAGCTGCTCGCGCGGGACCGAGGGGAGCTGCGTGCCCTGCGTGAGTGTGTTGACGGAGTAGATGGTTTTGATGGCCTGCTCGGGCGTGGTCTGCGGGTAGTTGCTGCCGAAGAAGACCTGGTCGATCGTGTCGAGCTGGTGCGCGGTGAGCAGGGCGTTGAAGAGTTGCCAGGGCCGGGCGACGAGGCCGGCGATGTCAGCGTAGACGGTGGGGTGCTTGGCCATGAGCGCGACGCACTCATCGACCCAGGGGTCGCCGCAGCTTCCGAGGATGAGCTTGAGGTCGGGGAACTCGCGTGCGACTTCGTCGAGCAGGACGGGCCGGGCAAACTCCATGCGCGTGTCGCGAGCGAGCAGGGCTCCGGACTCGAAGAGGACGGGGACGCGTTTGTCCTGGCAGGCCTCGAAGAGCGCCATCGCGCGGGTATCGGTGGGGTGGAAGCCGGCGGCGGCGGGGCTGACGACGACGCCGACGAGCCCAAGTGCGATCGCGTTTTCCAATGACTCGACCGGGTCGCTTGCCTTGGGGTCGATGCCCGCAAAGCCCAGCAGTTTGTCGGGGTCGCGTGCGACGTAGCCTGCGACCTGTTCGTGCGAGATATGCCCGCCCAGGGCCTTGCTCTCAAACCCCAGGACGACCGCGCGGTCGACGGGTTTCATCGCCTCGTGGTGGCCTTCGGGGTCGGCGGTGTGGTCGTCCCAGGCCTCGACGCGTCGGCGGCGCATCTGGGCCGCGACAGGGCGTCCCAGTTGGTCCGTCGTGTTCCACATGCGGGTATGGAGATCGACGATCATGCGGGGGGCCGGGTTGGCGGTGAATGGGGCCGACAAGTCATCCATGACAGTATCGCGATCGTGAGGTGTGGGTGCTTAGTCGTTGTTCTGGGCGCTATAGTCCGCGGCGTTGAGCAGGGACTTGACCTGCTCGGGATCGCTGGGCTTGATCTTCAGGATCCAGCCGGCGTCGTAGCAGTCTTCGTTGAGCAGGGCGGGGTTGTCGATGACTTCCTGGTTGACATCGACGACTTCGCCATCGATCCCGCTGTATAGCTCGCTGGTGGCCTTGACCGATTCGACCTCGCCGAAGGTCTCGCCCGCTGCGATCTCGCCGCTGTCTTTTTCGACTTCCAGGTAGGTGATGTCGGTCAGCTCATCGACGGCGAACTTACTGATGCCGACCAGGACGTGGTCACCGTCGGGCTTGTGCCACTCGTGGCTGGACAGGTAGTAGCGGTCTTCGGGTGCGGCCATCGGTGTTCCTCTGCTTCTGTGACTCCCGGTCGCCCGGGTATCCGTCCTTCGCCGGCCATGATAAGCCCCCCCCGCGGGCAGGACAACGCAGGCAGAACACGATGGGGCGGTAGCCAGGCCGATGGCTTGTCCGTTGCCAGACCGATCGGCGGGGGCACTGCACCGCATACAAATTGCCTCTAACATGGAGGGTCCGGCGATGTTCGGCCCCCGGCTGGCCGATACAACCCCATGAGTGGCCCGGGCGATGCACGATTCGCGTCCGGTAACCCGTTTCCCCGATCAAACCACCCCGTGAGCCAGGCCGTGAGCCCGCAGAACCTGACACACCTCAAGCAGCTCGAAGCCGAGTCGATCCACATCATCCGTGAGGTCGCCGCGGAGTTCGAAAACCCCGTCATGCTCTTCAGCCTGGGCAAAGACTCGATGGTCATGCTCTGGCTGGCGCTCAAGGCCTTTGCGCCCGGCAAGCTGCCGTTCCCGCTGCTCCACGTGGACACCACCTGGAAGTTCCAGGAGATGTACAAGTTCCGTGACTGGGTCGCCAAAGAGTACGACCTCGAGCTGCTGCGCTACTCGAATGAAGAAGGCGTCAGGAACAACATCAACCCCTTCACCGTCGGCTCGGCCAAGCACACCGACATCATGAAGACCCAGGCGCTCAAGCAGGCCCTCAACAAGTACAAGTTCGACGCCGCGTTTGGCGGTGCCCGCCGTGACGAAGAAAAATCCCGCGCCAAAGAACGCGTCTACTCCTTCCGCGACAAAAACCATCGCTGGGACCCAAAAAACCAAAGGCCCGAGCTGTGGAACCTCTACAACTCGACGGTCAACAAGGGCGAGTCGATCCGCGTCTTCCCGCTGAGTAACTGGACCGAGTTGGACGTCTGGCAGTATGTCTACCTTGAGAGCATCCCGCTGGTCCCGCTGTACTTCGCCGCCGAGCGCCCGGTTGTCGAACGCGACGGCACGCTCATCATGGTGGACGACGACCGCATGCCGCTGGAGCCCGGCGAGACCCCGATGATGAAGCAGGTCCGCTTCCGCACACTGGGCTGCTACCCGCTGACTGGCGCGGTCGAGAGTGATGCCGACGACCTGCCGACGATCATCCAGGAGATGCTCGTCGCGACCAAGAGCGAACGCGAAGGCCGAGTCATCGACCACGACCAGGCCGCGTCGATGGAGCAGAAGAAGATCGAAGGGTACTTCTAGTCGCTAGGCGCTAGGGCCTAGAGCCTAGGAAAAACGGGATGGACAGCAAGGGGTATCGGAGCTTGTTGGTGTGGGAGCGGGGGATGGAGTTGGTGGAAGAAGTCTACCGACTGACTGACCGGATGCCTACGGATGAACGATTTGGGTTGGTAAGTCAGATGCAGCGCTCTGCAATCTCGATCCCTTCCAATATCGCAGAGGGCTATTCCCGAAGCCACGGCGGTGATTACTTGAAGCATCTGTCTTATGCCCGTGGATCGCTCGCAGAGCTAGAAACTCAGTTGATTGCCGCAGTACGTGTAAAACGGATCGAACGAGAACATGCAGTCCCATGCTGGGAACTGTGCCAGGAAGTCGGCAAGATGCTCACTGGTCTCATCAAGAAAGTCGCGGAAGGACGACACTCTTCCTAGGCCCTAGGCCCTAGGCCCTAACAACTATGTCACACCAGAGCGAACTTATCGAGAGCGACATCCTCGGCTACCTCAAGCAGCACGAGCACAAGGAGCTGCTGCGCTTCCTGACCTGCGGGTCGGTCGACGACGGCAAGTCCACACTCATCGGTCGGCTGCTGTACGACTCGAAGATGGTCTACGAAGACCAGCTCGCTGCGGTCACGGCCGACTCCAAGAAGTTTGGTACGACGGGCGGGGACTTCGACCCGGCGCTGCTGACCGACGGGCTCAAGGCCGAGCGTGAGCAGGGCATCACCATCGATGTGGCCTACCGCTACTTCTCGACCGCCAAGCGCAAGTTCATCATCGCCGACACGCCCGGCCACGAGCAGTACACCCGCAACATGGCGACGGGGGCTTCGACCTGCGACCTCGCGATCATCCTCATCGATGCGCGTCACGGGGTGCAGACGCAGACCCGTCGGCACTCGTTCATCGCGTCGCTGCTCGGTATCAAGCACGTCGTCGTCGCGGTCAACAAGATGGACCTGGTCGACTTCAGCGAACAGGTCTACGAGGACATCAAGCGCGACTACTCCGCGTTCGCCGCGAAGCTCGAGCTGCCCGACATCCGCTTTGTGCCGATGTCCGCGTTGCAGGGCGACAACGTCGTGAACCCCAGCGAGAACACGCCCTGGTACTCGGGCGGGACGCTGATGCACCTCTTGGAAAACGTGCATATCGCCAGCGACCGCAACCTCATCGATTTCCGCTTCCCGGTGCAGTACGTCAATCGGCCCGACCTCGATTTCCGCGGGTTCGCGGGCACGATCGCGTCGGGCGTGGTCCGCGCCGGCGACGAGGTGATGGCACTCCCATCCCGCAAGACGAGCAAGGTCAAGCGCATCGTCACCCGCGATGGAGACCTCGACGAGGCGAATGCCCCGCTGGCGCCGACGATCGTGCTTGAAGACGAGATCGACGTCTCGCGTGGCGATATGCTCGTCCACCCCAATAACGTCCCCAAGGTCGACCAGGCCTTCGAGGCGATGGTGGTTTGGATGGCGGAGGAGCCGCTCACGCCCGGCAAGCAGTATCTCATCAAACACACGACGCAGACCACCAACGCGGTCGTCTCCGACCTCCGCTACCGGATGGATGTCAACACGCTGCATCGCGACAACGACACCGACCAACTCGGGCTCAACGAGATCGGCCGCATCGTGGTCGAGGTCGCCAAGCCGCTGTGCTTCGACCCGTACTCCCGCAACCGCGGGACCGGCGGCTTCATCGTCATCGACAAGCTGACCAACAGCACGGTCGGGGCCGGGATGATCCTCAACCGCGACCCGGACAGCGCGGCGAGCAAGCGTCGGCAGATCGCCGAGCAGCGCGGCACGCAGGTGCGTTGTCACGAGTCGCTGATCTCGGCCGAGGAACGCGCGACGCGTCTGGGCCACAAACCCGCGACCGTCTGGCTGACCGGGCTCACCGGCGCGGGCAAGAGCCCGATCGCCTACGCGCTCGAACGCCGACTGTTTGACGAGGGTAAGTCGGCCGCCGTGCTGGATGGCCGAAACGCCCGGCTGGGGCTCAGCTCCGACCTGGACTTCCATCAAGACGACCGGCGTGAGAACCTCCGCCGCGCTGCCGAGGCCGCCAAGCTCTTCAATGAGACCGGCCACATCGCGGTATGTGCGTTCCTCTCACCCTCAGCCGAGGACCGCGCGATGGCGCGGGACATTGTGGGTGAGGATCGGTTCATCGAGGTCTACCTCGACGCGCCCGAAGACGTCTGCCGTGAGCGTGCACGCAGCGAAGAATTCGCGGGCACCAACAAAGAGATGGCTGCGTTCAGTGATATGGCGGCACCCTACGAACCGCCGAATGCCCCCGCATTGACGATCGAGACTGATGAACTCACCGTCGATGTCGCGGTGCAGAAGATCGTTGACCTGCTGACGCAGCGCGGTGTGCTGGCCTAGACGCCTGACGCAATGAAATCCATACCTTGTAGCCAGCCGCGTCGCTCTAGCGTTGCCGGTGCTTGGCTCCATTGGGGTAGCGGCGTGGTATCGCGCTATCTGTCGTCTGCTCGGGGCGCAGTTGCCGGTTGCCCTGAGTCTCTGCGGCTGCGAATCGCACGATAGGTAAAAACATCTGCATTCTTCCCAACCCGGCGGCCCGGCCCGACGTAGGATAATGGTCGGCTTAGCCGAGAGGGCCTCCGTGCCTTCCATCTCGAGATCGAGGCGGCCGCCACTGGTCCGCGGCGGATTTCCGTGGTGTCCTATCTGTCTGAAGGAATGGCATGCTGAAAGCATTGATGTGGGTGGTTGGGATCGTTGTCGTACTCGGCATCCTCGCGGGCGTCGGGGTGAGGCTGGTTGGCCAGCGGATGCAGGCCGGCGCGGACTTGTCGACGACGGTCTGGGTGCAGACCATCACGACGGGCGAAATGGTCGAGACCATCTCCGCGCCGGGTGTGGTCGAGCCGCTTACGAAAGTTGAGATCAGTGCCCGCGTGTCCGCCCGGATCGTTGACCTGCCCTACAAGGAGGGCGACGAGGTCTATGTCGATGGGCCTGATGGCCCGTCGCTGCTGGTCGCGCTGGACGACTCTGATATCCAGGCACAGCTTGAGTCTGCGCAGAAGCGACGCGACGGCCTGATCGCATCGGTCGCTGTGGAGGAACAGCGGATCGCCGCGTCCGAGGCCGCGCTGGACGGGACACACACGACCCTGGAAGACGCCAGGCGTGAACTCGAACGCCAGCAGGCGCTGCATGAGACGGGCGATGTCAGCGAGAAGGTGCTCGAGCAGGCTCAGCGGACGGTGGATGAGTTGGCGTCGCGCTACGAATCCGAGTCTGCGTCGCTCGAAGCGGCCCGGCTTGGGCTGGAGGTCAGCCGGTTCAACATCGAGGCCGCCGAGGCCGACATCCGCCAGATCGACGAACTGCTCAACTACACCACGATCCGCACGCCGATCAACGGCGTGGTGACGCGGCTGAATGTCGATGTCGGCGAAATCGCGATCACCGGCACGATGAACAACCCGGGCACGGTGCTGCTCGAAGTCGCCGACCTCTCGCGCATGCTCGTGGTCGCGCGGATCGACGAGGCGAACATCAGGGATGTCGAGCCGGGCCAACACGTCAATGTCCGCTTGATCGCCTACCCCGGCAAGGTCTTTACGGGGTGTGTGCAGAGCGTAGCGCTGTCGGTTGCCAATGCGACGGGCTCGCAGTACTTCGAGACGAAGGTGCTGCTCGACGAATCCGAGGAGTTCATCCGGTCGGGCCTGACCGCCGATGTCGAGGTTGAGGTCCGCAAGCACGAGGGCGCGGTCCTGATCCCCAGCCAGGCGGTGGTGAGTCGGCCTGTCGACGACCTGCCGGCCGAGGTCCGCAAGGACAACCCGCTGATCGACCCGACGCGTGCGAACACGATTGTGGTGTTTCGTGTTGAAGACGGCAGGGCGGTGGCGATGCCTGTACGGATCGGTGCGTCTGACAGCTTGAACACAATCGTGTTGGAGGGGCTTGATGCGGACACGCAAATCGTGACCGGCCCCTACGCGGTGCTTGAGTCTTTGCAGCACGGCGACGCGATCGAGATCGGTCGGCTCGATGGGGAGGACGTCGAAGCCGAGCCGGAGCCTGAAGGAGATGACGCCCCCGAGTGAAGCCCAGACGCGTCGCGCTCGGCTTTGTTTCAGTTTTGCCATCCCATCCGGAGATCTGTTTCCACTTGCTCATCCAACTCCAAGGCATCACGAAGATCTACAAGATGGGCGTCGAGCGTGTGCATGCACTCGACGGCGTAGATATCAGTGTGGATGAGGGCGAGTATGTCGCGATCATGGGCAGCTCGGGCTCGGGCAAGAGTACGCTGATGAACATGCTCGGCTGCCTGGATCGGCCGACGGCGGGGTCGTACTTCCTTGCGGGGGATAATACGAGCAAGATGGGCGCGGCCGCGCAGTCGCGGGTGCGTAACGAGCGGATCGGGTTCGTGTTTCAGTCGTTTGAGCTGATGCCGCGTACGCCGGCGTGGAAAAACGTCGCGCTGCCGATGATGTACAGCCGCAAGGGCTGGGCGGGGATGCGGAAGAAGGCGCTCAAAGCCCTCGACCGTGTCGGCTTGAAAGACCGCTCGTCGCACAAGCCCAGTCAGCTTTCGGGCGGGCAGAAGCAGCGGGTCGCGATCGCGCGGGCGCTGATTAATGAGCCGAGCATCCTGCTGGCGGATGAGCCGACGGGGAACCTGGACTCGAAGACCAGCCACGAAATCCTGGAACTGTTCGACGAACTGCACGCGCAGGGGCACACGGTACTGATGGTGACCCACGAAGCGGACGTCGCGGCGCACGCGAAGCGGGTGATCCGGATGCGTGACGGCAAGGTCGCGTCTGATCTTCCTGTTGAACAAGACGAGGTCGCATCGTTGATCCCCACAAGACGGAGCCCGCTTCAGCAGGCCGGCGGTGCCCCCGAACCATCAGGGGGTCGCCGGTGATCACTTTTCTCACGTTCCCGTTCCGCATGCTCCGGTTTGTGCTGGTCAGCTTCCTCCTGGCGGTGGGGCAGATCTGGGCGAACAAGACACGGTCGATCCTCGCAACGCTCGGGATCGTGATTGGCATCGCGTCGGTCACAGCGGTCATCGCCGCGCTCACCGGGCTCAAGGCGAAGGTGCTCTCCGACTTCGAATCCTTCGGCACGAACAAGATGTTCATCTTCCCCGACCACCCCGACGAGGGGCCCAAGAAGGACGCGGAGTGGAATGTCATCCGTTTCTCACCCGGCCATTTTGCGGGGATGCTGGAGCACACGCCGTCGGTCGCGTCGTTTACGCGGATGGCCGAGAACAGCACGGCGATGACCTTTGGTGAAAAAACGATCGATAGCGCATCGCTGAAGGGGATCGACCCCGCGTGGCATGAGATCGAGGGACGCAGTGTCACACTCGGCCGGCCGTTTAGTGTGGTGGATGATTACAACGCCCGACCCGTTTGCCTGATTACCGAGAAGACACGCGATGAGCTGCGCCTTCCGCGAAACCCGGTGGGCGAATCGGTCTACATGCTGAATCGCCGATTTGAAATCATCGGTATGGTCGAGCCGCCCAAGGACATCGGCGGAATGTTTGGCGGCGGCGGGGTTGCCAGCGAGGTCTTTGTTCCGTTCAAAACGCTGTGGGACGCGACCGACCCGTTCATGTATGTGATTGCGAACGCACGGAGCCCCGAGGTCGCTGACGAGGCCCGCGCGGAGGTGCGGTTCTTCCTACGGCAGTCTCGTGATTTGAAGCCTGACGAGCCCGACACGTTCGAGGTCGAGGTGCTGAGTGCTTATCTCGAGCAGTTCAACGCGATGGCCGCGGGTGTGACGGCGGTGGCGGGGGGGATCGTCAGTGTCTCGCTGCTGGTCGGGGGGATCGGGATTATGAACATCATGCTGGTGTCGGTAAGCGAACGTACACGCGAGATCGGGCTGCGCAAGGCGGTGGGCGCAAGGCCTGCTGCGATCCTGCTTCAGTTTTTGGTTGAGGCGGTCACGTTGTGTTCGCTCGGCGGGCTCATCGGTATCCTCGGCGGGCAGGGTATGACGACGCTGCTTCAGAAGATCCCCAACGCCCAACTCGACCAGGCCTACATCCCCGCGTGGGCGGTCGTCCTCTCGCTGGGCTTCTCCGGCGCGGTCGGCGTAACGTTTGGGCTGTTCCCCGCGATCAAAGCCGCTCGGCTCAACCCCATTGAGGCACTTCGCCATGAGTAATGCTGCCCGTGTGCTGTCGACGGTGCTGGTCGTGTCATCGGCGCTGCTATCCGGATGTGTGCACGACCCATTCGCCGACAGCCCGCTGACTTCGGACGGCATGCGCGACCGGCTGCGGCGGATCGACCCCGTGCGGCTGGAAAACTACGAGGCCGATGCAGACGACGCCCCCGCGCGGGATGAGCCCGCCGCGCCCCCGCCGGTGGAGATGGAGATCACGCTTGAGCAGTGCCGGGCCTGGGCGTTGGAGCACAACCTCGATCTTCAGGTCGCGCTGGTGGACCCCGCGATTGCGGAAGCCGGCGTGACCGAGGCCGAGGCGCGTTTCGAGGCGTTGTTCTTCGGCTCGATCAACTACGCCGACAACGAGTCGCCCACTGCCAGCAACCTCGAGGGGGGCGAGACGACTTCGGCCAGCACGAACCTCGGCGTCCGTGTCCCTACGCGCGCGGGCGGGACCGTGACGGTCGACTTTACGGGCAGCCGTTTTGAGACGGACAACCAGTTCTCCACGCTCAACCCGTCGTTCACATCGGACATGCGTATCTCGCTGAGCCAGAACCTGCTGCGCAACGCCGGGGTCCGGGTCAACGCCGCGCCGATCCAGATCGCTCGGCTCAGCGCGCAGCAATCCAACGCCCGCACGAAGCTCGAAGTGATCCGTGCCCTGACCGCGGTCGACCGCCTGTACTGGCGGCTGTACGCGGCGCAGCGTGAGTTGGAGGTCCGCCAGCAGCAGCACGAGCTCGCGATGGCGCAGCTCGAACGTGCCAAGCGTCTGGTCGAGAATGGCGACGCGGCCGAGATCGAGATCATGCGGGCCGAGTCGGGGGTTGCGGATGGACTTGAAGCCATCATCGTCGCGGAAAACCAGGTCCGCCAGCGCGAGCGTGATCTCAAACGCTTGCTCAACATGCCCGAGCTGCCTATGCGTGGCCCGACCGCGTTGATCCCGCTGACGCCCGCGAACCCTGTTGCCTACGACCTGCCCGAGGACGCATTGCTCGCCGACGCGATGGCGGGTCGGCTTGAGCTTCTTGAGATTGAGCTCGCACTTGCGCAGGACGCGCTCAACATCGAAGTCGCACGCAACGGCACGCTCCCGCTGGCGGCGTTCGAGTATCGTTACACCCGCAACGGGTTGGGCGACGATTTCGGTGATGCGTTCCGTCAGGACTACGAAGAGAACTTCGACGGCCACACGCTCGGGCTCCGCTTCGAAGTCCCGCTGGGCAATCAGGCAGCCAAGGCCGCGCTGACCCGTGCACTGTTGACGCGGCTACAACGACTCGCGACACGTCAGCAGCGCGAGGCGCAGATCAGGCAGGAAGTCCTCGACGCCGTCGACACCCTCGACGCGGCCTGGCAGCGTGTGCTCGCCAGCCGGCAGTCGGCGATCCTCGCGGCCCGGGTGCTCGCGGCCGAGCAGCGGCAGTTCGATCAAGGGCTCAACACCTCGACCGATGTGCAGGACGCCCAGACCCGGCTGGCGGATGCGCAGTCGAGCGAGGTGCGGGCGCTGGTGGACTATCAGATTGCGCAGATCGACCTCGCTTTCGCGACAGGGACCGTGCTCGGCGCGACGCAGGTCCGCTGGGAGCCGGCGGCGTTGCCTGCGGAGTGAGCGGTAGGGTGGGTGGAGCGCAGCGCAACCCACCGGGTGTCCGCGACTCTCTTGGCATCGCTCGGTGGGTTGCGCTGCGATC